>DAOUMF010000087.1:0-35310 GCA_034411955.1 Dehalococcoidia bacterium
CCGGGATCATCGCCGCCGCCGGTGGCTACGCCCTTGACAACATGGTCGGCCGCCTGGCCGAGGACCATGACAACGCACGCCTCCTGGCCGAAGGCTTGTCGAGTATCCCCGGCATCAGGTTGGCGCCGCCGCCGCAGAGCAACCTGGTCTTCTTCCGCGCCGACGGCTGGGGCCAGTGGGAGATGATGGGCCAGCTGGGAGCACAGGGCATTCTTTGCCTGGACGAGGGCGGCGGCCGCATCCGCATGGTCACCCACTACGGCATCGAGCGCCACGACGTTGAGGAAGCGCTGGTCCGGATAGGGGAGCTGCTGGCCGCAGGGGCGTGACCGTGCTGCGCGCCGGCCTGTTCTCAGCGGCACTATCCCTCGCGGTCCTGACGATGGTGGCATGCCAGGGGGAGACGTCCATCCTGTCCGGAGAAGACATCGTATCCAGCATCCCTTGGCGGGCACCGGAGAAGGCCAGCTACCGCCTGCTGGACGGCGAGGAGGTGATCGGCAGCGGCCTCCTCAGCATCGAATCCGCGCACGGGGAGATCACCTTCAGTCAGGAGTTCAAGAGCGAGGAGTTCCGCGATGAGACAGTGGCGGTGGTGGACGCCCAGACTCTGCGGGCCAGTTCCGTACAACGGGTAATCGAGGGTCCCGAAGGACCGCGACATTGGGAGGTGGAGTACCAGGACAGCACCGCACTGGTGATTCAGCGCACCGAAGACGATGAGCGCCGCGACGAGGTCTCGGCCCCCACCCACTCCTACGATAGCTGGACCGACATCTTCCTCTGGCGCACCATAGACTTCCACGATGGGTACGAGGCCACTTATACAGACGTGCTCTCCGCCACCCTGTCGGAGCCGCAAGTCATATCTCAGACGCTGGAGGTCACGGGCAGGGAGACGGTGGAAGTACCCGCGGGGACCTTTCAGGTCTGGCGGCTGGAGGTCCGCTCGTCCGGCGGCAAGCAGAGGGCTTGGTTCGCCGACGACGAGGCGCGGACCCTGGTCCGCTACGACAACGGGGACATCGTGTTCGAGCTGCTATCTGTCGAGTGACTGGCCCAACGGGCTTTCCGGAGGGGCCAGAGAGCCGGACTCCGACTGCCCGACGGGCGAAGGCGAGGCCGTGGGCAGGGGCCCCACTGGCGGTGACGTCTGGGGCTCGGCACTGCCGCCCACATCGGCGATGAACTCGAAGAAGATGACAAAGGCCGCCAGCAGCAGCAGAACCGGCCAGAGCAGACGAAGCTGAAGAATCCGCACTAGTCTGGACATGGGGCTCCCTTGCCTAACCGCTTTTGCTGTATATAATAGGCTAGTTGAGCCGTCAAAGCCATGTCGTGCGTCCTGCTCGTCACTCGCGATCCCAGCACGGAGACGCTGGCCGAACGTGCCCTCTCTGGCGCGGGGCACGAGGTCATCACGGCAGGCGGCAGTGGCGCCGCCATCCGCAGCCTGTTCAACGTCCGCGTTGACGCCGCGGTAGTCGACAGCGCTATCGGCGAGCAGGAGATGAAAGAGTTCTGCGGCTGGCTCCGCAGCAGCAACGACAGCTACCCGATCGTCCTTCTAACGCCCGCCGGAGCCCGATGGTTGGCAGGCCTGTTCCCCGTTGATCCAGACCGGGATGAGATCGTGACCAAGCCCTGCGAAGGGAAAGATATCCGCCGCGCTGTAGAGAAGACGCTGGAGGCCGCCGGAGGAACACGCCCGGAGGTGATCAGCATTGGTGATCTGGCCCTCGACCGGAGCTCGCACGAGCTGCGCGGCGACGGCGCGACCGTGCAGCTGACGCCCACGGAGTTCCGCCTGATGTCTTACCTCGTCCAGCGGCGCGGCAGCATCGTTCCGGCGGAAGAGCTGCTGGAGAAGGTGTGGGAGTTCTTCCCCGGCACCGGCTCGTCGGAGCTAGTCCGGTCCCACGTGCGCAACCTGCGGAATAAGCTGCGGACCGTTACCGGGGGAGAGGATCTAGTGCAGACGGTGCCACGGAGGGGTTACCGCCTGCTCTGAGCCGCCGCAAAACACAACCATGTCATCGAGCGGGCGTAGCCCGGTGGTAGAGTTCATGCCTTCCGGATAGGAGGGCACAGGAATTCACGGTGTTCACGGACATTCACGCAGCTTTACGGATTGACTGACCGGGCAGCCGCGCTAGAATAAAACGCGCCCAAAAAAAAGGGGGGTACGAAGATGCCGGTATCGCCCGCGCAGGCCCGCACCCTCCCAGATCGATCATCTAGCCGCCCTCATCATACCGGGCGGTGGCCTCGCAAGAGGATGAAAACATGTCGATATCGCCCACTGACGCTCCCACGATCTTCATCCCCAGCTCCGCGGCCGCGCTGGGCACGCGCCGTGGGACAGATGCCCTAGACGAACCCTCCTGCACCTATCATCCCCTGACGCCTTATCGTGGCCTCCGACAACACGCTCGGTATCTATTTACGCCGCCGCAGATGGAGCGACGGCTGCTGCGTCCAAAAGCCCACCAGCAGTAGAGCCAACCATGACTTAGGGAGGCGATGCGCTATGCTCGAGTTCACACCTGAGCTTCAAGCGCGTCTCATCATGGCCGAGTGGAAGCGGCAAACAGACGGGATTTTGCGCGCGATGGAGGCGACACGCAGTCCTCGCGGCCTGCGGGCGCTGTTCGCCTCTCATCTGGCGCGTTTCGCCCTCGCCGTGCACCGAGACGCTGCGACCGGAGCCGGCCTCCAGCCAGAGGAGGATCATGTTATCGCGGGTCAGGCCTAGGTCTGACCCGCCCGCCTTTCGCGAGCAGAGTCATCCCCCTCATGTGAGAACCGGCACCACGTCCGCTCGACCCACGCCATCCACGGCGCGTGAAGCAGCACGTCTCAGTGCACTATAATGGGGTGCACAATGAGCGGGCGTAGCTCAGTGGTAGAGCTCCTGCCTTCCAAGCAGGTCACACGGGTTCGATTCCCGTCGCCCGCTCCAGACTGAGCCCTGGTGACCCCGTTGCCATGATCGTTGGGCTCGCAGCGGCATGCTGACTTGTCGGCATGTCTTTCAGGCTGTCGGGCCACAGTGATGGTCACGGCGTGGATCCTCCACCCGCTACGGCGACGCGGTCGCCGTCCTCAGCAAGTTCAGCGTGCGTGCCAAAGGCTGGACAGACTCCGGCCGAGCGCATATCATTAGCCACCGCCATGTGAATCCGGTGCGGCTCTAGTCTCTCCGCGATCAGGAGGTGTGAGAGATGCGACTCCACGATTACCTCGACTACCACGCCCGCGAGCACTCCGACACCCACTTCGCCGTACTCGGCGATCGACACGTCACTTACGGAGAGGCCGCGATCGAGGTGAACCGCCTGGCCAACGCGTTCGCGAGCGCCGGACTCCAGGTCGGTGACCGGGCCGCCATTCTCTCGAAGAACAGCATCGAGTATGCCCTGGCGTTCTACGGCGCCTCCAAGGCGGGCGTAGTGCTGGTTCCCCTCAACTACCGGCTGGCGGCTCCAGAGTGGGTCTACATCATCAACGACGCCCAACCCAGGATGCTCATCACCTCGGCGGCCTACGTCAGCATCGTGGATGGATTCCGCAGCGAACTCAAGACCGTCGAGCGGTTCGTGGCTATAGATGCCGGCGGAGCGGAAGGCTGGGATGACTTCCGGCGGTGGATCGCCGACCAGGCTCCGTCGCCGCCGGACCGCGTGATCACCGAGGACGATGATGTCTACCAGATGTACACTAGCGGCACCACCGGCCACCCCAAGGGCGCGGTGCTCACCCAGGGCGCTGTGAACTCCCAGTTCGCCCAAATCGCCGTGGTCTATTCTGGAACACCGGGTGACCGCCAGTTGATCGTGGCGCCCCTCTACCACGCGGCCGCAGCCATCACCGCTCTAGCGACAGTCTGCCTGGGCGGGTGCCTGTACATCCAGGAGGACTTCAACCCCTTGGAGGTCGTCAGGGCCCTGAGCGAAGAACGCATCTCCCGTGCCACGCTCGTGCCAGCGATGATCCAGGCCTGCCTCGTCTTCGTGCCCGACATCGGCGAGCGGCGCTACGATAACCTGGATCGCATCACGTACGGCGCCTCCCCCATCGCCGAGGAAACCCTGCGCCGCGCCATTGACGCGTTCAAGTGCGAGTTCATGCAGGCCTACGGCATGACGGAGACCACCGCGGTGGCAACCTACATGCTCCCCAGCGACCACGAACGGGCGCTGACGGACAAGCCGGACCTGCTGCTCTCCGCCGGGCGACCTCTGGTCGGCACGGATATCCGCATTGTGGACGAGAACGACGACCCGCTGCCGAACGGCACCATCGGCGAGATCATTGTCCGCGGGCCGCAGCTGATGCGCGGGTACTGGAACATGCCCGACGAGACAGCCGAGGCGCTGCGCGGCGGCTGGCTGCACACCGGCGACGCCGGCGTCCTGGACGACGAAGGCTACGTCTACGTCCAAGACCGGGTCAAGGACATGATCTTGTCCGGTGGCGAGAACATCTACCCCCGCGTGGTGGAGGACGTGCTGTTCAAGCACCCGGCCGTGGGCGACGCCGCCGTCATCGGCGTGCCCGACGAGCAGTGGGGTGAGACGGTGAAGGCGATCGTCGTCCTGCGGGCAGACGCCACCGCCACCGACGAGGAGATCATGGACTTCTGTCGAGACAAACTCGGCGGCTACGAGCGTCCCCGATCCGTTGAGTTCGTCAACACGCTGCCCCGAAATCCCAGCGGCAAGGTCCTGAAGCGCCAATTGCGCGAGCCCTACTGGGCAGGCCACAAGCGACGCGTCGCCGGCGCGTAGCGATTGCCGCCAAGAGCCATAAGAGTCACTGCCGTCCACCGGAGGAGGTACTCGATGCCCGACTACACAGAGCTGCTGTACGAGGTGAGCGACGGGGTCGCCACCATCACCCTTAATCGGCCCGAGCGCCTGAACGCCATCACGATACCGATGCTCGCATCCCTGAGCAGGGCCCTGCGCGACAGCGACCTTGACAGCGAGGTGCGGGTCATCGTCCTCACCGGCGCCGGTCGCGGGTTCTGCGCGGGCCTGGACGTAAAGGACGTGGCCGCCGGCGCCGGCATCGGAAGCGACGGCGCGGGTCTCGCCACCGCCCGCTTCGACCTGGCCGGAAGCCCGCCCGTGGTCCTGCATACCACGGACAAGCCTGTGCTGTGCGCCCTCAACGGCGGGGCCGCAGGCTACGGCATGGACCTGGCCCTGGGCTGCGACATCCGCATCGCCTCCAGCGAGGCGAAGCTGGCAGCGGTGTTCACCAAGCGCGGCATCCTGCCGGAGAGCGGAGGCAGTTGGCTCCTGCCGCGGCTCATCGGCTGGGCAAAGGCCGCCGAGGTGGCGTTCCGAGGCATGACCCTCAGCGCCCAGGAGGCGTTTGAGCTGGGCCTGGTAAACCACGTGGTGGAACCAGAGCGGCTCATGCCCTTCACTCGGGAGATCGCCGCCGAGATCGCTGCCAACGCGCCACTCGCCGTGCAGGCCACCAAGCGGATGATGCGCCTGGGCCTGGAGGAGACGTTCGAAGCGAACGTCCACCACGTGTTTCTCCAGCTCTTGCCCCTGTTCCAGACCGAGGACTTCCGGGAAGGCGTGCGCTCATACCTGGAGAAGCGCCCTCCCCGCTTCCAGGGCAGGTAGCACCGACGCCACGCAGGGCCCCAGCGCTCGAAGTCGATAACCTTCAGCCGCCAGCCACTCTTGTTGACACGCAAGGCGGCCATTGTATACTCAGGCTAGCCAATGGTCTCGATTCAAGCCCGCCCGCCGGAAGGCGGGCGCTAGGTAGGGGGAGCATGACTGCACAGGAAGCCCCAGCGGAGAAGCGAATGGTGCCACTGCGGGAGGGGATCTTTAGGCTGCCGTCCGGCCCGAACGAAGAGCCCGCCCTGATAGGCAGCCGCTGCCAGAACTGCGGCGATCATTTCTTCCCTAAGCGGTACATCTGCCTGAGCTGCGGTCAGGAGGGCATCGAGGAGGCGACGCTTGGCCGGCGAGGGAAGATCTGGACCTACACGGTGGCCCGCCAGACGCCGCCGGGCTCCCTGATGCAAGCCCCCTATGTGATCGCTGTCGTGCAGTTGGCGGACGGAGCGATGGTGCAGGCGGTGCTGAGCGAGTACGATCCTGAAGCAGTGCACGTCGGCATGGAAGTTGAGATGGTGCTGGAGAAGATGGGCACCAGCGCCGAGGGCGACGACCTCATGGCCTTCAAGTTCAAGCCGGTTTAGGACAGCCAGAGGTTTCCGTAAGCGAAAGGGGACACGCGTGATGGCGGCGAGAGATGTAGTGATTCTGGGTGTCGGTCTGCACAGGTTCGGTCGCTTTCCGGAGAAGCGCCTGGAGGACATGGCTCGCGAGGCGGCCCTGATAGCCCTCAAGGACGCCGGCGTCGACTACAAGGACATTGAAGCCGGTTTCTGCGGCCACGTCTTGCCGGGAACGGCGGTGGGGCTGCGAGTCTTTAGCGAGCTGGGCATGACAGGGATCCCGGTCACGAACGTCGAGCTGGCTTGCGCGAGCAGTTCTCGTGGGGTCATGCTGGCCGCCGATGCGATCGCCGGCGGAATCTACGACCTGGCCCTGGTGATCGGAGCGGAGAAGATGCAGCGAGGCCTGCTGGGCGGCGGCGAGATGCAGGCCAGCTATCAGTCCCTCATGGGCTTGTTCATCATGCCTGGCGCCTATGCCCTCATGGCCCGCCGTCACATGCACGAATACGGCACCAAGCCAGAGCACTTCGCTAAGGTCTCCGAGAAGTCTCATCGCAATGGCGCCCTCAACCCCTACGCCCAATATCAGGAGCCGCTGAGCTTAGAGGAGATCATGAACTCGCGCATGATCGCCGAACCCATCACCCTTTATCAGTGCTCACCAACTACTGACGGCGCGTCGGCGGTAGTGGTGGCTTCGGCGGAGAAGGCCAAGCAGTACACCGGCAAGCCGGTCTACTTGAAGGCTTGGGCAGGCGCCACGCCGATCTACCACAGGGATGAGCCGGAGCTCTCGGAGGGCCCTACCGACATCATTGCCCGCAAGTGCTACGAGAAGACAGGGGTGGGACCTGAGGACATCGATGTCGTCCAGGTGCACGACGCCTTCACCCCCGGCGAGATCCTGAGCATCGAGCACCTGGGATTGGTCCCCGAGGGTGAAGGCGGGCCCTTCGTCTGGGAAGGCGGCACCGAGATAACGGGCAAGATTCCCGTCAACACGGACGGCGGCCTGTTGAGCCGGGGCCATCCCCTGGGAGCCACCGGCGGGGCGATGATCACCGAGCTGACGCGCCAGTTGCGCGGCGAGGCCGGCCCTCGCCAGGTACAGGGGGCGAAGACAGCCCTCCTCCACAACGCCGGCCTCGGCGGCGTCAACGTGATGATCTTCCAGAGCTGACGCAGCAGCCCTAGATGGACCGCACCCCTTACTGGGCCCGCTCGCCTGTCTCGCGATCGATCGCGTACCACTCGCCGCGGCTGACGGTCAAGCCACCAGGGTCGATCTGCGACCGGATGATGGTCAACTGCTCGTCGGTGGGTGGCTCCATTCGCTCCACCTTGTCGGCGACGAGGGGCTTGAACTCCATCTTGCTGAGGACCTGCTCCACCGTCATCCACGGCATCATGGCGATGAGCCGCATCTGGTGCGTCTCCTCATCGAAGCCGAAGACGGCCTCCTGCGTGATGACCCTATAGGGCCCCGTATTGGCCGGGAGGCCGACCCTCTCGCGAGCGCCGGGGGTACCGTCCAGATAGCCGGGTGACGACATGAAGTCAAGCTCGTTGACGAACTTGCGGCTCTCGAGCTTGGTCATGAGGAGAGTGCGCCAGCAGGTGGAGGCGATCTCGTTTGCGCCGCCGGGGCCACCGAAGCGGCGCTCCGGCTGCTCGTAGGTGCCCCCGATGAAGGTGGAGTTGAAGTTGCCGAACTTGTCTATCTGAAGGCAGGCCAATAGCCCGTAGTCCATGAAGCCCAGGGTGGAATGGGAGTCCACGATGTTCATGCCATACCAGGCGACGGAGCGGTGGTGAGAACGGCTGGCACCCAGCATCATGCGAGGCAGGGGAAAGGTGGGGTTGGGCGCCACGGCTCCCTCCTCCACCACGTAGCCCACCCCCGGTGTGCGCGTGTACTTGGCCAGGAGGATGGCCATCAGCGGGGCGCCGGCCATCTGTACGAAATACAGCTTGTCCTCCTCGATGAGCCCGGCGATGGTGCAGATGTTGGCCTCGACATCCGTGAAGGTAAGTTGCTCACTCATTCGTAGTAGCCCTCCTTGACGGTCTCGGCCGCCTTCAGGGAGTCCAGCTTCTCCTGGCCGACGCGCTTCTCGAGCATCTCTTCGTGGGAGGCCACACTGTGCACCCACTCCTCCAGGTACTCATCCGTCTTGCCTTGCATCTCGGCCGCCGCAAACCGCAGCCAGTGTTCAATGTCGCCGGCGTAGAGCCCGGGCGTGCTGCCGGGGTAGCAGCCGAAGGGCGCCTCCACCACAGCATCGACAAAGTAGTAGGGGATAGTCGTCCTCTGGGGCTGGCGCCGGATGTCCTCGATGTCAATGATCTCCTCGGTGGAGATGATGAGCTTCTTGCTGGACATGGCGATCTCCATGGGGGCCACTCCAGCACCCATCACGCGAGCGTTGCCGTAGATGTCGCACTGGTGCACGTGGATGATCGCCACGTCGGGGTAAAGCGCGGGCACGAGACAGACCCGCTGCCCCGTATAGGGGTCCTCGATGACCTTGGCACCCGATTGGGTGAAGGTGTCGGTTCCAACGAGATAGCGCATGGGGAGGAAGGGCACCCCTAGGGAGCCCGCCAGATGGCGATAGGCCAGAGCCCCGTTGCTCCACTCGATGAGCTTGACTTTGCCGTTGCGGACGGCCTCGTTGATGGTCTTCCCTGTCGCCATCCATCCCACGTCGATCTTGCTGACGCAGCCCCCGGCCACCAAGAGGCTGGCATCCGTCCAGGTGAACTTGGCAGCGATCCAGAGGTCTTTCTTGCGCTGGCGGATGATCTCGCGAAACAGGGAGGTAGGACCTCGGACGGCCACGTTTTGGTCGTAGGCCAGGTAGTCCCCATCTTCCACGTAACGGGAGATGGCCTCCTGCTCGCTGACCACCTTGTTGACGAGTCGTCTCTCCTTGTTGGTGCGTACGTATTCCCTGAACCCATCAGGGTCGGGCATGCGGAACTCGCCGATTCCGGACTCTACAACTTCCATCTGTAGCCTCTTTCTTGCCCGCCTACGAGCTTGGCGGCTGCTGGAAGCCCATGACCTGTCTCCTCTCCTCGATACCCAGGCCGCGGACCACGTACTCCAGTTCCGCGTCGCGCCAGGGCAGGGGAGCGGGCTCCTGGATCAGTTTGGCCTGCTTCAGCTCCTCCACCACCTGCGGGTCCTCCTTCATGGGCTTGCCGTACTCCATCTCGAAGAAGAGATCCTCGAAGGGGGCCCTGCCGGTCTGACCGCCCGCCTCCCAGGACTCGGCCGGATACCCAACAGCCTGCACGCAGACGAGGGTGGCGGTCTCCGGAAGCTTCAGGAGCTTGGTCAGCTTGTCCAGCATCACGGGGCCGCTCATGCAGCAGGTGCCGAGACCTTCGTCGTAGGCCACCGCGGTGGCCTGAGCCACAGCCTGGCCCACGTCCATGAACGCCAGCGGCGCCACGGCCGCCTGCTGCCACATGACCGCGAACACCGGCTTCAGGGAGCGATCCACGAGCGCCTTGGTCTCCTCTGGATCCGTTCCGATGCGCCGCTGGTCGGCCAGGCGCTTGATGTCGTCGATCCACTTGTTGACCTCATAGGCCGCTGAGTCCGAGTACCAGACGAGGAAGCAGGGGGCCGTCTGCATCTGCTGGTAGCCCAGCGGCGGCGTAAGGGCCTGAATCAGCTCCGCTGAGGCCTGGTCCTTCCAGACGACGACCGCCCGCGTATTGTTGACGTTGCCCACACAGGAGGCGCGACGGGCTGCCTCCAGCATCTTCTGCACCTTGCCCCGCTCCACGGGGCGAAAGGGGAGGAAGAATCGGATCGTCCGCCTCCGGCCTAGGACCTCTTTCAGTTCCATCGATGCCCTCCTTCCAGCTCAGCGAGTCACCGCTACTTTAGAGCAGCGCCAGTAGCGCGTCAAACGATGGGATACAACCTGGCAAGAGGATTCTATGTCCGCGGCAGGGGCGTCAATCAGGCATCACCCAGAGCCTGACGTGGGGCTTTCCCCGACACGACCTCACGGACTTCCATCGCTTGTGCTACCATCCTCTCAGGCGAGGCCAGATATAAGGCGAGGTTGACATGTCAGAACCGCAGGTGAGCGAGCTGATGGTGCGAGGCATCGTCGTGGGTGTCTTCGCCGAGAACTGCTGGATCATCGGCTCCCGGAGGACGCGCGAGGGGATCGTCATCGATCCGGGAGACCTGCCCGGCGAGATACTAAACCTGGCGCGAGACATGGGACTGAACATCAAGGTCATCGCCAACTCCCACGCCCACATCGATCACGTCCTGGGGGTGCGAGGCGTCCAAGAGGCCACCGGCGCCAAGTTCCTCCTCCATCCCGACGAGCTGGAGATCGCTCGCGGTTCCGTCCAGGCCGCCGCCCACCTGTTGGGCGAGCAGGTGGAGCCGCCCCCGGAGCCTGACGCCCTCCTGGGCGAAGGCGACGAGGTGGAGGTGGCGGGTGTCAAGCTGAAGGTCATCCACACCCCCGGCCATACACCGGGCAGTGTCTCCTTCTACACCAACGGCCTGCTCTTCTGCGGCGACACCCTGTTCCGTGGCTCCATCGGTCGCACGGACCTGCCGGGCGGCGACTACGGACAGGAGATGTCCAGCATCGTCGACCGACTGCTCGAGCTTCCCGACGACACGATCGTCCTGCCAGGGCACATGCAGGAGACGAAGATCGGCATCGAGCGGCAGACAAACCCCTTCATCCTGGAAGAGCTGGCCCGCCGCAGCGACTGAAGCCGATCGCGTAGGCAACGGGTCTGTGGCGATAGTTTGGAGAGAGGGTCCTGGCATACTGGGCCAGGAGGTTGGAAGTGTGGGGAAAGGAGGAAGCCATGATCTCCAAGATCAGCTCCGCCCTGGCAGCAGCGACCGTCCAGTTCGAACGCGAACGGGGTCAGACGCTGGCCGAATACGGCCTTATCCTAGCGCTCATCGCCGTGGTCAGCATCATCGCCCTGGGGACTCTCAGCCTGGCCATCTCCGGCCAACTGGGCGCCATCGCGACGGTTCTCCCGTAGCGAAGCCCCCGGGCCGCTACGGTTACGCCCACTAGCGCCTCCCGTCCATCAACCGGACAGCTTGGGCCAGCGCCTCCTCGAACACTGTATCGCGGCCCTGCGTCTCCATCTCTTGGCAGAGAAGGGCGGCTTCCGAGGGTGTGTCCATGCGCACCACCCGCGAGTGGCCACCATCGGGCATCTCGGCCGTAACGGCAACACACGTCTGGTCGTCAGCGATGCGGGTGACGGCGAAGGTGGCACTGCCCGTCGCTTCCAGTCGGATGGAGTACAGCCCTTCACCCGGATGGGACAGCCCTGGCCTAAGCTCCACGGCCACGGACCCAGCAGCGCCCCGCAGGCTGAAGGTCTTGGCGCCCCCGCCGGACGAGCGGACGTCCCCCAAGGCCCAGTCCAGACGCGACGCCAGCCAGCCCACCAGGAACAGGCCCGCAGTGAGGTCCGGTTCGCGTCCGTGACGGGGGGCGATCTCCACTTCCACCCTGTCCAGCTTGTCCAGGTACTGGAGCCCAGGCTGAGCGTCAAAGAACTGCGCCAGCAGCTCCCGCCACCGAGTGAGCCGTGACCAGTTGAGATCGCTCACGGCGACGCCGCCCTCCTCCACGAGCCGCAGGAGGCCGAGCAGGGCGCTCCCCGCACGTCCAGGCTCAAACTCCGCGGAGTCCACAACCAGCCGGTCGCAGGTGTCCAGGAGATTCCGGAAAAGGTGACCCGCCAGGGGCGGCTCGTCATGCCACCAGAGGAAGACGGGCAGGTCCGGCACCAACAGCGGCAGCACCGTCCCGTGAAGCTCGTCCACGGCAGAGCCGGAAGCGCGAAGGGTGATCTGCTCGCTACAAACCCGCTTGCCGCCCTCGGGGGCGATCTGGCAGTGGGCGGAGATGGAGGCCTGCAGCCGAGCAGTCCGAGCGCGGCGTCCGGCCACCATGATGATGGAGCGGCTGGGGTGCCGCCCGGACGCCTGAGAGATCACGTCGTTGATGTGCTCGGCCGCATCGCGATCCGGGGCGTAGGCCACAAGGTTGAGCACACAGGCGCGCACCACAGGCTGGCCCCCCAGCGTATCCTCGGCGGCGGCCTTCCAAAGCTGTGTGAGCTCGTGTTCGATGGCGGCGACGTCCACCGGGCGCGCCTCGCCGCCCAGGACTGCCCGGTACTCACTGGGGATGGCCATATGTCTACAACCTCCGCCACCTGCGACCGTCACGCTCCATGAAGCCGTCAGCCTCGTCCGGGCCCCAAGTGCCTGCCTCGTAGTTGGGGAACCCCGGCGGCTCGGATCGGGCCCAGCCTTGGACGACGGGAGTAACGAAGGCCCACGCCGCCTCCACCTCGTCTCGGCGGGTGAAGAGCGTCGCATCTCCCAACATAGCGTCCAGAAGCAGGCGCTCATAGGCATCTGGGGCGGCAAAGCCGAAGGATGTCCCGTAGCGGAAGTCCATCTCCACCGTCCGGATGCGCAGGTCCGCCTGGGGCCCCGGCACCTTGGAGCCGAACTTCAGGGAGATACCCTCGTCCGGCTGGATGGTGATGCTCAGGACATTGGGCTCAAGACGGCTGCCATCCGTAGTCGGGAAGAGGGCCAGGGGCGGCTGCCGGAAGACGATGGCGATCTCCGTCACCCGCTTGGGCAGGCGCTTGCCGGCGCGGACATAGAAGGGCACGCCCGCCCAGCGCCAGTTGTCCACGTACAGCTTCAGCGCCAGGTACGTCTCCGTGCTCGAGTCGACAGCCACGCCCCTCTCTTCGCGATAGCCGGTCACGGACTGGCCGGAGATGACGCCGGGCCGGTACTGGCCTCGCACCGTGGACTCTTCGGCCTCTTCGGGCCGGATGGGGCGCACGGCGCGCAGCACCTTCACCTTCTCGTCGCGGACGGCGTTGGGCTCGAAGGTGGCCGGGGGTTCCATCGCCGCCAGAGAGAGGAGCTGCATGGCGTGGTTTTGGATGATATCCCGCAGGACGCCGGCCTGCTCGTAGTAGGCGCCGCGGCCCTCAATGCCGATGCTCTCGGCCGCCGTGATCTGCACGTGGTCGATGTAGCGGCGGTTCCATATCGGCTCGAAGATGCCGTTGGCGAAGCGGAACACCAGGATGTTCTGCACGGTCTCTTTCCCCAGGTAGTGGTCGATGCGGTATATCTGGCCCTCATCAAACACGCCGTGGAGCGTCCCGTTCAGCTCCACGGCGCTGGCCAGGTCATGGCCGAACGGCTTCTCCACGATGATGCGCGTCCAGCCACTATCGCTGCGGGCCAGGCCCGCCTCGCCAAGGCGCCGGGCGATCTCGGCATAGTAGCTGGGAGGCGTGGCCAGATAGTACAGACGGTTGCGAGAGCCGGTCTTGGTCTCGATCTTCTCCAGCCTCCTGGCCAGATCCTGGTAACCCGCCGGATCGCCGAACTCCGACGGGCAGTAGTAGAGGCGAGAAGCGAAGCCGTCCCAGACCGGGGTCTGAAGGGGCTGTGTGCGAGAGTGCTTGGCCACCGCCTTCTTAAGCTCGGAGCGGAAGTGGTAGTGGTCCTTGGGTCGGCGGGCGAACCCCACCGCCGAGAATTGCCCGGGCAGCAGGCCCTCCAGGGCCAGGTTGTACACGGCGGGGATCAGCTTGCGCCGCGTCAGGTCACCGGTGGCGCCAAAGATGACCAGGGTGTTCGGCTCCGGCGTCCGCGGGCTGCGCATCCCCACCCGCAGCGGGTTCTCTGCCCTCTCCCGGACCATCATCTTGCCCTCATGCCGCATCGATCTTGCACGAACGTCGACACTCCCATCAGCTCCCTGCGACCACCGAGGCGACGGCCGACCGGAGCGCCTGGGCCACCTTGTCCAGCCCGCCTTCCACGTCGGCCGATAGGTGGAGACGGACGACCCGTCGTCCCCGCCGACGCAGCGCCTCCAGATCTCCCAGCGCCTGCGCCCGCTTCAGCACGCCGAAGGTGTACGGCCGGCCGGGGACCTCCAAGCCCTCGAGGTCGTCGGCAGTGAGCAGGATGAACAGGCCGTTGTCACCGCCGCCCTTGTGGAGCTGGCCCGTGGAGTGCAGATAGCGCGGCCCGTAGCCGAGGGTGGTCGCCGCGCGCGTCCCGTCGCGCATAGCCAGCCGCATGGACTGGAGGGCGGCCTCCGTCCCAGGTGTGCGCGCCAGGTATGCGGCCAGAGCGATGTAGTCGCCGGGCCGGACCTGCCGGAGGAAGGATGCCAAGGTCTCCGCCAGGCTGCCGCCTGTCTCCTCTGCGAACAATGCGACGCCGTCCTCCTGAAGCGCAGGCTGCCCCTCAGGGAGAGCGCCCTCCGACCGGTAGGCCTCCAGCAGGCGCTGGGTGTTCTCCTTGCTCTCGGCGACGTTGGGCTCGTCGAAGGGGTTTATGCCGAGGATAGCGCCCGCGGTGGCCGTGGCCACCTCCCAGCGGAAGAACTCGCCCCCCAGGTCGTAGGCGTCCCGCAGCCGCAGGATGAGCACGGGATGTCCCGCCGCCGCCAACTTCCCAGCGGCCTCATCGAGGGAGTCGTCGCCCTCCAGGCGCAGGTGGACGAACAGGCGGTCATCGCCGTAGGCGGAAGGCTCACCCAGGGTCTCGCCGTCGACGGGGAGGATGCCCTTGCCCTCCTTCCCCGTGCTCTCTGCGATGAGCTGCTCCACCCAGGCGCCGAAGGAGGCCACCTGTGGGGAGACGGCCAGGGTGAGCTTGTCACGGCCGGCCAGGGCCAGCTCGCCGAGGGCGGTGCCCAGCCAGAGGCCGGGGGCCTCAGGCGGAGCGACGCAGGAAGCGCTCGCTTCGGCCATGGTCAGGCCCCGATCCAGGAGCTTCGCCACGTCGGCACCGATGAGGGCAGCCGGGACGAGGCCGAAGTAGGAGAGCGCCGAGTAGCGGCCGCCGATGTCGGAAGGGTTGGTGAACACGCGACGAAACCGGTGCCCACGCGCCAGCTCCTGCAGCGGCGTTCCTTCATCGGTGATGGCGACGAAGCTCTCGCCAGCGGCGGCGCCCCCGACGGCTTTCACCCGCTCCATGAAGTAGGCGAGGAGGGAGAGCGGCTCCACCGTGGTGCCCGATTTGCTCGCCACCAAGAACAGGGTCTTCGAGAGGTCCAGGGCGTTCTCCACCGCCCGGATGGAGGCCGGGTTGGTGGTGTCCAGCACCACGAGGTCCGGGTAGCCGTCGCCAACGCCGAGGGACGAACGCAGGACCTCCGGCGCCAGGCTGGAGCCGCCCATGCCTAACAGGACGACGTCACGGTAGCCGGCGGCCCTGACCTCGTCGGCGAAGGATGCGAGGTCATCGCAGACGTCGGTCATCTTCTCGGCCACGGTCAGCCAGCCCAGGCGGTTCTTGATCGCCTCCTGAGTTCTGGCGTCGTCGGACCAGAGGGAAGCATCCCTGGCGCGGAGTCTGGCTGCGAAATCCTCTCTCTCCAGTCGCTCCAGCCTGTCGCTGACGCGCGACTGGTGCTCGCCCAGACTGGCGGCCTGGCGCTCCCGGGCGCCGGCGAGGACGGCCGTCCGCTGGGCGGAGATGCAGTCCATGAGCTGGTGGAAGGCGTCGGCGAAGATCCTGACGCCGTCGTCGAGGAGCTGCGCGGTGACCTCGTCCATGTCGATGCCGATTCTGGCCAGCTCGGCCAGGGCGGTCTCCGCCTCCTCCAACCCCTCCTCGACGGTGGCCCGCACGACCCCGTGGTCGCGGAAGGCGTCCAGGGTTGCGGGCGGCATGGTGTTAACGGTGTCGGGGCCGATGAGGGGCTCTACGTACATGACATCGCTGAAGTTGGGGTTCTTCGTGCCGGTGCTGGCCCACAACGGCCGCTGCACGCGGGCGCCCTTCTCCTGGAGAGCCTGGAAGCGCGGAGTGCGGAAGATGGACTTGAAGCGGGCGTAGGCCAGCTTGGCGTTGGCGATGGCCGCCTTGCCCAACAGTGCATCCAGCCGCGCCCTGGCGTCACCGTCGTCCGTCTCGCGGATGAGGGCCGCCAGCCTGCGGTCGACCAGAGTGTCGACGCGGCTGAGGAAGAAGCTGGCCACGGAGGCGACGCCGCTCACGTCGCCGCCGGCGGCGGCCAGCCTCTCCAGGCCGGCGATGTAGGCGTCAGCCGCCTGCTCGTAAGCGTCCAGGGAAAAGAGGAGGGTGACGTTGACGTTGATCCCCTCGCTGATGAGCTGCTCGATGGCGGGCATCCCTTCGGGCGTTCCGGGGACCTTAATCATCACGTTGGGCCGGTTCACGGCGGCGAACAGGCGGCGCGCCTCCTCGACCGTCGCCTTTGTGTCGCGGGCCAGGTCGGGGGACACCTCCAGGCTGACGAAGCCGTCGGCGCCGTCCAGCGAATCGTAGACGGGGCGGAAGAGGTCGGTCGCGGCCTGGATGTCCTCCACGGCCAGCGCCTCGTATATCTCGCCGATGCTTCTCCCCTCCTGAGCGAGCGCCCGCAGCGCGTCGTCGTAGTCGCGGCTGCCGGAGATCGCCTTCTCGAAGTAGGTGGGGTTGGACGTCTGGCCCCGCAGTCCGTCCTGGTCGATGAGCCTCTTCAGCTCACCAGAGAGGGTCTGCTTCCTGCGGATGTAGTCCTGCCAGACGCTCTGGCCCTGCCTCTGAAGCTGCAGCAAGGGGCTCGTAGCCATCGATGTCTCCCTCTAGCGCCGCGAAGCAAGCATCGTTTATCGCCTAGACAAGCCGGGGGAGCGGGCGGGCCCTGCCATCGTCCATTATACGGCCTGCCGCGCCCTTCACCCGATCAGGCGGCGGTCCTGGTGGGCACGTCTCCCAGCTTCTGGAGGTGCTGGCGCGCCATCAGCAGGGCCGTCACGCCCTCGCCGACGGCGCTGGCGAGCTGCTTGGTGCTCCCACGACGGACGTCGCCGGCGGCGAAGACGCCCGGGATGGAGGTCTGGAACGTCTCGTCGGTTACGATGAAGCCCTGTTTGTCGGTCTCCACGGCGTCCTCCAGAAAACCAGTGTTGGGCGTGAGGCCGATGAACACGAACGCGGCGGCGGGATGGAACTCCATCGTCTGGCCGGTCTCACGATCCCTGGCGAGGACGGCGCTGAGCTTGCCCTTGCCCCTGAACTCCGTGACCTCGGTGTTGGTGAGGATGTTGAACTTGGGATCGGAGCGGACCTTCTCCTGGAGGAGCCCGCTGGCAGCGAGCTGCGGCATGAACTCCACCAGCGTGATGCGGTCGGTGAACTGGGAGAGGAAGAGGCCTTCCTCCACGCCGGAGTTGCCGCCGCCGACGACCATCAGTTCCTTGGAGCCCTTGTAGAAGGGGCCGTCGCAGGTGGCGCAGAAGTGGATGCCCGCCCCGATGAGGTCCTCCTCGCCGGGCACGCCCAGGCGCCGGTAGGTGGAGCCGGTGACGACTATCGCGGCGCGAGAGCAGTACTCATCGCCCGTCTCGGTGGTGATGGAGATATAGGGATCGCGCCGCTGCAACGACTTGACGCCAACGGCGGAGAGAAGCTCTACGCCGTAGCGCTCCGCCTGCTTGACCATGCGCTCGGCGAGCTCGGCGCCGCCGATGCCCTCGGGGAAGCCGGGGTAGTTGTCGATACGCTCTGTGACGCCAGCCTGGCCCCCGAGGGCGCTCTTCTCAATGACCAGCGTATCGATGCCCTCGCGGGCGCCGTAGATGGCCGCTGTGAGTCCGCCCGGACCGCCGCCGACGATGATCAGGTCGTAGAAGGAGCGCTCGGCCCCGAGGGTGAGCCCCAGCTTCTGGGCCAGCTCGTCGTTGCTGGGCTCCGCCAGGAAGGAGCCGTCCGGGAAGATAATGGTGGGGATGATCTGCTTGCCGTCGTTCTTCTCACGGACGAAGGCGGCGGCTGCCTCGTCCTGGTCGATGTCGACCCACTGGTAGGGGACGCGCATCTCGCCCAAGAACTGCTTGGAGCGGCGGCAATCGGGGCACCAGGGAGCCCCGTACACCTTGATCTGCTCACTCATCGTATCCTCCTGCATGGAAAGCTCGTAGGCCTGAATATAGGGTCACGCCTCGGTGATAGGACAGGCGCCATACGAACCGTACCCCAAGGGGGTATACGTCCTGCCCCGGGTAACGGTTTGCCAGGCGGCCAGCCGGAGGTAGTGAGTCGCTCTGGGGCTACCAGCCGGCGAACTGCCGGATACAAGCGATCGAGCAATCGCGGCCATGGATCCGTTCCGCCTCCGCGATGGCCTCTTCGACGGAGGCGCAAGGGGTGAAACCGAGATGGCGTGGCACGGCCGGATCAGCCGCACCCGCCACGAAGACGCGGCCGGCGTGCTTGAGGCGCTTGAGGGGGTGGGTAGCCAGGATAGCGTGTATGGGATGGTAGGCGACGCCGAAGCGGTAGCGCTCGATGAAGCCGGCGTGCGCTGCGTACTCCTCGCCGAAGCGCTCGCTGATCTCGTAGGGGTCACGCGTCTGCGGTAGCACCCGCCGCCAGACGTCGGCATGGGCGGGATGGTGCTCCAGGTCCCAGTCGTCAGGGCAGGGGGTGGCCATGATGACGGAGCAGCCGGGCTTCCCCAGCGCCTCGATGTAGCCGCCCAGGTAGCCAAGTCCGGAGGAGACCAGGGTCAGCAGCGGGTTCATGCGGGCGAAGGTGGCGTACGGGCTCCAGGCAAGCACGCCGTAGACGACGATGTCTGCCGGCTCTGCCTCGCTGCGGCGGGCCTTGTACAGCGAGGTCTGCACCTCCATGGCGGCAGCCCGTGTCTCCGCCACGCCACCCGCCCAGATACGCCCGATGGTAGCGGGGTTAGCGAGTAGCGTCTCCACCTTAAACACCCGCTGCCCCAGGCGAGACTCCACCACCGTGCCCATCTCGTCCAGCACCTTGTGCATGCGGTTCTCCCGCACGGACATGGTCATCCCGTCGGGCGTGTGCGTCCAGCGGATGGAGCGCCAGGTGGAGAGGCCGACGCAGACCGACTTCCAGCCGCCGTTGAAGCCCAACTGACAGCCAGCGTTGACATAAATGGCAAGGTCGGAGTCCACCATCAGGCGGTGGACCTCCACATCGTAGCCGCTGGGGGTGGTGCCGAGGTAGGTCAGGTTGTCCGCGTCCTCGGCGTCGTGGCAGGTGAGGCGCTGACCGAACCGCTGCACAAGGTCCGGCCCCAGGATGGAGGCCAGCTCCGCGGAGGTCCACTTGCGGTGGAGGGCGTTGGCGCAGACCAGGTCCACGTTCTCCTCGGGTACGCCTGCTTCGGCCAGCTCCTCCAGAATCGCCTCGATGGCGAGGCGGCGCACCGGCCCGAAGGAGGGCACCGTGGGGTCATCGAAAGCGATGAGGACGCGGGCGCCGGGACGCACCAGCTCTCGGATGCGGGGAAGGCCCAGCGGCCGGGCCAGGGCCTGGCGGACAGCGGCCTCCTGGTCGGTGACCGGCTCCAGGCGGGGCCGCTCTGATGCGCCGTCGCCACCGATGAGCTGCGTGCGGTCAGGAAGGCTGACCTTGACGGTACTGTCGCCGAATAGGAGCGTCGCTTCCAGCACGGTGACCTCCTCGGTTAGTGTCTGCCTGTCAGGAATCGACGTGGGTTGTCCACGGTCATCCTGCGGATAGTGGCCTCGTCCACACCATCGGCGCGCAGTGCGGGCAGGGCCGTGGTGGAGAGGAATAGATAGCGCGTGGGGCGCTCCGGCTCGGGCCCCGATCCGTCCGCGAGGTAGGCCGCGGGCGCATAGTCGTGCCCCAGCATGAGGCGGTCCGCCCAGCCGCGCTCGATGAGCGCCTTCACGGTAGCGTTCCGCTCCCGCCAGTCGGGCATCCCAGGTCGGGTGGGATAGCGGTCCATGGATAGGTAGATGCCCTCCTTGAGCAGGCCCTCCAGGTATTCCACATCCGTCGTGTCGGCGCTGTGGCCTATGCAGACGCGGCTCGCCTCGACGCCCTCATCGAGAAATACGTCCACCTGGCGGCGACCCACCTGAGCCGGCGCCCACTGGTGGGTGGTGATGGGCACGCCGGTGGCTTTACAGGCCCGCGCGGCCGCCCTCAGCACCAGCTCGGCCTGCGGAGTGACGCCCTCCTGATCGTTGGCCGCTTTGATGACGCCTGCCTTGATCCGCTTGGGCCCGATGCCCTCATGTATCTCATGGATGAAGACGGCAGCGATGAAGTCGGGGTCACGATCCCAGAAGAAACGAGGGATGTCGCGCCACAGGCCGGTGGCTACCACGACCTGCACGCCACTGGCCTGCGACACGTCGGCCAGGAAGTCGACGTCCCGCGACAGGTCGGGGGCCGTGGCATCGATGATGGTATCCACGCCTCCCGCCCTGGCCTCGGACAACTCGCCGATGACACGCTCGCGGGTGCGCGGCATGTCGAACAGGAAGGGATACGTCTCGCGCACGCCCGCAGAGCCGACGATGACGTGCTCATGGCTGAGGGTGAAGCCCAGCCTATCTTCGTCGACGGGCCCGGTGGCGGTCTGGACGATCGCCATGGCTGCCTCCCTCGTCGCTCAAGCTGCCTTCTTCAACTGCTCATAGACCTTGTGCACGCCGTCCAAAGAGGTCTCATCCCTGGCACAGGCTCGATTATAGCGCCAGAGGCAGGGAACGCTCCCCTCACCGGACGCCGGACGCCGTGCCCCGATCTCCTCCCAGCTCGCTGCGGACCTGGATAAGCCGCAGCACATCGGCCCTGGTGATGAACCCCACGAAACGGCCAAACTCCCTGACGGGGAGTTGATTGACATTCTTCCCGGCCATGATCTCGAGCGCCACCGCGATGTCCTCCTGCACGTCCACCTCGTACAGCTTCTCTCTTGGCGTCATCGCCTTGAATGCGCTGTTGGTCTCCCACTCCTCTCGCGGCACTCGCTTGAGGTCCCGCATCGTCACCAGGCCGAGGAGGTCTCCGGCGACGACTATGGGGATGCAGCGCCGGCCGCCGGCCAGCATGTATTCGTTGGCCAGCGTGCTCAGGCTGACGTCTGGAGGCGCGGCCTCAAAGCTGCGGTTGACCAGATCCGCCACCCTGGTGCCCTCAAGAGTGCTACGGGACAGCAGTTGCTTGTAGGACGCTTCCGAGACGTTGCGCAGGAACCAGCCGATGACGATGAACCAGGCACCACCGATGAAGTTTCCCGCGAGGATGGAGACGACACCGACGGCGATGAGCCCGAAGGCGATGAAGGTTCCGGCCATCGAAGCTCTCCGCGTCGCAGTCAGCAGGTTCCGTCCCCGCGCCCAGAGCCCGGCCCGCAGCACCCGTCCCCCATCCAGCGGGTATCCGGGCAACATGTTGAACACGCCGAGGGCGAAGTTGATTATCGACAGGTAGAGGGTGACGGCGGCGGGCGGGCTGTCTCCCGCATCGCTGAGGAAGGCCACCGCCGTAATGATGCCAAAGACCAGCGCCAAGATGACGCTGACCAGCGGCCCGACGATGGCTACCCGGAACTCCTGTCCGGGGGTCTGAGGGTCGGCCCCCAGAGCGGAGACGCCGCCGAAGATGAACAGGGTGATGCTCTTCACCGGCAACCCCTCCCGCTTGGCCACCAGGGAATGGGCCAGTTCATGAAGGAGAATCGAGCCGAAGAAGGCCAGGGCGGCGGCTACCGCCGCCCCCCAGCGCTGGCCGACACTCCAATCCCCGTACTCATCCTTGAAGAAGCCATGGGCCAGCCACCAGGTGAGGAGGGCGAAGATGGCCAGCCAGCTCCAGTGGACGAGGACATCGATGCCGAAGAGGCGCAGCAGCCGGTAAGAGCCCATCTCTACCTATCATCTCATGATCCCCAATGAGTGTCACCGAGCCTCGCTCGCATCTCGTCGTCGCTGAGGCCGTCCACCTCCACCAGCTTGTCCCGTGACGCCGCCCCACGCACGATGCGGAGGCTCGCCGGGGCCACGCCGAGGCGGCGGGCGAGCAGCCCGAGGACGGCCTGATTGGCGCGACCCTTCTCCGGCCGCGCCTTCACCTTGACTCGCAGCGAGCCGCCGTACCAGCCAACGATCTGCTCTTGCCTGGCTCCGGGGGTCACGTGAATCCTCAATGTAGCCATCTGCCAATGCTCCAGAGGGTGGTTTTTGCTATTATAGCCGCGCCATGCCGGACATGCTGGTCAAGCTGTACGACCTCCCTGATTCCTCGCCCACCTACCAGCGCGTCCAAGCTGCTGGAGTGGAGCTGCGCAGGGCCGATCCCTGGGACCGCGAGCGCTACCGCCGGTTCGTGGAGGAGGCGTTCGGCCCCCTGTGGGCGGTGGAGGCCGACCTGGCCTACCGCCAATCGCCCATTACCGCCTTCCTGGCAGAGAGAGAAGGCCTCATCGCGGGCTTCGCCGCTTACGAGTGCACCCGCCGCGGCTTCTTCGGCCCCACCGGGGTGCAGCAAAGCGAGCGCGGTCACGGCATAGGCGCGGCCCTCCTCTTCCGCTGCCTGGAATCGATGCGAGACATGGGTTATGCCTACGCCATCATCGGCGGCGTTGGCCCCGCGGAGTTCTACCAGAAGCTCTGCGGGGCCTTCATCATCCCCGGCAGCGAGGTGGGCGTGTACGGCTCGCTCTATCGGCTGCTAGGGGACAGGAGATGAGCGAGCCGGAGTCCCGGTACTACTACTCGCAGCGGCTGAAGCTCCACTACGTCGTCTGGGGGGATGGAGATAAGCCCCCGCTTATGCTCATCCATGGAGGCCGCGACCACTGCCGCAACTGGGACGCCGTCGCCCTGGCCCTGCGCGACCGCTACACCATCTACGCCCCAGACCTGCGCGGCCACGGCGACAGCGCCCCGGCCGTAGGCGGCATGTACAGCCTGCCGGAATTCGTGCTGGACACGGCCACGCTCGTGGCCAATCTGGACGAGGGCCCGTTGACCATCATCGGCCACTCCCTGGGTGGGGCTATCGCCCTCCAGTACGCCGGCACCTACCCGGAGCAGGTAGCCAAGGTTGTGGCCATCGAGGGGCTGGGCCCGCCTTTCATCGAGCACCGGCCCGCCCACGTGCGCATGCGCCACTGGATAGACCACATGCACGAGATGGAGCGCCGCCAACCCAGACGCTACCCCACCCTGGAGGACGCCACCCACAGGATGATGGAGGCGAACCCCCACCTGAGGCCGGAGATGGCCCGCCACCTGACCACGCACGGCACCCGGCACAACGATGACGGCACCCTCTCATGGAAGTTCGACAACTACGTGCGAATCCGCTCCCCCTACGAGTTCAACCTCGAGGACGCCCAGGACATCTGGTCGCGCATCGAGGCGCCCGTCCTGCTGATCAAGGGGAAGGAGAGCTGGGCCCCGGACCCGGATGAGTCAGGCCGGGCCGCGGCCATACCCAACTACCGGTCCGTCATCATCCAGGACGCCGGCCACTGGGTCCATCACGACCAGTTGGACCGCTTCCTGGATGTCGTCAGCGAGTTCCTGACCTCAGGCTGAGCCGCGTCGCCGGAGGCAGGCTCCCATGATCCAGGGTGCCGAGCGGTGACGGCGGCGCCGGCTAAGAGCTCGCGCGGGCGGAGGAGCGTTGCGTCACCTACCCCGGGCCTGCGTAGCACGCATCCAGTCGACGGTGCGCAGGCGCAGCCTGGCCTACCCGGAGCGCCGTAGCGACGGTGGGATGTCCACCGGCCGTTCCTCCCCACGCCGCTCTACTGTGGCTCCGGCCTCCGTCTCCGCCTGCCGGACGATGGCGTCCACGGTATCTCCGGCCCAGGGATAGCCACAAACGCCGAAGGAAACCGTGACGACGGTGCTCAGCCCTCTCTCCTCCAGCAACGGCAGCGCGGCTAGGGACTGGGTCAGGCGGTCCACCATCGTGTGCGCCCCTCGCTTGGAAGTGTCCGGCAGGATGATACCGAACTTGTCGCCGCTCATCCGGGCGGGCACGTCTGTGGCCCGAGTGAATTCAAGCAGGAAACGACCGAAGGCACCCAGCAGTTCGTCGCCCGCAGCATATCCGTAGGTGCGATTGACGTGGTCCAAAGATGTAACCTGGATGGTGATGAAAGCGAGGGGCCGTTGGAATCCCTTGGCGGTCTGGAGCTCCCGCTCCAGCCTCTCGAACAGGTAGCGACGGTTGAATAACTGGGAGAGTTCGTCCCGTATGGCCATGTTCTCCAACTCCATGTTGTGGACGAGCAGGCGGAGCCGGAGCCGCTTCTCCTCCCTGACGGCCTCTCTGCGGGAGAGAGCGGCCGCCGTGAAGGCGTAGATCGCCGCCGACAGGAACACCGCCGTGTCCACGAAGAACACGGTCTCGCCGAAGTCATTCAAGCTGACCGCCAGCCAGCCCAAAATGAGTACTACGGCACCAACGGCCCTAAGCAGCCAGCGAGTTCGCAGCGATCCCTTCACGGTGCCGCTACTCCTGACCTCCAGGGCCTCGGACGGACTGAAATCGCTCGGTTTGGTCATCGCGTCGGATATCCAAGTGGCAAAGGTAAGCGGGTCTCCGGACTCACTGTTTCAGACGCCAGCCAGAAATGCGTTGTTACAGGAATTCCGGCCCAGCTATGACCAGCATGGGCAGTTGTTGAAGGGCTCAACCCGCCGGTATACAATTCAGGCGGGCGGGCCCGTAGCTCAAGGGCAGAGCGACCGGCTCATAACCGGTTGGTTGGAGGTTCGAATCCTCCCGGGCCCACCACACATGTAGCGTCATGTTACAGGCGGAGCGAGTCGCCGATTACCTCGGGAGCAAGCTTCCACAGGCCTCCGAGGTGATCGTCGAGAATGCGTTCCGTATCCCCGGTGGCGCCTCCCGCGAGACCTGGTCCTTCGACGCCCGCTGGCGCGAGGGCGGCGTAGGCCCCAACTGATGGCTGAAGGAACGGCAACGCCAAGGTTGGTTTCCGATCCGGCGATGGCGGACGGCCGGTGGTTCACCGAAGTGCTTCAGTACGCCGGTATGCTGGGTGACGCAGTCGTGACCAGGGTCGAGCGCCAACGGATCGGGACGGGGTTGGTCGGGCAGAACGTCGCGTTCTCGCTCACTTACGACAGACCCGCGCCTGACGCGCCTGCGAGTGTCGTGGGTAAGTTTGCTTCGCCGGAACCTCAGAGCCGAAGCACGGCGAAGGCGTTGCGCTTATTCGAACGCGAAGTCCGATTTTACCAAGAGATCGCCAGGACGGTGGATATCCGAATTCCTGCCTGCTACCTGGCCGACATCGATCTGGATACCTGCGACTTCGTGCTGCTGCTCGAGGACCTTCGCCCCGCAGTTCAAGGTGATCAACTCGCTGGATGCGGCCTCGACGAGGCGATGCTGGCGATGGATGAGCTTGCAGGACTGCACGCCCCCCGTTGGGGCGACCCGACGCTGGCCAACATCGAGTGGCTGGGCCAACACGACGATGCACAATCGCACGAAATGATCCGAAGCATGTACCAGAGCCTATGGCCGGGCTTCGCGGCGCAGTACGGGCCCTCACTCACCTCCGATGCGCTGGCGCTTGGGGAGGCGTTCGGCGCCTCACTCAGTGATTGGCGGCGCTCATGGACACGGCCCTACTGTGTCACGCATGGGGACTACCGTTTGGACAACATGCTGTTTGGCACCGAGGAGGGCGGCCACCGGCTCACAACAGTCGATTGGCAAACCGTCGGACACGGGCCGGGAATCTTAGATGCGGCGTACTTCATCGGCAACGGACCCCCCGTGCCCGACCGCCGCGCGCATGAGATGGACTTGCTGAAACGGTATCACGATGGGCTACGCGCTCGGGGCGTAGACGACTACGAATGGAATCAGTGCCTCGAGGATTACAGGCGTGCGACGCTTGCTGGCGTTCTGATGACGGTGGTCGCCTCGCAGGTCGTCGCTTCCGATGACCGCGGAGACGCGATGTTTGCGGCCATGGCGGAGCGCCACTTCGCACACGCTATCGATCACCAAGCCGGTGACACCCTGACCCGTGCGTAGGCGTTCTCACGTGGCCCTCGTCTCTTGCCGATAGCGCACAGGCAAGTGAAGATCTGATGGCGGTACGGTCGGACGCCTATCGCCACCCGCGCGAAGTGGCGGCGCGCGGCTGCTCGTTCTGGGACATCTTCAGCTTCCGCGAGCGGATGGCGAAGCTCCGCGCCACGGGAGCCCAGCTGAGCCGTCGGCCGCCGTTTCGTGGTAATATCATCCTGGACAATGGCTACGGACGAATGGTTAGAACGCACCCGCCAGGCGCTGGCGGAGTACATTCCTCATCGCCTAGAGGGCACCGGCGCGACGCCTGCCGCCATCCTCATCCTGGTCTACGATCTGGACGGCGAGGCGCACATCCTTTTCACCGAGCGCACCCACCAAGTGGAGCACCACAAGGGCCAAGTATCCTTCCCCGGCGGCGCCTGCGACGAATCTGACGACTGCGTGGAGGCCACAGCCCTGCGCGAGACCGCTGAGGAGATCGGCGTGCAGCCGGAGGACGTAGAGGTCGTCGGCCAGTTGGACGATATGCTGACCATCAGCAACTTCGTCGTCACTCCCTACGTGGGCATCCTCAAGGTGAACTCCGAGTACCCGTTCGTCGTCAACCACCACGAGGTGGTCGAGGTGGTCCAGGTGCCTCTCTCGCACCTCCTGGACGACCACAACATGGAGCTTGAGGTACGCCAGTACAAGGGGAAGCAGGTGCTCGTCCCGGCCTACACCTACGAGGGCCATCGCATCTGGGGGGCCACAGCGCGCATGCTGCGCCAGTTCCTGGAACTGCTCGCCTGACGGTGACCGCCCAAGAAGATACCATCACCCCAAGCCCCAGCCCGCTCTCCTCCTGCAGCCCGACTCTGGGGTCAACATGCGCCTCCTGCTGATCCGTCACGCGGAGTCCACAGGCAACCGCCAGCGGCGGCTCCAGGGCCGGGCCGAGTTCCCCCTGACTGAGCGCGGCCGTCGCCAGGCCGAAGAGCTGGCGGCAGCCGTGTCGCGGCTGCCGATCACAGCGGTCGCCAGCAGCCCGGTCGTACGCGCTCTGCACACGGCGGAGGCCATCGCCGGCCCTCTCGGCCTGACGGTGGAGGTTCAGCCAGCGCTCCAGGAGTACGACTTCGGCGAGCTGTCCGGCCTGACCTGGCCGGAGATCCGCGAGCGACACCCTCAGCTCATCGAGCAACTGCTGAGCGACAGTTCGGACTTCCCTCACTACCCCGGTGAGGAGGGACGAGAGGCGTTCCGGGAGCGGGTATGCGGGGCGTTATGGGCGATCGCCGACAGGTTTGCGGGCGAGCAGTCCGTGGCGGTGGTGACACACGCCGGGCCCATCGCCGTGTTCCTGCTGGACATCCTCCAGCGCGGCTATCAGCGGCCGATACCGTTCACGCTCGACAACGCCTCCGTGACCACGGTGGAGATCGCTGAGCCGCAGTCGTTCCGGCCGCGGGCGGTCCTGATCGGGCTCAACGATACGTGCCACCTCAGGGAGGGCTAGCCCGCCGCCAGACGGCAACCGGAATTGACATCCGTGATGCTCATGGTGTCGTATCACTTCTGTAACTGCAGACGAATCGAGGAGGGTTACCATGCTGTTCGTTGTCACTCATGAGCACACACCGGAGCTTTGCCCCGCGGACGACCCAGGGCCGGTGCACAAGCTGACCGACGAGAAGCACATCAAGGACTCGGGGGTGAAGGTGCTGGGGAGCTACATCGCGTCGCTGGAGCACACGATGTACTTCGTGCTGGAGGCGGACGACTACGCCCAGGTGGTGCGGTACCTGCAACCGATCATGAAGATCGGGACGCCGGACGTCGTGCCGGCGCAGACGCTGGCCAAGGGCCTCGGCCCCTTCTTCAAGGGATAGTCGGCAAGGCGGCCGTCCGGGGGGCGGCGGCTGGTCTCACAACGGATGGGGAACCGATAAGCGGATGGGCGATCATCCGTTTATCCGCTGAGTGTCCGTTGTGAGGATGCCCCTCGAACTTCGCCGCGCCTACGGGCGGCTCCCACCACAGGCGGGCAGGCGGGCGGTTGGCGAGCAGCCCGACCCCCGTGTTGTAGGTCCCACCCGGCCCACCCCCGAACTCCGTTCAGGCTTGGCCCCACCCCAGGGCTACGAGCGGCTCCCGCCACAGGCGGGCAGGCATACGGTTGCCGAATTGTGGCGCTCACGCAGCGCGGGCACCAGTCAAGCGCGGCTGGTCCACCCCACCCCAAGGTGGTTCGTCCCTCCCAGCCCACCTCCGCCTGCGGCGGACAGGCATGCGGTTGCCGAGCCGTAGCGAGTAGACTATACTGCTGCCGCAGCAAGTGAGGGGGAGGCAACATGACGATTCAATTGGAGAACATCCCTTCCGAAACGGCTGACGCGAAATCCAGCGTCGCGCTGTACAAGATAGTGTCGTACCCCGCAGACTTCACCCTCCAAGTTCTTTACGAGAAGTGGAAGAATGATGAGCTAATCATTCCGAAGTTCCAGCGCAAGTTTGTATGGACGGTGGGCCAAGCCAGTCGCCTCATCGAGTCGTTTTTGATGGGCCTGCCCGTACCTGAAATCTTCCTCTACAAGGAGCCTACCCAAAGGCAGATCGTCATCGACGGTCAACAGCGCCTCAAGAGCATTTTTTCCTTCTTTGACGGTGAGCTCCCGGATGGACGGCCCTTCTACCTTACAGACGTCAACGAAAGATGGGCGGGCAAGACTTACGAAGACCTCGGGGAAGCCGACAGAAGGCGGCTACGCGACTCGGTGTTAAGATCCATTTTTGTAGAACAAATCGACCCGAAAGATCGTACGAGCATCTATCACGTGTTTAAGCGTCTGAACACTGGAGGCACCTCGTTGACACCGCAAGAGGTGCGGAACTGCGTATACCATGGACCGTTCAACGATCTCCTAGTGAAGCTCAACGAAGACTCCCAGTGGAGGGAGATCGTGGGGTCTCCCGTTCCCGACAAGCGGATGCGAGATGTGGAGCTGATCGCCAGGTTCCTTGCCTTGACCGAGAGCCACAGAGCATACACCAAGCCCATGAAGGAGTTCATTTCAAATTACATGGAGGAGTACCAGAATTCGGAGGACAACCGCCGCTTCGTTGACACGTTTCGGAAGACGGTGAAGGCTATCGTGGAGGGACTGGGACCGAGGCCCTTTCACATCAGACGCGGCCTGAACGCTGCCGCGTTCGACGCTGTCATGGTTGCCTTCGCCACTGTTCGAAGAGGAGTTCCGCGCGATATCCGGTCTAGATACAACGAGCTGCTCAAGGACAAGGCATTTCAGGAAGCGACAACGTCGGGAACCACGGACGAACTTGCCGTTCAGAGCCGCATGAATCGTGCTCAACAAGTCCTGTTTGCGTGAATCTGAAGAACCCTTACCTCAGGCAACGATTCTCGGACGTCGATCAGTCCATAGCCAAAGCCTACCGCTGGGGCGCAACTGATCCCGAGCTAAATGCCTATCTCGCGGGCTACCTCGTCGTGCTTATAAGCGGCGTCTACGAGGACTGCATCGAGCATCTCGTGAATCAGAGAGCAACGAGAAGTAATGACAAAGAACTGAGTTCGTACGTTAGAGAACGGACTCACAGAACTTTCATGAACCCTAACACTCAGAACATCCTTGGGCTGTTGGAAAGGTTCAGCAAGCCCTACAAGAAGAGCTTCGTCAGACGTGTGGACTCGAAATCCAAAACAGCCATTGACAGCATCGTTCAGAACAAGAATTGGCTCGCACACGGGGACACAGGCAAGTTTCAGGTGACTGTCCGAGATGTGGACGGTTACTTTCGGCGCTCCGCGAGAGGTATGGAAGTCTTCGAAGACATTATCAGCTAGTCTCTCCAGGCCTGATTCGTCCCCCCTCCCGTAGCCGCTGCATCCACTCAGCGATGCGCTTCTCCCAGCCGATCTCGCCCGGCACGTAGTACGTACGGCCGTGCAGCGCCTTCGGCAGGTGCTCCTGGCCGGAGTGGTGCTCCGGGAAGAAGTGGTCGTACTTGTAGTCGCGGCCGTAGCCCAGCTCCTTCATCGTATTCGTGACGGGGTTGCGCAGGTGCAGGGGCACCGGCTCGTTGCGGGTGGCCTTGGCGTCCTTGAGGGCGCGCATGTAGGCGGAGCCCACGGAGTTGGACTTGGGGGCCGTGGCCAGGTAGATGGTGGCCTCGGCCAGGGGGTAGAAGCCCTCCGGCATGCCGACGAAGTGGACGGCCTGCTGGGCGGCGACGGCGACCTGGATGGCGTGGGGGTCGGCCAGGCCGACGTCCTCGGAGGCGAGGATGACGAGACGGCGGGCGACGAACAGGGGGTCCTCGCCGCCCTCCAGCATGCGGGCCAGCCAGTACAGCGCGGCGTCGGGGTCGGAGCCGCGCAGCGACTTGATGAAGGCGGAGATGATGTCGTAGTGCCAGTCGCCGGCGCGGTCGTAGAGGGCGGCGCGGTGCTGGAGGGCCTCCTCGATGTCGGCGAGGGCGACGCGGCGGAGGCTCTTGGCGTCAGGGCGAGCGGACTGGGCGGCGAGTTCGAGGGCGTTGAGGGCGATGCGGGCGTCGCCGGCGGCGGCAGCGGCCAGCCCGGCGATGGTGTCGTCGCTGATCTCCACGCGCATGGCGCCGAGGCCCTGCTCCGCGTCGGCCAGGGCGCGTCGGAGGATCAGCTCGACCTGCTCCGGGGTGAGCGGCTCGAGCGTGTAGACACGGCAGCGTGAGAGCAGGGGGGAGATCACCTCGAAGGAGGGGTTCTCGGTGGTGGCGCCGATGAGGGTGACGGTGCCGTCCTCGACATAAGGGAGAACGGCGTCCTGCTGGGCCTTGTTGAAGCGGTGGATCTCGTCGATGAAGAGGATGGTGCGCTGGTCGTGCATGCCGAGGCGGTCGCGGGCCTCGTCGACGATGCGGCGGAGGTCGGCGACGCCGGCGGCGACGGCGGAGATCGGCTCGAAGTGGGACTGCGTCATGCCGGCGACGATGCGGGCGAGGGTGGTCTTGCCGGAGCCGGGCGGCCCCCAGAGGACGATGGAGGGGACCTCGTCGGCCTCGATGGCCTTGCGCAGGATGCGACCCTCGCCCACGAGGTGCTCCTGGCCGACGAACTCGTCGAGGGTCTGGGGCCGCATGCGCGCGGCGAGGGGGGCCTGGCGGGCAGCGCGTCGGGACGCGGCCTGGGCGAACATATCGGGGGCCTTGGAACGCTTGCGGGCCGACATATCGAAAGTATTATCGCACGTTTGTGCTGAGGCGACCAGGGTGGACTGCGCCACCCCAGCCTGAAGGCTGGGGCATGACTGGGCCGAGGTCGAGGCTGCGGCCCCGACCTGCGGAAGGGCTGCGACCGGGAGGCTCGCACTTCGACATCCGTCTGAGGCGGACTCGCCTTGGACGGGCTCAGGACGAGCGGAACGAGGGTTATAATACTGGCCATGCAGCCGCAGGAGCTCCGCAAGATCGCCGAGGGCCGGGAGGCGGAGATGTTCGCCTGGGAAGAAGGCACGATTCTGAGGCTGCTGCGGAACCCCCAGGCCCAGCGCCAGGCGCAGTGGGAGGCGGCGGCGATGAAGGCGGCGGCGGATCGAGGCGTGCGTGTGCCCGCCGTTCACAGCCTGACGACGGTCATGGGACGGCCGGGGCTGGTCATGGAGCGCATCGAGGGGCCGGACCTGCTGACGCTAATGGGCCGGCGGCCGTGGAGGGTGTTGGCGGCCGGGCGTATCTGCAGCGAGGTGCATGCACAGATCCATGAGGCGAGAGCGCCCAGCGTCATGCCCGCGCTGCGGGCCACTCTCAAGCAGCGCATCGAGTCCTCCAGCCGGGTGCCTGAGCACCTCGCCGACTTCGCTCTGGATGTCCTGGAGGGGCTCCCGGACGGCGACAGCCTGTGCCACGGCGACTTCCACCCCGGCAACATCATGATGAGCCAGGGGACGCCCGTCGTGATCGACTGGACGAACGCCACGCGGGGGGACCCGGTGGGGGACGTGGCCCGCTCCCTGGTGCTGTTCCGCATCGGGGAGCCGCCGCCGTGGTACTCCGCCCTGGTACGCTACCTGCGTCTGGTCGGCAGCAAGATCGTGACGTCCGCGTATCTTCGGGCCTACCGGCGCCTGCGGGCCCTGGATATGGCTGTGGTCGAGCGCTGGGAGACCGTGAACGCCGCGGCACGGCTGGCGGCGGAGCCGATCCCGGAGGAAGAGCGATCGCTGCTCCGGCTGCTCGAGCAGAGCTACGCTAGGCTCAAGCCAGCTCCCGGTACATGAACAGGGTAACGCGGCCGTCCTCGTGGTCGCGGTTGGAGTACATGCGGTCGTTGAAGCCGCTGAGGCGGAAGCCCAGCGAGAGGTAGAACCGGATCGCCTCGGCGTTGTCGGCGCGAGGCTCCGCCCAGAGGGCGCGCAGGCCGCGTCGGCGGGCGAACTGGAGGGCAGCGTCCACAAGGGCCTGACCGGCGCGGCGGCGCCGACAGGGGCGGTGAACCGCCAAGTCGGTGATCTCGCCGGCGTCGGTCCAGGGCGGGACGAGGACGATGATCAGGCCGACCGGCTCGTCGCCCTCCACGGCGGTCAGGAACAGGTCGGCGCGGGCCAGGGCGTTGCGGAGCTTCTCCTCGCTGTATTCGTAGGCGACCGCCGTCCCGGGCGCGCGGCTGCGCCATCGGAAGGCGAAGGTATGCTGCGGCGGGCCGCCGGAGCGCTCCAGGGCGAGGACGCGATCCGTGGGGTAGGTCAGATCAAGTCGTGCGAGGGCGGGCAGGTCGGCTTCGGTGGCGGGCCGGACAGCGACGGGCATCTCGGCTCACGGTCAGCGCTGGCGGGACCGGCCCCACTTCTCCCAGAAGACGATATTCTCTGTGGGCATGCGGCTGGTCGGGCCGAAGTCGCCCCGAGGCCAGCCCAGGGGGATGAGGGCCATGGTATCCACCCCTTCCGGGATGCCCAGGAGCTGTTTGACCTCTGCCTCGTGGGTTCGGTAGACAGTGGTAAGGGTGGCACCGAGGCCGAGGGCGCGGGCGGCGAGGAGAAGGTTCTGGACGGCGGGGTAAATGGAGGCGCCCGGTGGGGAGACAGGGGCGACCATGGAGAGGTTAACGGCGGCGACGATGAGGACAGGCACCTCTGCCAGGTGGTTGGCCAGATGGTCGGCGGAGGCGTAGGTCTTGGCGATGGCAGGGCTAGCCATGGCCGCCTCTCTGAACGGCCCGTAGGCCGTGTTCCAGCCGTCGAGGTACCACTCGGCGATTTTGGCCTTGGTCTCCGCGTCGCGGACGACGACGAAGTTCCAGGGCTGGCGGTTGCCGCCGCTGGGGGCGCGGACGGCGGCATCAAGCAGCGTCCAGATGAGCTCCTCGGGCACGGGGTCCGGCCTGAGGCGGCGCATGGCGCGCTGCGTGTTGATGGCCTCGAAGATATCCATGGGGCGACCTCCTTGTCGGTCACAGACTAGCACAGAGGGCCGAGACGCTCATCCTGCGACATCCGCCTGAGGCGGACTCGCCTTCGGGTCGGGCTCAGGATGAGCGTGCGGATCGCGCAGGAAGGCGATGAGCGCCCGGTTGAACGTATCGGGCTGCTCCATGGGCGGGACGTGGCCGCAGTCCGGGAGCACCACCTTGCGGGCGTGGGGCAGGTTCTCGGCCAGGATGTCGGCCACGAGATGGAAGTCGGGGATGTCCATCTCGCCGACGAGCACCAGCGTGGGCGCTGCGATCTCGTGTAGCCGCTCGATGACGACTGGGGCGTAGCCCGCAGGGGTGGCGCCCTCGCGGTAGTCGGCGGCGGGAAAGGCGAGCACCATCTCGCGCAGCCGCTGAAAGCGGCCGGGGAAGCGGCGCAGGCCGTCGAACAGGGGGTGGGTGAGCCACAAGCGTTCGAGGGCAGCGCGGGGGCTCGCGCCTTCGGCGGACAGGCTCTCAGCGCGGACGGCGGCGACCAGGGCCTGGACCTGGCGGGAGAACTCGTCGGAGTAGGTAAAGCCAGGGAGAGCAGAGTCGACCAGCGTGATGGAGAGGACGCGGGCCGGTCCGCCGGAGGCGGACAGGGCGAACTGAAGGGCAATGCCGCCGCCCATGGAGAGACCGACAACGTGGGCGGCGTCCACACTCAAGCGCTCCATCAGGTCCGCAAGGTCGGCGGCGTAGTTCTCCCAGGTGTAGCCGGTGGGCGGCGCCGCGCTGCGGCCGTGGCCGCGGACGTCGTAGCGGATGACGCGGTAGCCGGCGGCGGTGAGCGAGGGCACCTGCTCGTCCCACAGGCGCAGGTCGGCCGAGTGGCCGTGGATGAGGACGACGAGCGGGCCGGAGACACCGGCGAGGGCGGAGTCCTCGAAGTATGTGACGATTCCGTTGGTGTCCAGGTGAGGCACGGGGAGAACCTAGCGTTCGGTGAGGAGATCACCTGCGCGAATAGCGGTCCGGGGAGGCAGCCGGAAGCCCTCAGCGGGGTAGCCGAGGAGGACGAGGAACGCCGGTTCCCAGCCGGACGGAAGGCCCAGCGCCTCCCTCACCGCCTTCTGGCAGAACAGCGGGGCGCCCTTCAGATAGCCGCCGAGGCCACGGTCATGAGCGGCCAGCAGCAGGTTCTGGAGAGCGGCCCCCAGGCTCTGCATGTACATATCGCGCTCGGCGCGGCGGCGTCGCCGATCCGGCCAGCGGCGGGCCCCCTCCTGCTCCAGGCAGGCGAGGAGGAGCAGCGGCGCCTCCGTGAGCTGCCGACGCGAACGCGCCAGCGACCTCTCGATGACTTCCGGCGACTGTCGGTCGGCCTCGAGGTCGACGCACCAGGCGGCGGTCATCGCCTCGACGAGGCGATGCCGCGACTGATGCCGAATCTCGACGAAGCGCCAGGGACGGCTGTGGTGGGGCGCCGGGGCGGCGCAGGCGGAGGCGATCAGCTCGCGCAGTAGGGCAGGCGGCACCTCGCGGGGGGCGAAGCGACGCACGGAACGCCGCCTGGCGATCGCGTCCGTGACGTCCATGGCGTCATCAGCCGGAGGCTGACCCGCCTCCGGCGGGGGCGATTGGGCCAGCGCCTGCCTGCCGGTAGGCATGGCCCAGCCGCTCGGCGATGCCGAGCGCGGCCAGCAGGCGATGGGTGCCGGTCTCGGCGGGGCGTGCGAGCAGGACCGGCAGGGCGTGCGGCTCGTCGACGTCCTGGGAGAGCGCCGCCGGGTGTAGGAC
>DAOUMF010000088.1:0-1627 GCA_034411955.1 Dehalococcoidia bacterium
GTGCGGCCTCGTGCATAACAACCTCTTCAGCCCCTAGACACAGAAGCGTTCCCGCGCTCAGAGCCTTCATCGGTACTAGCACTGAGAACTTCTCGCTCATCGATCTCAGTAATTGGACGATGGCCCAGACACTGTCGAGATGTCCACCGGACGTGTATAAGAACAGGTCTAGCTTCTTCTGTCTGCCGAGCGCACGAAGATGCTCATAAAGCAAGGGATATGCTTCGCCGGCCAACTGAGCATTCATGCCGGAGATTGGAATGCCTTGCGACACGCGTCGGTCGCTCAGGCAGTGCACGAGCACCTTTGAGCCGCGAACCTCCTGTAGCCGCTTGATGCCTTGCTGCCGTTCAGGAAGACCCATCGAACAGTCCTTGCATAGATCGTGGACGGAAAATGCGGGAGTGATTGTACCACTGAACCGCTCTGGAAGTCATCTAGGCTTCTGTCATCAAATCAGGTTCGTACTCGCAGCCTATGCCGTCACGATCTCGGTCTAAGTCGAACACATCGGTCCAACAACCCGAACGCAGCTAGGGTAGTAAGGGTTGCGTGGTGCCTTCTACCCCCCGCTCGGCTCGGATGACGGGAGGGAGGGGCTCCAGAGGGAGGGGCGCCAGATCCCTCGCCCTCCACCCCGTCCCTTCTCCGCTCCGCTCGGCTCGGGATGACAGGAGGGAGGGCGTTCTACCCCCCGCTCGGCTCGGGATGACAGGAGGGAGGGGGTCCAGAAGGAGGGGCGCCAGGTCCCTCGCCCTCGTCCCCACCAGATTCCTCTCCGCCTTCGGCGGATCGGAATGACAGGGGGAGATGCGGCTCGGGATGACAGGAGCAGATGGTGCTACAATATGCGGCGTGTCCGGCACGATGCTGGCCGCCTTCAGCAGCGGCAAGGAGAAGATTGAGCTCAAGGAGGTGCCCGTGCCCTCGCCGGGGCCGGGTGAGGTGCTGTTGCGGGTGCGCGCCTGCGGCGTCTGCGGCTCCGACCTGCATTTCTACCGCGGCGAGCTCCCCGCCATCCCCACCATCTCCCCCGGCCACGAGTTCGCGGGCGAGGTCGTGGAGATGGGGGAGGGCGTTGAGGGGTTCGCCGTCGGCCAGCGCGTGGTGGTGGAGCCGCTCCGCACCTGCCGCGAGTGCGCCGATTGTCGTGCCGGACGCTACGAGGTCTGCTCCAAGCGGGTGCTGCTGGGCGCTCTCGCTCCCGGCGCCCTCGCCGAGTACGTGACCGTCCCCGACTACACGCTATACTCGCTGCCGGACTCGCTGGACTTCGAGTTGGGGGCGCTGGTCGAGCCCCTCGCGGTTGTGGTGCATGGGCTGCACCTCGTTGGCCTCTCGTCGGCGGAGCGAGTGGTGGTGCTGGGCAGCGGCAGCATCGGCGTTCTGGCGACTCTGGCCGCCCGCGCCCTGGGCGCCGCCGAGGTCATCGCCACCTATCGCCACGAGCATCAGGCCCGGGCCGTCCTGGCCGCCGGCGCCGCGCGGGCGGTGCCCGAAAACGAGGCGGCGGGCCTCGTCAGCGAGAGGCCGGACCTAGTGGTGGAAGCCGTGGGGGGCCACGCCGATACCCTCAACCAGGCGCTGGGCCTGGTGCGGCCGGGAGGCCGCGTCTCCGTCCTGGGGC
>DAOUMF010000089.1:0-1823 GCA_034411955.1 Dehalococcoidia bacterium
TCGGCCGCCGCCTGGGCACCGGCGTGCCCGAACACGTCCGTCCGCTCGCCGCAGTGAGGGCAGAGGAAGTAGCTCATGTTCTCGATGACGCCAAACACCGGCACCTGGAGCTGCTTGAACATGGTGACGGCCTTCGAGGCGTCCTCTAGGGAGACGCTCTGGGGCGTGGTGACGATGATCGTACCGGCGATAGGGGCTTCCTGGGCCATGCTCATGGGGGCGTCGCTGGTCCCAGGGGGCAGGTCGACGATCAGGTAATCAAGCTCTCCGTCCTCGCTCCAGGGGAGATCGTGCAGGAGCTGGGTGATGGCCTTGCGGATCAGCGGCCCTCGCCTGATCACGGCCAGCCCCTTCGTCAGAATGAAGCCGATTGACGCGACCTTCACCCCGTAGCGCTCCACGATCGAGAGCCCCACCTCCGCCTGGAACCCCTCTTGGAGCCCCATCATAGTGGGGAGGTTGGGGCCGGTGATGTCGGCGTCCAGGAGGCCGACGCGGGCGCCGTGTTTGGACAGCGCTAGGGCCAGGTTCACGGCCACGGTGGACTTGCCGACGCCTCCCTTGTTGGAGGCCACCGCGATGATGTTCTTCACTCCCTCCACCGGCTTGCGTCCGAAGCCGCTCGCCTGCACCTCAGCGCTCATGTCCACGGTGACGCCCTTCACGCCGGGCACGCTCGCGACCGCCTCCTCCGCCCACTTCTGGAGTTCCCCCCGCATGGGGCAGGCGGGCGTGGTCAGAACGAACTTGAAGCTGACGTGACCGTCCTTGAGGGTCACGTCGCGGATCATGCCCAGGCTGACGATGTCGCGGTGCAGTTCGGGGTCCATCACCTGGCGTAGGGCTGCCAGCACTTGTTCTTCCGAAGGCGAATCGTTAGTACCGGGCTTATCCTTTGTCATCGCAACACTCCTCCAACTAGCCTCTCTCCCCTTGGCCGCGCTTGAGGCCGGCCAGCATGCGACTTTCTTGCTCCGCATGCGTAACCTTTTGATCCGGGGGCCGTTAGATAAGTATACACGAGAGCATTGGTTCATGTAAGGGTATTTAGAAAGTTTATAGTGCAACAACCTTGACATCGTCTCTCGGCGGGCATATAATCCGAAGTCCTGGGTTGTAACGTATGAACGATAGAAAACATCTAACACAAGAGCGTAAACCGGCTAAAGGTGGTTTGTGATGGGCAGGACATCAGTCAAGGAACGAAGGCGCGCGGCCGCACCGGCGGAGGTCGCCGCGTGTCGGCACCACTGGATCATCGAGGCCCCGCGAGGCACCCTGAGCAAGGGCCGTTGCAAGCTGTGCGGCGAGGAGCGCCAGTTCCGCAACTCCGCCAACGACTACATATGGGATGACGACTCCTCCTCCACCGGCTACAGCAGTTGGCATTCCGTATCGTCCACCCCCAAGCTGGTGGACGACGACGATATGGCGGCCGGGCCCAGCTCCCGTAGCGGCGAGGTCGCGCTGTCCCTCTAAGAGCCGAAGGTTAGACATATGAGGAGGCCCCTGGCCAGGCGGGCCTCCTCGCTTCTTCCCGCGGCCTGGTCCCGCCGTGGCCGCCGGAGCGACGCCGTGGCGTCCTGTCCCTGGCGGCGCTTACGGCCTATAATCGAACCGGCGTGAACCTGAGCGTGGACCTGGCACCCGGCCGCAAGAGCAGCCTGCTCCTGGCCAACCCGGTGATGACGGCCTCCGGCACCTTCGGCGTTGGCCTGGAGCACGTCAAGGTTTTCGACATCCAACGCCTGGGGGCGATCGTCAGCAAGGCCGTCACCCTGCGCCCCCGCCGCGGCAACGTCCAGCCCCGCATCGCTGAGACC
>DAOUMF010000090.1:0-16259 GCA_034411955.1 Dehalococcoidia bacterium
CCGCCCGCTGGATGGCAGCGATCTCCTCCGGCTCCTTGATCGCCCGCAGCTCCTCCACCCGCGACGGCGCCGCCAGCAGCTTCGGCCGCTCCCCCGCTGCCACCTTCTCCAGCGTCTTCTTCATCGCTTGGTAGGAGCTGACGGTGGTGCCCCCCGGCTCAAAGCCGATGCGCTTCCCCATGAGCCCTGCCTCGCCCACCAGGCTCGCGAACCAGCTCTGTATGCCGTCTTCGGTGGGGAACAGTGTGAACAGGGGCGCCTCGCGCTGCGCCTGTTCGACATAACGGAAGTCCACGGCGATGAAGGCGGCATCGGGGGTGATGAGGAGCCAGCCGGTGGAGCCGGTGAAGCCGGACAGGTAGCGTCGGTTGGCCGCGTGGGTGTGGAAGGTGTCCTCCACGGGGGCCCCCACCAGGAACCCGTCCAACCTGACATCCGCCATCCTCTCCCTCAGCCGTCGAAGCCGGTCGCGCATCAACCGCGCTCCTTCAAGATGCCGGTCAGCGACTCCAGCGCCGCCAGGTAGCCGCGCCAGCCCAGGCCGCTCACCTGGCCGACTGCGAGGTCGGCGAGGACGGAGTGGTGCCGAAACTCCTCCCGGGCATGGATGTTGGAGATGTGCACCTCCACGAAGGGGAGCTTGGTGGCCGCCAGGGCATCGCGCAGGGCCAGGCTGTAGTGGGTGAGGGCGCCGGGGTTGATCAACGCACCGTCGGCGCCGTCCGCCTCCCGCTGGAGGAACTGGATGATCTCCCCCTCGCTGTTGGACTGGAAGGGGCGGATGTCGGCTCCCAGCTCGGCGGCGCGCCGTCGCACCCTCTCTTCGATCTGCGACAGGGTGACGGAGCCGTAGACCTCGGGCTCTCTCTGTCCCAGAGCATTCAGGTTAGGGCCGTTGATCAGCAGTATGCGCATCTTTCCGTCGGCGAGTTCGCCTTTCGGCCGCGATGGCGTTCAACTGCACTTGATTATAGAACGCCCGCTCATATACGCGCCTCTGCTGCTCCTCCGTCACGTGCGTGTATATCTGTGTGGTGTTGGCGCTGGCATGTCCCAGCAGCTCCTGCACCACCCGCAGCTCGGCGCCCCCGTCCAGCAGATGGGTGGCGAAGGAGTGCCGAAGCAGGTGCGGGAACACCCGCTGGTCCAGGCCGGCCTTGAGCGCGTGGTTGCGCACGATCTTCTGGACGGAGCGGCCGGACAGCCGCCGGCCGTCGCGGTTGACGAAAAGCGCCGTCTCTCCCGCCCGGGCGAGCTTGCCTCGGCCCTCCCGCTGGTAGCGCTGGAGGGCCTCAGCCGCTGGCCGTCCGATGACCGCGACCCGTTCCTTGTTCCCCTTGCCGCGCACCCGCACAACCTGCTCGCGCACGTCCAACGCCGCGGCGTCCAGGCCCACCACCTCGGCCCGGCGTAGCCCCGCCGCGTACATCAGCTCCAGGATGGCGCGGTCGCGCAGGCCCTGGGGGGTATCGGAGTCGGCGGCCTCGATGATCGCCGTGAGCTGGTCTTTCCCCAGGATCTCCGGCAGGCGCCGCTCCCGCTTGGGGCTGCTCACGCCGAGTAGCGGGTCGCGCTCAAGGATGCCCTCGCGCGCCAGGAAGCGGTAGAAGGTGTGGATGGTGCTCACCTTGCGGCCGATGCTGGCTGGCGCCGTCCCGTTCTCCCGCAGGCGGGCCAGGTAGCGCCGGAACGCCTGCCTGTCCACGTCCAGAGGGCCGATCTCCTCCACGGCTTCGAGGTAGCGCCCGAAATCGCGCAGGTCGGCGCTGTAGTTTCTGAGGGTGTAGGGCGAGAGGTTACGCTCCGCCGTCAGGTAACGGAGGTAGACCTCGATGAGCTCTTCCATCAGACGGTGGCAGGCGCCGGCTCCTCCTCCGTCACCTCACCCCGCCAGTTGCAGGAGGAGCAGCGCGCTCGTGGCTTGCCTTCCTCTTCCTGCCGCTCGGCCGTAAGCAGGCCGTCGCACTGAGGGCAGGCCTGGGCCAGCGGCCTGCTCCACACGACGAAGTCGCACTTCGGGTAGCTGGCGCAGCCGTAGAAGACGCGCCCCTTGCGCGAACGCCTCTCGACGAGGTCGCCGCCGCAGCGCGGGCAGCCAACCCCTACCTTCGTCAGCAGCGGCCGGCGGCCCTTGCATTCCGGGTAGCGGCTGCAGGCCAGAAACCTGCCGAAGCGGCCGCTGCGGATGACCATCGCTGCGCCGCACTCGTGGCACTTCTCGTCCGTGGGCTCCGGCTGGGACTCCTCTTCGCCCTCCAGGGGACGGCTATTGCGGCACTCCGGGAAGCCGGAGCAAGCGAGGAAGCGGCCCCGCCGCCCCCAGCGCACCACCATCGGAAGTCCGCACTTGTCACACTTCTCCCCGGTCATCTGCCGCTGCGGCGTAGCATCCTTGGCAGCGTCCAGGGCCCGCTCCAGAGGACGGTAGAACTGCTCCACCACGGGCTCCCAGGACCGCTCCCCGCTGGCGATCTCGTCCAGCTCCTCCTCCATCTCCGCTGTGAACCCTTCGTCGACGAAGTCCGGGAAGTGCTCCACCAGCAGGTCGTTCACGACAATGCCCAGATCCGTGGGACGCAGGTAGCGGCCGTCCTTCGCTGCGTAGTCTCGTTCCTGAATGGTGGCCATCGTCGGTGCGTAGGTGCTGGGCCGCCCGATCCCCTTCTCCTCCAGCGCCCTCACCAGGCTCGCCTCCGTGTACCGCGACGGCGGCTCCGTGAAGCGCTGCTCCGGGAGTACGTCCAGGAGGAGCAACGGATCGTCCGCGGCCAGGTCAGGGAGCGGGTTCTTTCCTTCGTCCTCCTCCTCGCCGTTGTCCCTGCTCTCCTCGTAGAGCTGGCGGTAGCCTGGGAACCGGAGTTGCGTGTTGACCGCTCGCAAGAGAAGGGCGTTGGAGTCGTTGTCGGGAGCGGCCTCGATCTCCACCGTCGTCTGGTCGAACCGGGCGTCGGCCATCTGACTGGCCAGGAAGCGCTGCCAGATGAGGGCGTACAGCCGGTACTGGTCGCTTTTCAGGTGACGGCGGATCGTCTCGGGCTCACGCATCACAGAGGTAGGGCGGACCGCTTCGTGCGCCTCCTGGGCCCCCTTCACCTTCTTGCGGTACTCCCGCGGAGATGGTGGGACGAACTCCGTACCGAACTTGGCGGCGATATAGTCGCGGGCCTCCTTTCGCGCCGTCTCCGCCACCTGGGTGGAGTCCGTGCGCATATAGGTGATGAGGCCCACCTCGCCCTTCGAGCTGAGCGACAGGCCCTCGTAGAGCTGCTGGGCGACCGCCATCGTGCGCTTGGCCGAGAACCCCAGCCGCCGCGAGGCTTCTTGCTGCAGGGTGCTGGTGATGAACGGCGGCGCTGGCCGGCGGGATTGCACCTTCTGCTGGACGGTCAGCACCCCATATGCGGATGCCTTGAGCAAGGCGATCAGGCGCTCCGCGTCTATCTGGCTGCCGATCTCGAGCTTGCCCTTCTTGTCCCCTACGTGGCCCACCAGACGGGCGCGGAACCCTTGACTACCAGCAGCCTCGACCTGCTTCGTGTCGCCATCCTGCGCCTTTGCCAACTGGGCATCGATGGTCCAGTACTCCTGAGGAACGAAGCTCTGGATCTCCCGTTCGCGCTCGACCACCATGCGCACCGCCACCGACTGTACCCGGCCCGCGGAAAGGCCCCGCCTCACCTGTTGCCACAGGAAGGGGCTCAGGCGGTAGCCCACGAGGCGGTCGAGGACGCGACGCGCCTGCTGCGCGTCCACCAGTTGCATATCGATGTCCCGCGGGTTGTCGAAAGCCTGCCGCACCGCCTCGGCAGTGATCTCCTGAAAGACGACACGCCGGTGAGGCTTGCCCTCCAGATCGGCGGCCTTTATCAGGTGCCAGGCGATCGCCTCTCCCTCGCGGTCCGGGTCCGTGGCCAGGTAGACGGCCGCGGCCTCCTCCGCCGCTTGGCGGATCTCCCTGACCGCGCGCGACTTCTCGCGGGGGACCACGTACTTGGGCTCGAACCCCCGCTCGACGTCCACGCCCAGGGCCGACTTGGGCAGGTCCCGCACGTGACCCACGGAGGCCCGAACCTCATATTCGCGGCCGAGTATGCCGGATATCGTCCGCGCCTTCGCTGGTGACTCCACCACCACCAGGCTCTTGTCTTTTCCCTTGCTCACCCTCGGCTCCCTCCGTAGCTAGCCTGGGCCTCCCTCGCCCGCACATAGGACATCGGTCCCATCTGGCGGACCAGCCCCTTCAGCTCCAGCATCGCTAGGACGCTGCTCACCGTGGCGATCGGGAGGCCGCTGTTGCGGCACACCGCATCGATGTGCACCGGTTCTCTGCTTATATGACGCAACAACGCGGCCTCCGTATCCGTGGCCGGGATGGTTTCTTTCATCTCTATCTGCTGGGGCACCATCGTCAGGTTCAACTCCTCCAGCACGTCCTCCACTCTCTGAACGAGCTTGGCGCCCTCCTTGATCAGGGAGTTGGCGCCGCGGCTTTGCACCGAGAAGATGCTCCCCGGCACCGCGAACACCTCGCGGTTCTGCTCCAGGGCGAGGCGGGCCGTGATCATCGCTCCGCTGTTGACGTCGCCCTCGACTACCAGCACCCCCAGGCTGAGGCCGGACATGATGCGGTTGCGCCGGGGGAAGAAGTCGCCCCGCGGCTGGGTGCCCAGCGGGTAATCGCTCACCAGCGCCCCCCGCTCGGCGACCTCCAGGGCCAGGCGGGCGTGCTCCGGCGGATAGACGATGTCGAGGCCGCAGGCCAGCACCGCCATTGTGCGGCCGCCCGCGTCCAGCGCCGCCCGGTGAGCGATGGAGTCGATCCCCCGAGCCAGCCCGCTCACCAGGCAGATCCCGTTCTGGGCCAGCGCATAGCTCAGCTCCTCCGCCGCCTGTCTCCCATACGGCGTCGGCCGGCGGGTGCCCACCACGGCCACGCACCATTCGTCGGCCGCCGTCAACTCGCCCCGCGCATAGAGGACCGGCGGCAGATCGTAGATCTCCTTCAGTCGCGACGGGTACGCTGGGTCGTGTCGCGTGAGGGCCGTGACCTTGTGCTTGACCAGCCGCTCCATCTCGGCGTCAGGCGAGACATCGGGCCGGTGCGAGACGATGCGCGATACCAGCCTGCCGTCCAGCCCTGCCGCCTTGAGCTCGGAGGCGCCAGCGTGCCACGCCTCCTCCATGCTCGGGAAGTGGCTCTCAAGCAGGGAGTAGCGAACCCGGCCCAGCCCCGCGATGCGGTTGAAGGCGACCCAGTACTTCAGTTCGTCCGGCGTGGTCATCAGCGTCAGGCCATTCTAGCACAGCCCTGACGGTGCGCCAAAACGGAGGCGGCGCCTAGGCCGACTTGCCTTCGCTCTCCCGCTCCTCCGCGGCCCCGTCTACCTTGGTGACGCGGACCTTCTTGATGCGCCGACCCATCACCGTGAGCACCCGCATCACCAGACCATCAACCTGCACCTCGTCACCCACGCTCGGCATCCTTCCCAGGCTGGTCACGATGAAGCCGCCCACGCTGTCGAAGTCCTCTTTTTCGATGCCCAGGTCGAACATCTCGTTAAGATCATCGATGCCCACCCGCGCGTCCACGATCGCCTCCGTGGGCGTGACCAGTTGCACCTCCTGCTCCTGGATGTCGAACTCGTCCTCGATCTCGCCCACGATCTCCTCCACCAGGTCTTCCACCGTCACCAGTCCGGCGGTGCCCCCGTACTCGTCCACCACGATGGCGATGGACACGCGCCGCTGCCGCATCTCCGTCAGCAGGTCGTCCACCTTCTTGCTCTCAGGCACGAAGTAGGTCGGCCTGGCCAGCTCACGGATGCTCGTCGGGCAGGTGCCCCGCGCCAGGTGCTTGAGCGCCTCCTTGGCGTGCACTACCCCGATGACGTTGTCGATGGTGTCCTCGTACACCGGCAGGCGGCTGTACCCCTTCTCCACCATCAGTCGGGTCACTTCCGCGAATCCGTCCTCCACCTCGGCCGCGATGATGTCGATTCGTGGCACCATTACCTCGCGCACGGCCGTCTGCTCCATCTCCACGATGCCGCGGATCATCTGTCTCTCCTCTTCGTCGATGCCCCCCTCCGCCTCCTCCGTCTGCACCAGGCGCGCCAGCTCCTCCGCCTCCGACGCCGCTTCTGGGTGCCGTCTTCGTCGCCAGTTCAGGAACGCCGCCGCCGGCAGGTCCAGCAGGCGGGCCGGTGTCCCGAAGACGACGCGCAGCACTTCCACGAACGGCTCCAGGAACCGCCGCCACCGCTCCGGGTTCTGCGAGACCAGCAGTGTGGGTACCGATCGGAGCAGCATCAGGGCGGCCAGCGTGGCCAGGGCAGCGATGGCCACAGCGGCCCAGCTATGGCCGGTCTCCTCCAGGACCAGCGTTACCGTGATGGCGGTGATCCCTATCAACGTCAGGTTGCGGGCCAGGGCCAACGCCGAGAGGGTGGCATGTCGCTCCTGGGTGAACCGCCGCAGCGCCTCCAGGCGGGATATCGGTGGCGCGCGCAGGGCTCGCGCCCGCACGCCAGCGACGACCCCCGCCTCGGCGGCTACCAGGAACAGAAAGGCGATGACCGTTAGGGCCAGCAGGCTCACGCCGGCCCAACTATCGCTATCCACTCTGCTTCCGCACCTGCCCTCTCGTTGGCCCGCTCAGGGAGCGCGCGGGGACGCCTGCCACTTGGACCCCGTCCGGCACGTCCTCCGTCACCACGGAGCCGGCGCCCGTCTTGGCTCCTCTGCCCAGCCGCACCGGTGCCACCAGCATGGTATCGCTGCCCACGAAGGCACGATCACCGATGACGGTCACGTTCTTCTTCTCGCCGTCGTAGTTGCAGGTCACCGTGCCGGCGCCGATGTTCACCTCTTCCCCCACTTCGGCGTCGCCCAGGTAGCTGAAGTGCCCCACCTTGGTACCCCGCCCCAGGCGCGACGCCTTCACCTCGACGAAGTTGCCGATGTGCACGCCCGCCTCCAGGTGGCTCCCCGGTCGCAGGTGGCTGAAGGGGCCCACGTCCACCCCCGACTCCAGCACGGCTCCCGCCAGCAGCGAAGCCACCACCGAGCAGTCGTCGCCGATCCGCGAGTCCGTGATGACGGCGTTGGGGCCGATGACGCAGCCGGCGCCGATGACGCTGCTCCCACCGATGGTGGTGTTGGGCCTGATCTCCGTGCCCCGGCCGACCTCCACCCCGGGCTCCACGTACGTCGTCGCCGGGTCCGTGATGCTCACCCCGGCCTCCAGCAGTCGCACGCAGGCCAGAAGCCGCTGGTGGGCCTGGGCCTGGAGCGCCTCCAGCGTATCGCCGGTGGCCGTCTCGGCCACGCCTATAGCCTCCCGCCGGCCCCCCGCCCTGGGCGGGCCGGCTGTTTCCGCTTCATCTTCAACCTAGTCTACCAAGGGGAAGTTGGGGATACCGTTCACACGGTGAGACGCGATAATGCCGCCGTTTGTTGGCGAACAGGGGATGAGGATGGGAAGGGAGGGGCCGCAGCTATTATCCGGAGGGTCGTCGCTACTCAAGGTGGTGATCAGCCCGTTTCCTGATGAAGATTTCGTGAAACCATCCTAGCGGGCAAGCCCGTAGGCTGTCAAGGCGAGCCGCCCCGGAGACGGCGATGATGGCGGGCAGCGGCCCCCGCCTCGTGCCTGGCGGCCCTGCTACGCTATAATCCGCCTCAGGCGGACAGATCTGCTATGAAAACGGACGAAATCCGCGAAGCGTTCCTCCGCTTCTTCGAAGAGCGGGGCCACAGGCGTATGCCCGGCGCTCCCCTCGTCCCCCCGGGCGACCCCACCCTGCTGTTCACCAGCGCAGGTATGGTCCAGTTCAAACCCTATTTCATGGGCCAAACCAAGGCCCCCCACCCGCGCCTGACCACCGTCCAGAAGTGCTTCCGCACCAGCGATATCGACTCCGTGGGCGACACCTCACACCTCACCTTCTTCGAGATGCTGGGCAACTTCTCGGTTGGCGACTACTTCAAGGCCGAGGCGATCCCCTGGAGCTGGGAGTTCGTCACCTCCAAGGACTGGCTGGGTCTGGACCCCGACCGCCTGTGGGCCGCCGTCTACCTGGACGACGATGAGGCGTTCGACCTGTGGCGCCCGTTCCTGCCCCCGGAGCGCATCGGCCGCTATGGGGAGGAGCACAACTACTGGTTCTCCGGTGAGGTCGGCCCCTGCGGCCCCTGCTCCGAGCTTCACTACGACTTCGGCCCCCAGTTCGGCTGCGGCCCCCAGTGCCGGCCCGACCACGACGACTGCGACCGGTTCCTGGAGATATGGAACCTGGTCTTCATGACCTACTTCTGCGACGGCGAGAAGCGCGACCCCCTCCCGTCCAAGAACATCGATACCGGCGCCGGACTGGAGCGCATGGCTCTGGCCTCCCTGTTCGAGAGCGACGTGTGGAAGGACATGAGCAAGCTCCCCTCGGTCTACGACACCGACCTGTTCGCGCCGGTCATCCGCCGCCTCGAGGAGCTGTCCGGGAAGCGCTACGGCGAGGACGCGGCTGTCGACCGGGCGATGCGCATCGTGGCGGAGCACGCCCGCGCCGTGACGTTGCTCATCGGCGACGAGCGGACGCCGGTCATCCCCTCCAACGAGGAGCGCGGCTACGCCGTGCGCCGCGTCCTGCGGCGGGCCGTCTACTTCGGGCGGCGCTACCTGGGCCTGGAGCAGCCCTTCGTGTCTGACCTCGCCCAGGCCGCGATCAAGGGGATGTCGGGGGCCTACCCGGAGCTGGAGGGCCAGCGGAAGTTCGTGCTGGACATCCTCGCGCCGGAGGAGCAGCGGTTCGAAGAGACGCTCGAACGCGGACTGAGCATGCTCGAGGAAGCCCTGGCCAAACACGGCAAGAGGAAGATCCTGGCCGGCGACGATGTCTTCCTTCTTCATGACACCTACGGCTTCCCCCTGGAGCTGACGACGGAGATCGCCCGCGAGCGCGGCTTCACCGTGGACGAGGCGGGCTTCGAGGCCGAGATGGAGAAGCAGCGGGAGCGCGCACGTGCCGCCGCCAAGGGCACGGACGCCGTCGCCGCCGACCAGGTCTACGCCTCCCTGGGTGGTATCGAGACCGCCTTTCGCGGCTACGAGACGCTGGAGACCCAAACTACCGTCCTCGCCATAATCGCCGAGTCGGGTGTAGGGGCGCAGCATGCTGCGCCCCTACCATCAACCGTTCGTGGTGAGCCTGTCGAACCACGAACGGAGGTCAAAGCCCCGGCCGAGGTTGAAGTCTTCCTGGTCGAGACACCCTTCTACGCCGAGAGCGGCGGCCAGGTCGGCGACCGCGGCGAGATCCTCGCGCCCAGCGGCCGCGTCGCCGTCGAGGACACCCAGAAGGTGGCCGAGCGCCTCATCGTCCACCGTGGCCGCCTGGTCGAGGGCCGCATCGCCGTCGGCGACGCCGTCACCGCCCGCGTCGACCGCCAGCACCGCCAGGACACCATGCGCAACCACACCGGCACCCACCTCCTCCACGCCGCCCTCCGCCAAGTCCTCGGCTCCCACGTCCGCCAGGCCGGCTCCCTGGTCGCCCCCGGCTACCTGCGCTTCGACTTCACCCACACGGAGGCGATGACCGAGGAGCAGATCGCCGAGGTGCAGCGCCTGGTCAACGACAACATCCGCCAGGACCTGCCGGTGGACACGCGCCAGACCGCGTACGAGCGGGCGATATCCGAAGGTGTCCTCGCCTTCTTCGGCGAGAAGTACGGCGACGAGGTCCGTGTGGTGGAGGTCGACCCCATGGCCTCCAGGGCCAGCGCCGAGTTGTGCGGCGGCACCCACTGCCGGCGCACCGGCGAGATCGGCCTGCTCGTCATCACCGGCGAGTCCTCCGTCGGCGCCGGGATGCGCCGCATCGAGGCCCTCACCGGCCGGGGCGCTGAGGAGTACGCCCGCGCCCAGCAGTCTGCTCTGGACGGCATCGCCCGTCGCCTGGGCGCCCCCCGCCACGCCGTCCCCGCCAAGGTCGAGGCCCTCCTTGCCGATCTGGACGCCCAGCGCAAGAAGGTGGAACGGTTGGAGCGCGCTCTGGCCAGGGGCGCCGGCCCGCCCGCCGGCAAGCGAGAGACCCACACGATCGACGGCATCGCGGTGAGCGCCGCCGAGGTGGAGGCAACCAGCGAGCAGGCGCTCCGCTACTTCGGCGACAGCGCCAAGCGAGAGATCAAAGGCGCAGGCACGGCCGTCTTCGGCGCTGTTATCGACGGAAAGCCGGCATTCGTCGCGGTGGCGTCTAAGGATGCGATTGCGCGCGGCCTCACCGCTGACGCCCTGGTGCGGGAGGTGGCCCGACTGGCTGGCGGCGGCGGCGGCGGTCGGCCCGACATGGCCACCGGCGGCGGTAAGGACGCCGCCAGCCTCAACAAGGCGCTCAAGAAGGTGCCCGACGTGGTGCGGAGGCTCCTCAGCGCGGGGTAGAATGACGCCGCCCAACCGGTCCCGGCAATCCCGTAGTGAGCCTGCCGAACCTACGCGCAGCGGGCGCATCCTGGCCATTGACCCGGGCGAGAAGCGCATCGGCGTGGCCGCCGCCGACCTCCGCACCCGTGTCGCCGTCCCCCTCACCACCATCGAGGCAGGCGCCGACCCTGTCGAGGCCGTGGCCCGCGTCGCCCAGGAGGAGGGCGCCGAAGCCGTCGTCATCGGTCTCGCCCTGTCCCTCAGCGGCGCCTTGGGCCCCCAGGCCCAGCGCGCCCAGGCCCTCGCCGACGCCCTCGCCCGTCGCCTCGATGTCCCCGTCCACACCTGGGACGAGCGGCTGACCTCCGCCGAGGCCCTTCGACGAAGCTCAGGACAGGCCCTTCGACGGGCTCCCGCCAGAGGCGGGCAGGCAGGACAGGCCCAGCGGCGCCTGCCCCGCGATAGGCGGACCCCACACGGAAAGCGCCGCCGCGGCGACGTGGACGCCATGGCCGCGGCCATCATCCTCCAGGCCTTCCTCGATAGCCAGCGCCGGGCGGCCAGCGGGTAGAACGTGCGCTTCCTTCCCGTCCTCGCCGTCGTCCTCGTGCTGGCGATGACTGCCGCCACCGTCTGGGTCATCACCGGCTCCACGGACCTCGTGGACGAGATCGCGCCCACTCCCTTCGCCACGCCGCCCACCCCGGCACCGGAGCCCGTCTCTCTCTCGGTGGGGGAGAATGTGGGGGTCCAGGACATCGCCGAGATGTTGGAGGAGAAAGGCGTCATCGACTCCGCCATCCAGTTCCGTGTCCTGGCGGAACTGCTCGGCTATCAGGGGCTACTCCAAGCCGGAGAGTACGAGTTTGATCCGGACACCCCGGCGCTGGAGGTCGTCTACCGCATGCGCCGGGGCATCGTCTCGCCGCTGTTCGTCACCGTGGTCGAGGGCTGGCGCCTGGAGGAGATCGCCGACGCCCTGGACGAGCAGGGCGTCATCTCCCGTGATGACTTCTTGGAGGCGGCGGTGGCCGGCAACTTCGACCTCGACTTCGACTTCCTCCGCCGCCTTGGGCCCGCCACCTCGCTGGAGGGCTACCTCTTTCCCGCCACCTACTTCTACCGCCGGAATGACGGCGCCGAGGACGTCATCCAGCAGATGCTGAAGGCGATGGACGACAACTTTGGCGATGATCTGCGCAGCCAAGCGCTCGATCAAGGCCTGACCATGCACGGCGTCCTCACCCTCGCCTCCATCATTGAGAGGGAGGCCAAGGTCCCGGAGGAGCGGCCCATCATGGCCCAGGTCTTCCTCAAGCGGCTGCGCCTGGGCATACCTCTGGAGGCCGATCCCACCGTCCAGTACGCCCTGGCGGCGGACCCGGAGAGCGTGGCGGGTTTCGGCTACTGGAAGGCGCAGCTCACCGATGACGACCTGGAGCTGGACTCGCCCTACAATACATATCGCGTGGCGGGCCTACCGCCGACGCCTATCGCCGCCCCGCGTCTGGACTCCATTATGGCCGTCATCGAGCCTGCCGACACCAACTACCTGTACTTCGTCGCCAAGCCCGACGGCTCGCACGCCTTCGCTGAGACGGAGGACGAGCATCAGCGCAACGTCGAGGAGTACTTGCGATGACGAAGTACGCGGGCGTCATCGGCTACCCCCTCAAGCAGACGCTCTCGCCTGCGTTCCAGCAGGCCGCCTTCGACCACCTGGGCCTGGATGCGCGCTACGAGGCCTGGCCTACGCCAGAAGACAAGCTCGCAGACACGGTCCAGGGTCTCCGGGCGCCGGACCGCCTCGGCGCCAATGTGACGATCCCCCACAAGGAGGCAGTCGTCCCCCTCTTGGACGAGGTGGACGATCTCTCCCGCCGCGTGGGCGCGGTCAACACCATCGTTAATCGGGATGGAAGGCTGCACGGCCACAATACCGACGTCGGCGGCTTCCTGCGCGCCCTGCGCGAGGACGGTCGCTTCGACCCGACCGGCGCCCGTGTCCTGGTGGCCGGGGCTGGCGGTGCCGCCCGCGCCGTCGCCGTCGGCCTCATCGAGGCTGGAGCTGGATCCGTAACCTTCATCAACCCGCCCTTTCCCCTCGCCGCCAAGCTCGTGGAGGACTTGACGCCGCACGCGGGCCGCACCGCCCTCCACGCCCTGCCGGACGTTTACGCCTCCTGGATGGCCTCCGCGATGTCTTGCCGCCTTCTGATAAACTGTACGCCGGTTGGCATGGCCGGCACGCAGGAAGAGGAGGAGTCGCCGGTGCCCAGCGAAATTATCCCGCCAGGCGCGCTTGTGTTCGACCTCATCTATAGCCCGGCAAAGACGCCGCTGATGGCCGCCGCTGAGAGGCGCAGCGCCAGCGTCCTGGGCGGGCTGCCCATGCTCGTCTACCAGGGCGCGGAGTCCTTCCGTCTGTGGACCGGCCTTGGGGCGCCCCTGGACGTGATGTTCAAGGCCGCCCGGGCAGCCCTCGGCCTCAGGAAGGGATAGGGAAGATGGAGTGGGGCATCCTGGCCATCGTCCTCATATTCATCGTCGTCGCTTACATCGTGGTCCAGGGGACACGGGCCTCTATGGCCTGGCGCAGGGCCGCTGCCAGCGGCGACCTGGACGTCATCCGTCAACTGCTGGAGGAGAGCATCAGCGGTTGGCGCTCCATGAAGCGTCCCAAGGAGGTGGACCCGGACGTGTGGCGCGGGGTCCAGAGCGTGGACCTCGTCGATGTGGGCCCGAACAGCGCTCGCGTATCCTGCCAGGCGGAGAGCGAGTACCGGCTGCTGGGTGGGCGCTGGGCGGAGGTCGCCAACCCCCTCCAAGAGGGGCAAGCCGTTACCGCCCGGCTCGCCGATATGCTGCTGTACGACGTACCCAACCTCCGCCTCACCTCCGCCCGTATCGATGTCTACACCAGCTTCCGCGACCCGCAGGGCGGCTCTCAGCGGGCCTGCATCCTGACTACCATCGCCCGCAGGGAGGTCGCTCGCCACCTGGACTGGGAGAACTGGACGCCCGCCGAGATCGTCGACGCCCTTGGCGGCCGCTACCGCCTGGGCGAAGGCGGCGACGCCCTGCCCATCGACATCGAGGATGAGGCCGGAACGCCGGAACTCCACAGCTTGGGGGTGCAGCCGCAGCGATGACGCAGCTCCGCTTCCTCACCGCTGGCGAGTCGCACGGTAAGGGCCTCACCGTCATCGTGGAGGGCCTGCCCGCCGGGCTCGCCCTCACCGAGCAATACATGGAGGGCGACCTGCGCCGCCGGCAGGGCGGCTTCGGCCGCTCCCAGCGACAGCAGATCGAGCAGGACTCCGCCGAGATCACCGCTGGTGTCCGCCACGGCCTAACCCTCGGCACCCCTCTGGCCCTGTTCATCCGCAACCGCGATTGGGAGAACTGGAGCGAGGTGATGCAGGCCGAGCCGTTCCAGGGCGAGGTCGAGCGGGTGACCCGCCTCCGCCCCGGCCACGCCGACCTCGCCGGCGCCATGAAGTACGGCTTCGACGATGCGCGCAACGTCCTGGAGCGCGCCTCCGCCCGCGAGACCGCCGCTCGCGTCGCTGCGGGGGCCGTCTGCCGCCGCCTGCTGGAGGAGTTCGGGGTGGTCGTCCACTCACACACCGTCTCCATCGGCGACGTGTCCGCCTCCGTCGACGGCGAGCCGGACTGGGCCGCCGTGGAGGAGTCACCCGTGCGCTGCGCCGATCCTAAGACGTCCGAGCGCATGGTGCGCGCTATCGAGGCCGCCGGCGAGGCCGGCGACACCCTCGGCGGCACCTTCGAGATGTGGGCGAGCGGCGTGCCGATCGGCCTCGGCTCCCACGTCATGTGGGACCGCAAGCTGGACGGCCTTCTCGCCCAGGCGGTGATGAGCATCCACGCCGTCAAGGGCGTCGAGATCGGCGGCGGCTTCGCCCTGGCGTCGACGCCTGGCTCTCGGGCCCACGACGTCATCCTGCCTCGGCAGGAGTGGGAGGGCAGGCCCTGGCGGCGGGCCACCAACCGCGCCGGCGGCCTGGAGGGCGGCGTCACCAACGGCGAGCCGGTCGTCGTCCGTGGCGCGCTCAAGCCCATCTCCACCCTCGCCAAGCCCCTGCCCTCCGTCGACCTCCTGACCGGCGAGGAAGTGCAGGCCCACTACGAGCGCTCCGACGTGTGCGTCGTCCCCGCCGCCGGCGTCATCGGCGAGGCGATGGTGGCCATCGTTCTCGGCCGCGCGATGCGGGAGAAGTGCGGCGGCGACTCCCTGGCGGAGACGAAGCGTAACTACGAGGCGTACGTCAAGACGATTGGGCCACGCGGGCGGCAGGAGTAACCCTTGACGCGGCAGCCGTCCATCGCCGCCATCGACGCCTGGGCGCAGCCGGGCACCGGACAACTGATCAACAACCCGATGTTCGCCAGCCTGTGGCGGGCCACCGGCATGAGCCCGCTCCCTGAAGGCATCCCCGTCGATCGTCTCATCGCCGAGATGGACGCGGGCAACATCGAGCGCGCAGTGCTCCGCGCCTGGGCCGCCCCCGACGGCTGGATCATCACCAACGACGAGATCGCCGCCCTCGTCCAGCGCTTCCCCGACCGCTTCCTCGGTCTCGCCACCGTTGACCTCAGACGCCCGGCGGAGGCCGTCAGCGAGCTGCGGAGGGCCGTCAACGACCTCGGCCTGCGGGGCTTGCACATGCTGCCCTGGATATGGGATCTCCCTCCCAACGACAGGCACTACTACCCCCTCTACGTCGCCTGCCTCGACCTGGGCATCCCGTTCTGCCTCCAGGTCGGGCACACCGGGCCTCTGCGACCCTCGGAGCCGGGCCGGCCCATCCCCTACCTCGACGAGGTGGCCCTCACCTTCCCGGACCTGACCATCATCGGCGGCCACATCGGCTACCCCTGGACCGACGAGATGATCGGCCTCGCCTGGAAGTACCCGAACGTCTACATCGACACCTCCGCCTACCTGCCGCGCTTCTACCCGCCCACCTTCCGCACGTTCATGAACAGCTACGGCCAGGACAAAGTCCTGTTCGGCACCAACTACCCGATGCTCTCTCCTTCCCGTTGCCGCGCCCAGGTCGAGGAGCTAGGCTTGAAGCCGGAGGCGAAGGAGAAGTTCCTCCGCCTGAACGCCCTCAAAGCCTTCGGCCTTACGGAGTGACTTGATGCCCAAACGCCCTCTCCGCATCGTACTGACCGGCTTCTCCGGTACCGGCAAGAGCCTCGTCGCACCCCTGGTGGCCGAACGCCTCCGATGGCAGGTCATCGATACCGACTCCCTGGTCGAGAAGGCCGCCGGGAGACCAATCACCGACATCTTCGAGCAGGACGGCGAGCCCCGCTTCCGCGAACTGGAGGCGGACGCCGTCCGCAAAGCCTGCGGCCTCGAGCGCGCCGTCGTCCCTGTCGGCGGGGGCGCCATCCTCAGGCCGGACAACCGCCGTCTTCTGGCCGACGGCGGCTTCGTCGTCTGCCTCGAGGCGCGGCCGGAGACGATCCTGCGCCGACTCAGCGAGGGCGCCCCCTCGGACGAGCCTCTGGACAGACCTCTCCTTGTCGGCCCCGATCCCATCTCTCGCATCCGCGAGCTGAAGGCCGGCCGCCAGCCCTTCTATGCCCTCGCCGACCACACCGTCCACACCGATGGCCTGACGCTCGACCTCGTTGCTGAGGAGGTGGTCCGCGGCTGGCGTCGCCGGTCCGCCACGGCCGTCGCCGACCCGGACCGACTGGCGGCGTTCGCTGGCTCGTCCGTCACCGCAGCGCCGGGCCACGCCGCTTCGCCCGGCGCCGCCTGCGTCGTTCGCACCCCGTCGGCGATCTACCCTGTGTACGT
>DAOUMF010000091.1:0-6973 GCA_034411955.1 Dehalococcoidia bacterium
GCCGTCATGAAGGGCATCCCCTCCCCCGTCCCCATCTATCGCGCCCTGCGAGAGGGCGCGGCCTGACTGGCGAGACCCCTACTCCCGCCAGGGACGGCCGCGGGCCAGCGAGAGCATCTCCTCCACCGCCCCAGGCGCCCCCGCGATCACGCCCTCGCTGTCGATCCTCACGGCGCCGCCGTCCCGGTCGACGATCGCGCCGCCGCCCTCCCTCACCAGCACGATGCCCGCCGCGACGTCCCACGGGTAGAGGAAGTGATGGAGGAACAGGTCGTAGCGCCCGCAGGCGGCGTAGGCCAGCCCCAGCGCCGCGCTCCCCATCACTCGCACGCTCTGCACCGGCCATATCTCCGCCACCAGATCCAGCATGCGCGCCGCCCGCGCGTCATCGTAGCCCAGGTCGACGCCGAGGACGCAATCGGCCAGCCGCTCCGTCCCCGACGCCTGCGACTGCTCCCCGTTGACGGTCAGCCCCTGCCCTCTCTCGGCGAAGAACTCATCGCCCGTGGCCGGGGCGTACGTCAGCCCCAGCAGCGGCTCCCGCCCCTGGCACAGCGCCATGCTGAACGCGAAGTACGGTATCCCCCGCGAGAAGTTGTGCGTCCCGTCCAGCGGGTCCACCACCCACATCCATCCCTCGCCCGCAGCCTTCCCGGCCGTCTCCTCCGCCAGCACCTCGTGCTGCGGGTACTCCTCCCGCAGCACCGCCAGCACCGCCCGTTCCGCCGCCAGGTCCGTCTCCGTCAGGAAATTGCCCCGGCCCTTGACCTGCACGTCCTGACGGCTCCCGAAGGCGTCCATGGCGATGCGACCGGCCTCACGGGCGCAGAGCCGGGCCACCTCCGCCGCCGACCTGCCGCTCGTCGAAATCGGCAGTTCCGGCATGTGGCCAGCTACATCCGCTCCGGCGCGCTCACGCCCATCAGCGCCAGGGCCCGCGCCAGGGCCAGCTTGGCCGCCGCCACCAGCTTCAGCCGCGCCTTGGACAGCGCCTCGTCGTCGGACACCACGCGACACTTCTCGTAGAAATCGTGGAACGCCGTCGCCAGGTCCATGGCGTAGTACGGGAGCTGGTGCGGCTCCAGGCTGAGGGCGACGCTCTCCACCAGCTCCGGGAGCTGGAGCATCTTGCGGATCAGCGCCAGCTCCGACTCATGGGTCAGCAGCGACACGTCGCCGTCCTCGAACGAGGGGATGCGCTCCGCGGCGTGGGCCAGGATGCCGGCGATGCGGGCGTGGGCGTACTGCACGTAGTAGACGGGGTTCTCCGCGCTCTGCCGCTTCGCCAGCTCGATGTCGAAGTCCATGTGCGAATCGGCGGACCGCGACACGAAGAAAAAGCGCACGGCGTCCGCCCCCACCTCATCCACCACCTCCCGCAGCGTGACGATCTCGCCGGCCCGCTTCGACAGCCGCACCACCTCCGTCCCGCGCTTCAGGGTGACGAGCTGATAGATGATGATCGTCAGCCGCTCCGGGTCCACGCCCAGGGCTGCCACCGCCGCCTTCATCCGCGGCACGTGCCCCTGATGATCGGCGCCCCAGACGTCGATCACCCGCTGGAACCCGCGGAGCACGAACTTATCGTAGTGATAGGCGATGTCCGAGGCGAAGTAAGTGGGCGCGCCCGTCGACCGGACCAGGACGTTGTCCTTCTCGTCGCCCAGCTCCGACGAGGCGAACCACACCGCCCCCTCGCGCTCCGTGACGAAGCCGCCCTCCCGCAGGCGCGCCAGAGCCTTCTCGTACGTGCTGTCGCTGTAGAGGGAGCGCTCGGAGAACCAGCGATCGTAGCGCACGCCCACCGCCACCAGTTCCTCCTTGATCGCCTCCATCATCCGCTCCACGCCCAGGTCGTGCAGCTCCGCGCGGTAGCTCTCCTCCGGCAGCACCAGCAGCGAGTCGCCCTTATCCTCCTTCAGCCTCTCCGCCAGGCGAATCATGTACTCGCCGGGGTAGCCCCCTTCCGGTATCTCCACCTGGCGGCCGAACAACTGCTGGTAGCGGGCGTAGAGGGTGGACGCGAACGTCTCCGTCTGGGTGCCGGCGTCGTTCACCAGGTACTCGCGCTGGACCTCATATCCGGCGGCCGCTAGGACGTTGGCCAGGGTATCGCCCAACGCCAGGCCACGCCCGTTGCCCACGTGAATGGGGCCCACAGGGTTGGCCGAGACGTACTCCACCTGCACGGATTGCCCCTGGCCCAGAGGAACGTCCCCAAACCGCTCCCCTTCCCGCAGGATCGCGTCCACCTGGGCCATCAGCCACGATGGGGCCAGCCGGAAGTTGACGAACCCCGGCGGCGCCACGTCCACCGAAGCCACGGCCTCGTCCACCGCCAGGTACTCCGCGATGACCCCCGCTGCCTCCAGGGGGCTCATCCGCGCCGAGCGGGCCAGCCGCAGCGCCAGGTTGGAGGCGTAGTCGCCGTGCTCCGGCCGCTGAGGACGCTCCAAGGGGGCGTCCGGCACAGCCACGGCGGGCAGGTCGCCCGCGCTCTGCGCCTTCCGCACCGCCTCCGATTTGAGGCGCGACATCTCGTGCTTGATCATCGGGCTCTTGGAAGCACCATACCGCCCCCAACGCGGGGCGGCATTCGCAACCCCAATTCTAGCAGCCCTATCGCGGCGGCGCTAGGACGCCTCCGCCGTAATGCGACCCCAGAGTTCCCTCACCCGCGCCGCCAGCGCCCCGTGCTCCGGCCGCCCCAGCTCCGGGTCGTCCTCCAGGATACGCGTCGCCTCCGCTCGCGCCTGCTCGATGAGGGCCACATCTGTTAAACGCGCGACCTTGAGGTCAGGCAAACCGGACTGCCGCGTGCCGAAGTATTCTCCCGGCCCGCGCAGGCGCAGGTCTTCCTCCGCCAGCTTGAAGCCGTCGTGCGTCGTCTCCATGATGCGCAGCCGCTCCTGGGCCTCCTCCGATGGGTTCTCCGACAGCAGCAGGCAGTAGGCCTGCTCACTGCTCCTGCGCACCCGGCCCCGGAACTGATGGAGCTGGGCCAGCCCGAAGCGGTCGGCGCCCTCCACCAGCATCACGGTGGCGTTGGGCACATCGATCCCTACCTCCACCACAGCCGTGGACACCAGCACGTCCAGACCGCCGTCCCGGAAGGCCCGCATCACCGCATCCTTGTCGCCCGGCGTCATACGGCCGTGGAGCAGACCGAGACGCAGCTCCGGGAACACCTCAGCGCGCAGCCGCTCATGCTCCTGCACCGCCGCCCTCACCACCACCGCTTCCGACTCCTCCACCAGCGGGCAGATGATGTACGCCTGCCGTCCAGCGCGCACCTGCTTGCGCAGGAAGTCGTACGCCTTCTGTCGCTGCTCGGGGCGCACGCGGTGTGTCTTCACCGGCGGGCGCCCGGGCGGCATCTCGTCCAGGACGGTGACATCAAGGTCGCCGTAGACCGTGAGGGCCAGAGTGCGGGGTATGGGCGTCGCCGTCATCACCAGCACGTGCGGACTGGCCCCCTTCTGTCGCAGCGCCCCCCGCTGCTCCACCCCAAACCGGTGCTGCTCGTCCACCACCACCAGCCCAAGCCGCTGGAACGACACCTCCCCTTGGATCAGCGCCTGCGTGCCGATGGCGATGCCCGTCTCCCCCCGTGCGATGCGCTCCTGGGCCGCGGCCTTCTCCGAGGCCCGCAGGCTCCCCCGCAGCAGCGTCACACGCAAGGGCCTGCCCAGATAGCCCGGCGAGAAGACATCCCGCCACAGCCCCTCCTCCCCACCCGACAGCAGCGTGCAGAACGTACGGTAGTGCTGCTCCGCCAGCACCTCCGTAGGCGCCATGATGGCGCCCTGGAACCCGCTGGCCACCGCCGCCAGCAACGCCGTAGCCGCCACCACCGTCTTGCCGCTGCCAACGTCGCCTTCCAGCAGCCGGTTCATGGGCACGCTGCGCCCCACGTCCCGCAGCACCTCGGCCGTCGCCCGTTGCTGCGCCGCCGTCAGGGTGAACGGCAACGACCGCTCGAACCCGTCTCGAACCGACTGCGGCAGCGCCAGCTCGCCCGCGGCGCCCGCCCTCTGCCATAGCTGACGCCGGCGCACCACCCCCAGCTCGACGTACAACAGCTCCTCCAGAGCGAAACGTCTGCGCGCCTCCTCCGCCTGCTGCAACGAGTCCGGGAAGTGTATCTCACGCATCGCCGGTACCAGCGGCAGCACCCCAAGACGCTCTCGCACGTCATCCGACAGCGTCTCCTCCAGCCGGTCGGCGAGAGCGTCCACCGCGTCCCTGGCCAGACGTCGCACCAGCCGCTGAGGCAAGCCCTCCGTGCCCGGGTATACCGGTACCAGCCGTCGCGTGTGGAGAGAATCCGCATCCAGCGCCTCCCACTCCGGGTTCTCCATCTGCTTCCGGCCGCGGAACGCCGTCACCTTCCCGCTCAGCGCCACCTTCATCCCGTCCCGCAACTGGCGCGCAACATACGTCTGGCCCCACCACACCACCCTCAGCATCCCCGTCTCGTCGCCGATGACCGCCTCGCTCGCCTTACGGCGGCCCACCAGGCCCGCGCCGGCCGACCACACCTCGCCCAGCACTGTCTGCTCCTCCCCCACCACCAGCCCCGCGATCGGGCGCACCTGCGAGAAGTCGTTATAGCGGAAGGGGAACAACCAGAGCAGGTCGCGCACCCTCTCCACAGCCAGCTTCTTGAGCTTGCCAGCGTAGCTGCGGCTGACCCCCTTGAGCACGTCCACGGGCGAATCCGGCGTCGCGGCCACGCCCGGTCGCGCGGTTGCGCCCCCTCGCCTGCCCTCCGGTGCCTGCTGACGGGTCGGGCGCCTCGAGCTTCGGGGCGGCGATCGGACCGGTGCAATCGGCTCCGCCAGCGCCGTCTCCAGCTCTTCCACCACGCGCTGCCGCTGCACCGGGTGCAGCGCCCGATAACCCCGAGGTGGCAGAGCCCGCATCACCTGCTGGAAGCGGTGGCCGACGGGAACTGGCTCCTCCGAGAGGAAGCGCTCCAAGTACGCGTCCAGGCCGCCTATCACCGACGTGTCCGCGAACCTCCGCGAGCGCTCCAGCGCCAGGACCTTGCGCAGCCTTTCGCCCGCCTCCGTCAAGCGGCTACTGTTCCCCCTCAAGAAGACCCATGCCCAGAACGCCTGGCCCCGCGTGGGCGCCGATCACCGGGCCTACCCGCGTCACCAGGATGTTCACCAGTGGCATCACCGCTTGCAGTCGCTGCTTGAAGTCGTGCGCGTCCTGAGGGTTAGTGGAATAGCCCACGGCTATCTCTCGAATGTTGGGGTACGAAGTCGCGATCTGAAACAGCCGGTCGATAGCGTGCGCCTTCGTCCTCACCCGCTCCTCCGGATGAACCTCGCCGTCCCGCAGGGAGAGCAGCGGCTTCACCCGCAGCACGGCGCCCAGGAACGCTCTCCCTCGGCCGATGCGCCCTCCACGCCGCAGGAACTCCAGCGTGTCCACCATGAAGTAGATGCGGAGACGCTGAATCGTGTGCTGCACCGCTGCCTTGATGTTCTCCATGTCTCCGTCTTCCCGGGCCGCCCGCGCCGCCGCCAGGATCACGAACGTCAGGCCCAGGGACACCACCTGCGAATCGATCACCTCTATCCGCGCGCCGTGGTCGGCCAGGATCTGGGCCGCCTGCCGCGCGTTCTCACACGTCGCAGACAGCTTGGAGGAGATGTGTATAGAGGCGATCTCGTTCGTCTCTTTCAACAGCGGCTCGTACACCTCCAGGAAGTCGCCCACCGAGGGCGCGGAGGTGGTGGCCATCTCCTTGCCGCGCATCAGCTTGTCGTAGAACAGATCGTGGCTGATGTCGATCCCCTCGCGGAAGACCTCATCACCGAAGATCACGCTCAGGGGGACGACGGAGATGCCGAGATCGTGAGCGAATTGCGGGGGCAGGTCGGCGGTGCTGTCCGTGACGATGCGAAAGGCCAATTGGCGCTCCTCATGGGCAGTATATCAGCAGCCGCCGAGTTGGAGCAGGGCTACTCCACGGAGACGATGTAGTTGTAGTGCGGTTGCCCCCCGTAGACGACCTCCACGTCGTATTGGGGAAACGCCTCCCGGATCCGATCCCCCAGCGATTCCGCCTCCCTCTGCAGGGTGTCCGCCCCATAATACAGGGTGGTCAGGCTGGCGCCCTCAGCCTCGATGCCTTCCAGGGCCTGCAGCACACCCTCTTCCGCCGTCTGCGCTGCCAGCCTCAGTTCATCGTCGACGATGGCGATAATCTGCCCCTCCCGCACCTTCACCCCTCCCACGCTGGTGGAGCGCACCGCCCGGCAGACCTCCACCGCGTGCACCCCCGACCGAGCCTCCTCCATCGCCTCCACGTTCGCCGCCAAGTCGTGATCCTGGTTCAGGGCCCGCAGCGCAGCGATGCCCTGAGGGATCGAGCGCGTCTCCACCACCCGCAGCCTCTTTTCGGTCAGCTCCACCGCCTGCTTGGCCGCCATGATGATGTTCTTATCGTTGGGCAGAACGATGACGTCGTCCGCCGGGCAGGCCGCGGCGGCGTCCAGGATATCACGCGTGCTCGGGTTCATCGTCGGCCCCCCGGAGACCACCCGCGTGCAGCCCACGCTGCGGAACACCGTCGCCATCCCCTCCCCCGCGGCCACCGCCACCGTCGAGATCGCTTCCGGCTGAGCCTCCACCGTCGCCCGCGCTTCGTGCAGCTCCAGAAAGCGGTCAGCCTGCTCGCGGATGTTGTCCACCCTCACCTGGAGCAGAGAGCCCACGCCCGTCCCGTGGCTCAACGCCGCCCCGGGGTCGTCCGTGTGTAGGTGCACCCGCACCAGCCGCTCGTCCCCCACCACCAGCACCGAGTCGCCCAGCTCCAGCATGCGCTTCCGCACCAAGTCCGGGGCCAGCTCTCGGCCGCCAATGAGCAACTCCGTGCAGTACCCGTAGAGCGACTCCTCCTGCTCATGGAGCTGGGAGGTCACGGCCAGCCACTCCTGGCCCACCTGACCCTCCC
>DAOUMF010000092.1:0-1790 GCA_034411955.1 Dehalococcoidia bacterium
GAGGGAGCCCGGAGGGCGACCGGAGCGAAAGCAGCGCCGAACGGCGACCCCCGGCCTGCTTCCGTCCCTTGAAACAGGGGCGATGCTCTGCTTGGTTGTGGTTTTCGGCCAGGAAAACTCCAGCCCAAGTTAGGAGGCATCGCCCGATGGACAAGTCTCGCACCGCTCATGGCGCCTTTCAAGAGCAGGTCGCTGCGTTCGCACGTCTCCAGACCGCCCGCTTCCATCGCCGCCTCCTGGAGGCGCTGATGGAAGCCGAAAGGGACAGCTTCCTCAGCTGCGCGCGCTACGAGCGCTCCCGGCGCCGTGCCGGCTACCGCAATGGCTATCGTCGCCGTTGCCTGGAGACACCGCTGGGCTCGCTGCGGATCCGCGTCCCCCGCGTGCGCGACAGCCAGATCCCCTTCCGCCCACGCACCATCGCCGCCTACCAGAGGCGCAACCGGCAGATCGACGCCATGATCACCGAGTGGCTCTCCTGTGGCATGTCCACCCGCAGCGTCAGCCGCGTGCTCGAACAGAGCTTCGGCGCCCTGGTCAGCCCGGGCACCGTCAGCCGCGTCGTCGCCGAACTCGACGAGGAGATCCGCGCCTTCCATCGCCGTCCCCTCGACGACGGATGGCGCTACCTCTACCTGGATGCCAAACACACCCATACCTGCCACAGGCGTCGGCGCAGGGGACGCGGCAAGAAGAAGGACGCCGTGGTGCTCCTGTGCTGGGGAGTGCGTCCCGACCGCAGCGAGGAACTGGTCGATTTCCGGGTCGCCGACTCCGAGAGCGAGCAATGCTGGACCGACTTTGTCACCTCCCTCTGGGAGCGCGGGCTCAGGAGGCGAGACCGCTGGCACAGGAGCCTGGACATGATCGCCACCGACGGGGACGGCGGCCTTCTGGGCTCGCTGCTGACCGTCTACCCGACGGTGCCCAAACAGCGATGCGCCTTCCACAAGGTGCAGTCCCTCAGCGACCACGTAACGGAGCGTACGCGCCGCAAGGCGCTTGTGGCCAGCGCGGCGGCGATCTACAAGGACCTGGAGAGCCCCTACCAGGCGCAACGGCGGCTGGCCCGGTGGGCGCAGCGGTGGCACGAGCGCGAACCGGTGGCGGTTGCCAGGCTCCATGACGACTTCGAGGACACCCTGACCTACCTGAACGCGCCCGAGGAGGACCGGCCCAGACTCAAGACCACAAACCCCATCGAACGCTTCATCGAGGAGCTGAACCGCAAGATCGAGCAGGTGGGCATCTTCCCCAGCGCCCAGAGCCTGGAGAGGACCGTCTACCTGGTCTGGCGCAAACTACAACGGCAGGGCTACGGCCGAGTGACGCCCGTAAAGCCCCCGAGCCTTTTTACACCGAACTCTTGACAGCACCGGCAGCGACTGAGGTTTGACCGGGGGGCCGGGAGGGCGTAGACTCGATTGTGCGAGTCCTGTCGGGTGACAGGGGGCGTCGAGCCCTGTCGGGCTTCCAAGGCGGGGATCGGCTGCGACGCCGCAGGACGCATTCTGGCAGGACTTCAGGTCAACAACCGCTGACGGGAGACCGGGGGACATGTGGGACTACTCGGAGAAGGTGAAGAAGCATTTCCTGAATCCTGAACATGCCGGGACGATCGAGGATCCCGATCTGGACGTGACCGTGGGCAACATCACCTGCGGGGACGCCCTCCGCCTGATGGTGCGGCTGGACGGCGAACGGATCGCCGACGCAAAGTTCCAGACCTTCGGCTGCGCCAGCGCCATTGCGTCCAGCGACGCCCTCATCGAGATGGCCCGGGGCAAGAC
>DAOUMF010000093.1:0-3218 GCA_034411955.1 Dehalococcoidia bacterium
GGCGTAGACCTACCGGGAGAGTCGGCCGGCCTCGTCCCCGATGCCCAGTGGAAGGAGGAGGCGGTGGGCGAGAGCTGGTACGTGGGCGATACGTACAACTTCGGCATCGGCCAGGGGTATCTATCGCTCACGCCGCTCCAGCTCATTACCGCCGTCTCGGCGATAGGCAACGGCGGCAGGGTGCTGACGCCGCACCTCCTGCGGGAGGTGCGAGACGGCCACGGCAACGTCCTTGAGCGGCTCGAGCAGGGCATGCAAAGCGTGGTGCCGGTGGAGCGGGGCTACCTCGACATCGTCAAGGAGGCGATGCGCCAGTCGGTGACCAGGGGCGTGGCCACGAATGCGGCCGTGCCGGGCATCGAGGTGGCCGGCAAGACGGGCACGGCGGAGTTCGGCCCGGCCAATTGGGACGGCTCCCACGACACGCACGGCTGGTTCGTCGGCTTCGCGCCGTACGACGAGCCGGAGGTGGCGGTAGTGGTGTTCTTCCAGCGAGGCGGTGGTGGCAGCGACGCGGCCCCGGCGGCCAGCACGATCCTGGACTACTACTTCCACGGCCCGCAGTTGGCCCAGGAGCCTGACCTGAGCGGAGTCGAAGAGCCGGAGGAGGGTCAGTAGTGGAGTGGCGCATCGCTCGCCACTTTGACTACGCGCTGCTGCTTCTGGCGGGGGCCCTGGTTGCCTACGGCGCCCTGCTCATCTACAGCGCCTCGTTGACCGCCTACCCGGATGGGATAGCCGGCCTCAGCCACCCGGTGGTGAAGCAGGCGATGTTCGCCCTATTGGGGCTGGCGGTGATGGCGGTCATCGCCTGGATGGACTACCGGGCGTTCGGGCGGATGGCGCCGGCATTGTACGCCCTGGCGATCCTCATCCTGGTGGCGGCGCTGCTGATGGGAGAGAGCGCCTTCGGCTCGCGGCGGTGGATCACCATAGCTGGGACGCAGGTCCAGGCGTCGGAGGTGGCCAAGCTGCTGACCATAGTGGCGCTGGCCCGCTACCTGGCGGACCGCCAGCTCGAGATCACGCGTGTGCGGGTGTTCCTGACGTCGCTGGCGCTGGCTGCCCTGCCAGCGGGGCTGGTGATGGCGGAGCCGGACATGGGCACGGCGATCATCTTCGGCGCCGTCTGGGTGGGGATGGTGCTGGTGGCGGGGGTGCGAGTCCGGCACGTCGTGATGCTGGCCGGGTTCCTGCTGGCGGCGATACCGTTCGCCGCCCTGGCCGTCCTGGGTGACTACCAGCGGGAGCGCATCGCGCTGTTCTTCAACCCGAACTCCGACCCGCTGGGCGGGGGCTTCAACATCCTCCAGGCGGAGATCAGCGTCGGCTCGGGCGGTGTGTTCGGCAAGGGGCTGACCAACGGCAGCCAGACACAACTGGACTTCCTGCAGACGCCGACCACGGACTATATCTTCAGCGTGCTGGGTGAGGAGTTGGGCCTAGTCGGAGCGCTCGTGCTGCTGGCGCTGTTCGCGGCGCTGCTGTTCCGGACGATCCGAGTGGCCACGCTGGCGCGCGACCAGTTCGGACGGCTGCTGGCCACCGGCATCGCGATCATGATCCTGTTCCAGGTGTTCGTCAACATCGCGGTGAACATCCGGCTACTGCCGGTGACGGGCCTGCCCCTGCCGTTCATCAGCCAGGGCGGCAGCTCCCTGATCATGCTGTTCGTGGCCCTGGGGCTGCTCCAGAGCGTGCTGTTACGCCACCGCCAGATCGAGTTCTAGGCGCACCCCGGTAACCTCAGGGGGTCAGGCTTAAGCCTGACCCCCGGCCGAATCGGACTGCCAGCGCAGTTCGTACAGCCGCACGGGGTCCTCGAACCCCCGCAGCGCCGTCTCCCCGCGGTCCGAGAACAGGAACCGCTTGCCCGCCGCAAGCTCCCGCACGACGTTGGAGGCGAGAATCCGGCCCGGCTCGGCGTGGGCGCATATGCGGGCGGCAAGCTGGACGGCGGTGCCGAACAGGTCCTCGTCCTCGGCCACGGGCTCCCCCGCGTTGAGCCCGACCCGCACGAGTATCGGCTCCTCCGCCGACTCGTTGTGGGCGGCAAAGGCCCTCTGCATGGCGATGGCGCACTCTAGGGCCTTGGTGGCGGAGGAAAACGACGCCATAAAGCCGTCGCCCGTCGTCTTCAGCTCCGACCCACCGTGCGCCTTTAGCGCCTCCCGCACCACGCGTTCATGCTGTCGCAGGAGGTCACGGGCTTTGGCGTCGCCGAGGCGCTGGGTCAGTGCCGTGGAGCCCTCCATGTCGGTGAAGAGGATAGTCACGAGGGCGGAGGGGGCCGCCGCCTTCGGTCGCTTTCGTTTCGCAGGCTTTCGGGGGGTCAAGAAGTCGTTGACGGCCTCAACCACCGGCGTGAGGTCTCGGGGATCCCAGTGAACGTCCTGCTCCAGGGTCACCAGGCGGGCGTTGGGCATGAGCGACGCCAGTTCGCGGCCGAGCTCAAAGGGGAAGGCCCGGTCGCGGCGGGCGTGAAGGACCAAGGCGGGAATCTCGATCTCGGGCAGCAGGTCGGTGACATCCTCTGCTACCGCCGCTTCCAATTGAGCGGCATAAGAGTTGCCGGAGCACGACTCCCGAAGGGTCGTGATCCAGCGGCGGGCGGTCTCAGGGTCTGCGCTGGGCACCACGATGGCCGGCAACATCTCAGAGGCGATATCCCAGCCACCGCGAATGAGGCGGATCAGTGCTTCGTTGGTTTCCGGCGTGCCAACGTCTTGGCCACGCGCAAAGGAGCCGCACAGTATCAGGTGGGAGACCTTCTCGGGGTGGCGGTGGGCGTATTCTATGGCAACGACACCTGCCATGTCCCAGGCGATCAGTGCCACACGCCGCAGCTTCAGGTGGTCTATGACGGCTTCCAGGTCCCTGACGAGCGCCACCCGGCTCAAGTCGCGCACGTCCCGGCCCGACATGCCCGTACCCCGCCGGTCGAACAAGACGAGGCCGCGGTTCGCGGCTATCTGCTGCCACATGGAAGCCACTCTGGGCTCGTGAGCCATGAGCTTGAACTGACTGAACGGGCCGGGCACGTAGACCAGCGGCGGCGATCCCTTGCCCATGGTAGCGTAGGCTATGCGGACGCCGTCGGAGGTGGTGCAGAAGCGGATCTCTTGCTCCATGGCGCGGCCCCTCTTACCTCGCCGCAAGCATAGCGCCGCCGCGGCAATCCGTCAAAAGCGGTCACCGCTGCGGGTCAGGCTTAAGCC
>DAOUMF010000094.1:0-17420 GCA_034411955.1 Dehalococcoidia bacterium
GAAGGAGGAGGTCGGACAAGAGACGGCTCATCGCCTCTGCCTCGGCACGCATCTCCCGAAGGCAGACCTCTCGCTCCTCCGCTGGGAGCGAAGGGTCACGCAGGATGTCGATGTTGGTGCGCAGCACTGTGAGGGGGCGGCGCAGTTCGTGGGAGGAGTCAGCGAGGAAGGCCTTCTGTGCTTCCAGCATACGCTCAACGCGTTCAATCATGGAGTTGAAGGTGGCGGTAAGCTCCGCCATCTCGTCGCCTGTGGTGGAGGCGGGTACGCGACGGCTGAAATCGGCTGTTCGCTCGATGTCGCGCGCCAATCGGGAGACGCGCCGGACGGGGTTCAGGACACGTCTCGCCAGAACATAGGCTGCCACGTTCGTGACGAGGACGACACCTAGGCCGCCAAAGGTTAGGGTGGTGCGGATCTGTTCCAGCGCCGCATCAGTGTCCTTCAAGGACTGGCCGGTTATCACGCCTCCCAGCACCTGGTCATCTTGGCGAATCGGCTCGTATTTAAGACGGAAGCGCTCCTCGTTAATGTTAGTCGTGGCGACAAACGACTTGAGTGGCCTTCCTGTAGCGAGCAGGGGAAGTTCGGCGCTGCTAGGGGGAAAGGACGAGTACAGCACGCGACCGTCAAGGCTCGTTAGCTGGAAAATGACGCCGGACGCCGCTTCCTCGTCCAGCCTTAGCCACTGGTTCTCACGCATGGTCTCCATAGAGAGCGGCGGATCTATGGGACGCAGGGCCGTGATGACTGCGTCGCTCTGCAGTTTCAGCTTGTCGTTTACGCTGTCAGAGATCCTTTCGGACGTGACAAGGTGGACAACCAGGCTTAGCCCCGCCAGCGACGCAGCCAGGAGGACTACGTATACGATTGTGAGGCGAAGGCGTAGCGGCACTATGTGGTTTTCTTCAGCATGAAGCCCACGCCGCGGATAGTCTGGATGAGGCGGGTGCGGCCCCCCGCCTCCAGCTTCTGACGCAGGTTCGCTACGTGTACGTCAACGACGTTGGACTCAACCGGCGAGTCTTCACCCCAGAGGCCCGCGAGCAGCTCTTCTCTGGTCAGCACTTGCTCCGGGGACCGCATGAGTTGGTCAAGCAGCCGGAACTCCGTTGCAGTCAGGATCAGCCGCTGCCCTCCACGCGCCGCAGTCCATGCTCTTGGATCCACCACCAGATCAGCGTAGGAGAGGCGCTCCGTAGGGGGCACGCTCGGGCGCGTGCGGCGGAGCAGAGCCTGTATCCGGGCCACCAGTTCATCGAAGGCGAAGGGCTTGACGAGGTAATCGTCCGCCCCGGCTTCCAGGCCGGCAACTCGGTCGGCCACGCTGTCCCGCGCGGTCAACATGAGGATGGGCGTGCTCTCCGTCTCACGCACCAGCCGGCACAGGCTGAGACCATCCATCCCGGGCATCATGATGTCAAGGACAATGATGTCCGGCCACTGGCCCTGAAGGTAACCGAACGCTTGACCTGAGTCACGCGCTAGCCCAACATTGAAGCCGCGCAACGATAGGCCCCTCTGTAGCGCGGTCAGCAATCGCTGGTCGTCGTCTACTACGAGCACTCGAGGCTGCTCGGAGCCCTCGCCGCCTGAAGAGCCAGGCCCGCCGGAGACTGAGCGTGGGTTCATGGGATCGTGCGACATGGGCCGCCTCGCCGATCGGGCAGACGGTCGCGCCCCACCTCTGCAGAGTTGAACATAGCATCGCCCTCCGGACGCCGTCAATGACTGCTGCCTCCCCTGGTCAGTGCTGTGTCATCGGCACGTTGGGCCTAGGCGACGCTACCTGTCTCCTTGCGGCCGTCACCGTCATGCAGCGCCTCCGCGCCGGCGAGCCCATGTCTTGAGCAGGGATCAGATGGGTCCTCCCGTGGGAGTGGCTGTCGCAGTGCGACAGCAAGATCGTGAAGGAAATCGTGCGGTCCCGGCGGCTCATGCTCTGGCTTGCCGACCAATGAGCTGCGGCGGCAACACACCGTATTGACACCAGGAGTTCGAGGGGGTATTGTGTAAGTGTTCACATATACATTCTTAGACGTATATGCTTACTGCCCTGAAGCGTTCGCGTGGCACACTCCTCTGTGGAGCAGTCGATCCACCGTTGCTTTCCCGGAACCGGACGATCTTCCCTTCACGGCTCCACTGAGCGCAGCCATTGTGGGCCGGTGAATATCGGGTAAGCGGCGCATCGGCACCAGCAAAGGGAGGTGATATCTTGGATGACTTCGTAAAGGTTCTCGAGAACGAGGTTCAGATAGCGGCTCTTTCCCTGTTCGCCCTGATGTACGCCGCGCGTCTCCTATGGTTGAGATCGCTGCGCCAGCCTATGGAGAAGATGGCGCCGAAGGGCTCGGCGCGCAGGGGCATCCTGCTCTCCTTCGGTTCCGTGTTGATGCCCTGGACCATGGAGAGCACCCGCAGGCACCTCACGGTCTACGGGGAGTTCGCGTTGTTCCACATCGCGGTGGCTATCGCTATCGGTGCGACGTTCATCCATCCCTATGCGAATGGGGTCCTGACGGACCCTGTCGTGTACACCTTCGTCGTCTTTCTCGCCATCGGGGTCCTGATTGGGGCCTTGCGCGCAGTGCGGAGGGTGTCGCGCCCTGAGATGCGCGTCCTCAGCACGCCGGACGACTACTTCGCCATAAGCATCGTCACCCTCTACTTCGCGGCGGCCATCTGGGGGCTTCTCAGCGATAGCAACTGGGGGCTCATCGCCTACTTTGGCCTGCCCACATTCCTCTTGGTCTATGTTCCCTGGGGCAAGATCTCTCACTATCTGTACATGCCGTTCACCCGCTTCTACCACGGCTTCCTGTTCGGCCGGCGCGGTGTGACGGTGCCGAAACTGCGCTCGACGACGGAGGCATAGCTGATGGCGATCCAAACAGCAGCTCCCAAAACGAACGGCGATGCCGGCAAGAAAGCCTTGGACGTGCTGTCGTCCAAGCTAACGCGGCAGCTTGCCGTCAACATGCACGCCTGCGTGCACTGCGGCCTGTGCTTCGACTCCTGTCACTACTACCTCAGCATAGGCGATCCCAAGCTCACCCCGGCCTACAAGGCTGAGCAGTTTCGCTCTCTCTACAAGAGGAAGTATGACTGGATGGGCAGGCTGTTTCCCTGGTGGGTGAGGGCCAAGGAGCCCACTGAGGAGCAGCTTGCCAACCTCTACGATGCCGCCTTCGGTTCCTGCACCATGTGCCGCCGGTGCAACTTCAGCTGCCCTATGGGAATCGATATGGGGCTCCTCATGCGAACCGCCCGCTCGATCCTCACGGCCCAGGGGCGGGTCCCGGCCGGCCTCCAGGAGACGGTGGATATCCATCTTGAGACCGGTAACAACATGGGGATCACCAAGGAGGACTTCGTCGAGACGGTCGAGTGGATGGAGGAAGAGGTCCAGAAGGCGGTGGGTGACCCCGATTTCAAGATTCCCCTTGACAAGCCCGGCGTCAAGAAGCTCATGTGCTTCAACCCCAGAGAGGTGAAGTTCTACCCGCTGCTGTTCCTGGCTCAGTACAAGACGGCCTACGCCGCGGGTGATGAGTGGGGGATATGTAGCGACGCCTGGGATGCGACCAACTACGCTCTCTTCAACGGCGACGACGCTGCCGCCAAACAGATCACCTCCCACTTGGTGGACTCGGCCGCGAAGCTCGGGGCTGAGACGCTGGTCCTCACGGCGTGCGGGCCCGGCTACAGGGTCAACCGCTGGGAGGCCCAGGGTTGGTACGGTAAGCCGCTCCCCGTGAACATGCTCAGCTACAACGAGATCACCGCGGAGTATCTCAAGCACGGGCGCATAAAGCTGGATCCCACAAAGAACCCCGAGCCCGTCACGTATCACGACCCCTGCAACCAGGCGAGAAGCGGCGGCATTGAAGAAGAGCCCCGGTACCTGCTCCGTCAGGCCGTGATGGACTTCCGAGAGATGACCCCCCACGGGGTGGATAACTTCTGCTGCGGCGGTGGCGGCGGTGCCCTGACGATGCCTGAGTTCCGCGACCGCCGTCTCCAGGCCGGAAAGGTGAAGGCGGATCAGATCAGGGCCACCGGTGCCAAGGTCGTCGTCACCTCCTGCCACAACTGCATAGACCAGATCACGGAGCTAAGCCGGTACTACGACTTGGGCGTCAAGGTGCAGAATGTCTGCGAGATAGTCGCGAATGCCCTGGTCATTGAACCCAAAGTGGCGCTCCCCGGCGCCGTCGTCGGTGAGAGGCCGGTCGAGGTTGACGAGAAAAGCTACCTGAAGGTTCCTTCTGAGTGGAGTCGAGAGGCAGCCCAGTTCCTGGCCAGGCAGCAGGGATTCGGCGAGGCGCTGGACCAGCTCACGAACGACCATTGGGCCGCGATCTACTTCATCCGGTCTTTCTATGACCGCACCGGATCGGCGCCGAAGCGTGAGGAAGTCTGCACCGGCCTTGGCTTCACCAAGAAGCAGTTCTACGGCCTCTTCCCGGGCACCTACAGGACCGCGCTTCGGGTGGCCGGGATGCCGAGTTCCCAGGACATTGCCGAACCAGCGGCCGAGGAGAAGTCGAAGGAGCCGGCAGTACAATAGACAGCCGTGTGAAGCACGACTTCGCGCGAACACTGTGGCCAGGTGGCCGTAAGGGAAGCACCTCTCGCAGGTGCTTTCCGACTTTTCGGCGGCGCGTGACTACGGAGCGGTGGCTAGTTAGAGATGAGGTGCTGAACGGCGACCGCCACGGCGGGCGTGCGCGGCGGCACCGAGGATGGCTTCCTGGCACCTGACAGGATGTCCCCCTGCGGCGCCCTTCGCCTACAGGCTGACGACGTCCTCGTGGAGGATGAGGTCGAAGATCTGGCCGAGCGTAGCGACTTCTCCCACCGCCAGCTTTCCCTCTAGCTGCAAGGCGTTTACACATAGCTGTCCGGCCAGGATCCTGGTTCCCTTCTCCTCGATCGCCTTAAGCTTCGGAACGACGGGCGAGCCCTGAGCTAGTAGCTTCACGGCGGTATTCCAGCAGATGATCGCCGTCGGCCTGTCCTCGCGGTCCGCCAAGGCGCCCAGGACCACCGTCATGATCTCATAGCCCAGGTCAGGGTCACCGGCGCCGCACCCTTCGGATCCCAGCAAGAATACCTTCTTCTTCGCTTCGGCCATGGCGTCTTCTCCTTGCTCGGTCTGGCCCCGCGCCGGACGGGTTTCTAGGCCTCCTGCTCCCACTCCATGAACGACTTCGGCACGTCCACCATGGCGTTGACGATCAGCTCCACCAGGCCGCCGTAGTGGATGCCGCACCTGCTCGTGGCGCCGAAGTAGTCCAGGACACCCCTTAGCTGGCCCTTGCAGTTGGAGCAGGGGGCGCAGACGTACTTGGCCACTGACTCATCATCGATTGGGGTGTTCTGGAACGCCTCCAGGACCTGCTTGAACTTCATCCTCCCGGAGATCGCCGACCGCCAGTCGGGGAAGTTCAGCCCCTGGAAGATGGCGAAGCCGCTGCCGCCGCCGCAGCAGTAGTTCTCCGTCCGGTTGGGGTACATCTCCCTAAACTGCGGCGCGATCTTGCGTAGTATCCTCCGTTGCGGCTCCACGATGCCCATCAGCCGCACCAGGTTGCAGGGGTCGTGGAGGGTGACTGGGAAGTCGTTTCGCTCAGGGTCCAGCTTCAGCCGGCCGCTGTCGATGATGCCCTCCAGGAACGGGAAGCAGCTCTCTCGGGGGATGTTCATCTCGCCCGTGAGGATCCGGTCGGCGATGACCATTAGCGCCTTGTGGGCGTGGCCGCACTCGCCGATGACGACCTTCTTCACCCCCAGCTTCTTGGCGATCTCCATGTGCTTCAAGACGATGCGCGCGAGTTGGATGTCTTCGTAAAAGAGGCCGTAGTTCACGCCGTCGTAGCCGAGCAGATCGCTGGAGAGCGTATAGCTCATGCCGGCGGCCTCCAGGATGATGGCGAAGGCCTCCGCGTTCTCCGGCCAGGAGAGGAACTCACCCGCGTTGTGGATGAGGAGGACATCGGCGCCCTCTTTGTCGATGGGCCACTTGAACTTCATGCCCGCCCGCTCTTCGACGTCCTCTTCCATGAACTCCACAGTGTCGGCGAAGGCAGGTGGAGTCATGCCGGTGCTGGAGCCGGTCTGGAGCTGCTGCACCGTGCCCAGCCGGTGCAGCTCGGCAGGAGCTATGCCCAGCTCCTGGCTGAACACCTTGCGGATCTCCCGGGTGATCATGGCGTTGCCGATGCCGAGGGGACAGAACTTGGCGCAGCGGCGGCAGACCGTGCAGCGATAGGACAGCTCAGCGAGACGGGCCAGCATCGGCCAGTTCAGGTCGATATTCCCGGCGGTGAAGCCGCTGAGGAACCCGCCCGGCATGACGTACTTCTTGACGATCCTGCGGAATATCTCCGAGCGGTAGGTGGGACGGTAGATCTCCTCCCTGCCGCTGGCCACGTACACCGGACAGGCCTCGGCGCAGGCCTGGCACTTGGCGCAGTAGTCCAGACGGAGCAGCAGGGGCTGCAGGAAAGTCCAGTTGTTGCTGGCGGAGAAGAGCTTCCTGAGGCCGTTGATGAACTTCGCTACCAGCTCCTCCTCCTGGTAGCGAGTCTTCGGCCGGGGAATTTGGATAGCGGTGGTGCCGTCCAGGTCGCACTCCAGGTTCTGCTGCGCGCTTTCCGTCAGGGGCTTGATGGAGAACTGGTTGTCCGGGGTATTGTAGGGGTAGGGCAACGGCATGAACCGCGTCGGGTTAAGCTCGACGAGTTGGGCCCGCACGCGGCCGAGATCGGGTATGCTCGTCCGGACGCATGGAGGCGGCTCAAGGACTGCTACGCCTCGCTCTTTTCCGGCTGTCCGCTCCTGCGTCATTCCTCTACCTCCGTAGCCACTTCGGCCCAGTTCTTCCCCTGCTGCACGTGCGGCGCCGACCAGGCGACGGGCCGCTCCAGAAGGCCGGCAATGAGACGTTCATAGTCGCTGCCCCTGAGGTTGGGTGCGTCGTCCCAGCGCACGAAGTGGTACGTGAAGAACTTGCCCACGAAGTGGGTCATGTGCGTAAAGGGCAGGTAGATCAGGAACAGCGCTAGGAGCAACGATTGCGTTACGATGAGTGGGCTCGTGTCCGCGGGCTGCCCGAAGGACGCCAGGCCCTCGGCGTACTCCCGCGCCTCGCTGAACGACAGGTCTGTCACCGCCCACGAGGCGAGCGCGACCAGCGCCATCGCCAGAATGAGCCCCAGGTTGAAGTAGTCGGCGGGGACGGCGTACAGGCGCAGTCCAGGATCGGTGAGCCGCATCACCAGCAGCCCCAGCGCCCCAAGGGCAACAGAGATGAGACCCACGACGCCCACGACAGGGGTGATGTAGTACAACGCGGCGGCGTTGGAATCGGCGGATACCGGCGCCCCTGCCGCCTGCGCGATGCCACCTCCCAGCAGCAGCGCCAGGAACAGGATCGTGAGGTAGAGGCCGGCGTGGAACGGGAAGGAAGCGAACCACAGCTTGCGATTGTGCTCCCAGAGCCCTACCAGGAGGAGTATCTCCGGCACCATGATCTTCAGCTCCCCCATCAGGGAGGAATGCCGTGGCTTCTCCCACCAGTCCAGTTCCTCGAAATAGGAGCCGTCCTTGCCCGCCTCATGAGGCACCGGGTAGAGCTCCCAGCGGAGGTGCATCGGCGTGCGCAGGTACCTGACGACCCGCCGAGTCATCCCGATCAAGAACACCGCCGCAGCGATGTAGGCAACCACCTGAACGATCTCAACTCCGCTCATTCTCGCCAACCTTCTGCGCGCCCAGCCACTGTGACGCTCGTGCTCTCGCGCACCGCCTAGTCATTGTATCAGAATTCACAATCTATCGACGGACTAGTGACCACCCCGTCGTGGGAATACGAGCCCGGTCGTCAGGCCCGTGGCGATGGCAAGAGACATCGCTCCGTAGGCCCAAGAGCCGGTCTCGGTCATGGTCGGTGGGCCCGGCCCTTCAGTCAACCACATTGCGGCTAGCGCGTGACGATAAGCGTCTCAGCCCAGGCTGGCGCCTGCCTGCCCGTCCGCTGCAGCACAATCCCCATTCCCACCAAGCCCATGATCAGTGACACCAGAACGCCCATGCCGCCGAACATGACAGTCGGCGACAGAACGTTGAGCAGTTCGCTGTTCTCGCCAGTCAGCACATCCGTCAGCTTGAGCGCCGCAGCTAAAGCGCCGAAGGTGAGCGCGACAACAAGGAGAAGCCGAATCGCCGGCCCTCGCACGTAGGCGGTTCCCAGGGAGCCAACCTGAGCGCCGATGGCAGCGCCGAAGATCATGATGAAAGCGGCGAAGATCACCACGTTGTGGCTCATCCCGTGGCGCACAGCGGTGTAGCCTGATGAGATGATAATCGAGAACAGGTCTGTCCCCACCGCAACCAGGGAAGGCATCCCGAGCAAGTAGATCATCGCCGGCACCCGTATGAATCCCCCACCGACGCCGAAGAACCCGGAAAGGAAACCTGTGGCTGCCCCTATGACCGTCACCGTCCAGAAGGAAACGGTAACCCTCGACGTAGGGAGGTAGATCATCGGCCACAGGTAGATGCTCTGAAGCCGCTTTGCCAGGCCGGTGGTCTGCTCGTCGCGCGGTATCGCCTTGCCGGCGGCTTTCAACTCTGCCATTCGCCGCCTCGCCGCCATGGTCTCACGAAAGGTCACGAAGCCTATACTCACCATAAGGGCTAACGAGGCAGTCAGCACGGCCTCCTCATCGATCCCACGATCTTTCAGCCAGTTGATGAAACGCACGCCCCCTTCCGCCCCGACGACCGTTCCCACGGCCATGATCAGGCCCAGCTTGAGATCGACGTTGCCCAACTGGGAGTGCCGTAAGGTCGCTATGATGGACTTCCCAAAGATGTGTGTCGTGTCCGTGCCGACCGCGAAGTTCGCCGGGAACCCCAGCACCACCAGCGCCGGGGTCACCATGAAGCCACCCCCCACACCGAGGAACCCACCGACGATGCCGACGGTGAAGCCCATGAACAGCAAGAGCAGTATAGATATCTCAGTGTCAGGAATCTCATGGAACGTGACCACGGCGCTTATTCTCCGGCCTCAGGCCCTTCGCTGTCTTCGAAGTGCTCTATCCTCTTCACCTCATATCCGAGGAAGTCTGTCAGCCTCTCCATGAAGAGGCCAAGGAGTACCCCTGCAGCGGCCATCAGGCCCACGTAGTAGGCACAGCCCTTCACCGTGTCCCACAGGTTGTCGCCAATGGCATCGAAGAGCTCCCCTTGCTCGCCGTTCTCGTGCCACGAGATCGTCTGCCATGCCAGGAGCCCCATCAGGATTGCCAGCACGAGCCCCTGCCAGGCCGCGTTCAGCCGCTTTCCAGACATTACCGTGTTCCTCCGAGCTCTCTCGATTTCGCGAACCACAGCGCCGCCGCGCGGTAGAATACGTGGGCGAACTTGCCGTGAGGCGCGTAGGCAAATGCTGTGAACACTACGATCAGGTGGACCAGGTACAACGAGTACGCCAGCGAAGCGACATCAGCGTACCGCGCCACCTCCAGCAGGGAACCCGTCACCACGAGCAGAAAGATCATCCCCAGCAGGAACCAGTCGACATAGGACCCAAGCCCCCACGAGCCCTTCTTCGTACGCAGCCGGTTGTAGATGAAGGTTACGACCCCCGCGAACAGCAGAATGGCGCCCAGGTTACCGAGGATCTTCGCCGGGTCGCTGGCAGGACGCTGCACCTCCGCCCCGGTGAAGCTATAAATGGCAACGAGGGTGGTGGCGATCAGCAGGAACGGCGTCCCGTAGAACACCGCCAGGTGTCCCCACAGCCTTGGCTTGTCCGTCTGGCACTGGCGGAACGAGGTGTGCAGCGCTATGTCGCCGCCGGTCGAAGTCAAGCTTGACCCCAAGCTCATCTCGCCTGCACTCGCAGCCATCGCGCCTGGCCCATCCGACGGCCCCGTCGACTCCGTACTTTCAGGCTCAGGCTCCGGCGCAGCAGCACCAGGGATCATCACTAACGCATCTGGTGACGATTTTTCCATCTCTCTCCAGAACCGCAGTAACCCCAGGCCTGCCACCACTGCCGCGTACGCTACCAGCAGTGGCCCCACTATGTAGATCACCGTGTGCGAGATGAGGTGGGCGTACTCGATCTCCCCCTCCGGGTAGTCGAAGCCGCGTATGATGGCCACCAACACAAGCATAATGGCCGTCGGTATGCCGATGACGAGTGGCAGGGCCCGGGGGTCCGAGAAAAGCCTGGAAACGAAGCTGGGCGCCGAAAAGTGCTCGACAGCAAGGCTCCTCATGGCCGCCAGCACGTCCCCCGGCTTCGCCCCCCGGGGGCAGTTCGCGGAGCAGTCGTTGCATTGGTGGCAGAGCCAGATGCCGGGATCCCGCAGGACCCTGTCTTTCAGGCCCCACTGCGCCCACAGCATCAGCTTCCGGGGGAATCCGGCATGTTCTCGCGCGTAGGACAGCTCGCACGACACCGAGCACGTCCCACACTGGAAGCACTTCTTGGCGGACTCGCCGCCTCGCCTGATCACGTCTTGTATGAACGTCCTGTCCGGCCTGATGAGTTCGGCGGTCTCGCCCGGGGGCACTGCTGCGCTAACCATTGGTCGCCCTCCTACCTAGCCGGTGGGCTCAAGGGACACATCTTTCGCTGCCTTGAAAGCGGCCTTATACAGATCCCCAGCCTCTCCCTGGTCGACGTCCTCCCAGGCTTTCGCCAAGTCCCGCAAGGCAGTGGCCGCTGCGAAGGGGTCGGCATCGCTCTTGATGCCCTGAGCCGCCTCACGGGCCGTCTCAAAGATGACGTGGGCCTGCTCGGGATCCGTCGCCAGCATGGCCAGAGCGACGTCCGTCAGAGCCTGCACGTGCTCGGGAGGGTTCTCGACCCTGTCGGCGATCTCCAGGGCCTTGGCTGGATTCAGCGGAGCCCAGGCACTCGCCAACTGCCGCAGCGGGGAGGTGTCCTCGAGTTCGCCGGCCTCGCTCAGCGCCCCCTCGAAGATGCTGATTGCTTTCTCCGAATCATCATCCGCTACCTTCTCGCCGATTCCGATCAGCGCCTGGACGCGGATAGACTGCGGCTTGATGGCCTCTGCCAGAGACACCGCGCCGTCGGCGTCTGCGTCGGCCGCTACGAGAGCGACGATGCGCAGGGCATCAGCCTGGAAGTACGGGTCCTCGATCTCCCGCGCGATCTCCTCCGCGCGCTCATCGTCCACCGTCGCCATACCAGTGACGATTGCATTCACGGCCTGGGCACGCTCGTATGTGTCCAGAACCCGCTCGTTCTCCTCAAGGGCCTGCTCCAGTGCATCCCTGGCTCCCGCCGCGTCCGAGGCCGAGATCTGCTCAGCGATGCCGACCAGCGCCGCCACACGCGCTTCGGGGTAGTCGGGGGCAATGCCTTCCACCACCGTCATCGCCTCGTCCATGTCCAGCGTCGCCCACGCCACGGCGATGTCGCTCTGCGCGAAGGCCTGAGGCTCAACTTCCTCGATCTCTCCGGCTGCCTCTTCGGCCTCAGTGAGGAGTTCCTGACCCTGTGTGGCGTCCGCCGCTGAGGCAACCGCCGACTCGCGCAGGGCCCAGGAACGATCGTAGGGGTCGCTGATCTCCCGCGCCGCCGTGACTGCATCCGCTAGGACGCCCTCGCCAAGCTCCGGGTCCGTCTCCCCGAACTGCGCTGAAATCTCTCGCAGGGCGCGCGCCTTCGCGGCGGGGTCCGCGATCCCGGCGGCCACCTCAAGCGCGCTGTCAGCGTCAAGCCTTGCAAGCTCTATGGCCACGGTGCTCTCGTCCGCGGCTCGGTATTGCGGGAGAGGGTTGTTCTCGGCGATCTCCAGAGCGGTCGCCAACAGAGAGCTGGCCTGGGCGGGGTCCGCGTCCGCTAGCTCCCCGGCTATCGCCCGCAGGACCCAGGCGCGGGACGCGTTCCGCTCGAGCCGTTCGGCCAAAGCGATTGCTGAACGCCAGTCTAGGGGCTCCCAGGTGGCTGCCTGCTCCCTCAGCCCCGCGGCGACGCTGCGCTGTTCGTCGCCGCCGCTCGCCGCTTGCTCGGCCGCCTCAACGCTATCCTCAATCGCCTGTTGCGCTGCCGCCGGCTCGATGGCGGCCCAGGATGTCGCCACCTGCGCCATCGCCCACGCTCTAGCGATGGCCAACTCCTGCTTGTCGGCGACCTCGGTCGCAGCAGCCATCGCCTCAGCGACCGGGTCCTGTCCTTCCGTCTCCGCCTCAGACGACCCGCAGCCAAATGCGAGAAGCAACATGAGCAGAGCTGCTGCTCCCAGCAACAGCCCCTTCACCATGCGGCTCGATGCCGGCGTTGTCCGATCGGTAATCATTTCTTCAGCGTCCGCTCCCAACCCAGGAACGCCAGGAAGGCGACGAAGATGGTTCCCAGCACCACCGCCAGGATCACCGTCCTGCGGCGGTCCTCCTGATGCATATCCAGCGCCTCCGGCAGGAGCTTGGCGGTCTCGAACCGCAAGGCCTTGGCGTTATCCGTGAACTTGGTAACGGACTCCACATCCGTCTGCATGAGCTCATCGAAGCTGTCGCGTTGCGGGTCCACGCGCTCGATCAAGGTCTCGGCGCCCATCCGCTCACCGCTGAAGTCTTCACCGATGTCAGCGATCTTCAGCATCAGGTTGCCGGCGTGATAGCTTTCCTCTCTCACGATTCGCAAAGGGTCGCAGGGGATGGACTGCTGGCGGTAGACGCCGCCACCCCAGGCGAGGGCCGACTGGACCCGTGCGTCACCGCTGTAGTGGCACTCGGCGCAGTAGTTCCCCGTCAGCACCGCGCCCTCTGGAGTGTCTGTTTCAGAATCGGCTTGAACACCCCGCAGCAAGAAGGCTAGGCCAGCGATCACGAGACCGAGTGCCAGCAGGGTTGCTGGCACGGCTCTTATCATTCGTCGGTTGGCCATTCTTCGTTCACATCTCCCTACTTCAAGGCGGCATAGCTGGTGAGTCCGACCAGGAGGCCAATGGCCGCTGCCCCGAGGAGCAGGATGACCGGCCGCTTGAACGTGTTGCGCTCCCTGCCGCGATCCCAGAAGGGTAGCAGCAAGGCGACCAAGATAACCCCGATCTGGATGAACAGCCCGATGCTCTCGCTGGGCACCAGCTTCAGCTCCTGGAAGGAGGCCAGGAAGTACCATTCCGGCTTGATGTGCTCCGGCGTCACCAGCGGATTGGCTATCTCATCGGGGGGAAGCAGCCACTCCGTCAAGAAGAACACGAAGATGAAGAGCACAGTCAGGAGAATCAGGACCACCTGGGCCATGAAGACCATCTCATTGGGGAAGAAGGGCTCTGTGCCCCGTTTCCAGTCCTGGTATTTCTTTTTCTTCTTCAGCGTGCCCGGCTCTTGAGTCGCCACTGCCATCTCCATCACCTCTCTAGAGCGGCTCCGCGATGCCGGTTCGCCGGATCATCCAGAAGTGGCTAAGGAGGAAGAGCGCCATGATCCCCGGGAGTACGGCTATGTGAAAGCCGTAGAACCGTACCAGCGTCGGTTGGGCGATGGCGTCTCCGCCGCGCATCAACTCGGCCCCGGTCGTGCCCACGAACGGGAGGACCTCTACGGCGTTCGCCACCACCGTGGCAGCCCAGAAGGACATCTGTGTCCACGGCAGCAGGTACCCCGAGAAGCACATGGCCAGGGTGAGGAGCAGCAAGATGAAGCCGGAGATCCAGTGCAGCTCCCGCGGCGGCTTGTAGGCCCCGGTCAGCCACACCTTAAGCATATGCAGCGTCACCGTGACCACCATCATGCTCGAGGCCACGATGTGAATCCGCCGGATGAACCAGCCGAAGCGGACGCCCGAGTCGATGCTCTCGATGCTGGAGAACGCCTGGTCTACGTGCGGGACGTAGAACAGCAGGAGGAAGGCCCCGGTGATGACCTGGACGATGAAGAGGATAAACGATAGTCCTCCCAGGCAGCCAACGGCGTCCATGAAGCTCAGGTGCCGCGGCGCTGTCTTCTCGGTTAGTTCCTGCCGAATGAGGCTCCGGAACCCAATCCGCTCGTCCAGCCAGTCCGTAACCCTGTCTACACCATCAAAGACACTCATCGCCTATCCACCCACGATGATCTTGCCAGCAGTTTCCGTAAAGGGTAGCCGCTCCAGCGGCGCCGGCGGCGGACCCCCGGTCACGCGTCCAGCCTTGTCGAAGCTGGCGTTGTGGCAGGGGCAGTGGAACGTCTCGTCGTCGGGATGCCACTTGACGATGCAGCCCAGGTGGGTGCAAACGAGGGAGAGCACTTGTAGTCCGTCCTCCGTCCTCATCACCAGGGCTGGGTCGCCGCCCTACGCGATGTCCTTGGTGCCCCCGGCGGGAATGTCCCCGACCTGCACCTCCACCGGCTGCGGCGGTGCCTTGGCCCCCGCCTCCAGCCCCTTGAGCACCACCCAGACCGACTCGCCGACGACACTCAGTGCCAGTGCTCCCAATCCCAACTGAATGAACTGCCGCCGTGAAGCGATGCCCCGAGCCACACCATGCGACGCTCGCAGGAACTCGGCGCTGCCCGCGCCTTCTTCCTCTTTCCCGGCAGGCCCTGTTACCTCTTCCATCTGCTCATTCCCCGTCTCGCCGTGTCATCCTCGCCATCGTCACCTGCCATCGGCACGGACCAGTTTGACCCCCACGTACTCATGACACTTGTTGCAGGAGTCATCCGGCACATGGCACAGCATGCATTCCCGTTGGCTGAAGACTTCATCGCTGATGAAGCGCGGGTGATTGGCCGTCCACCAGTCCAGGGGATTGTGATAGTCCGGTGCCTGCCGTATACGCTCGATGGTGATCCCCATCGGCCCGGGGCTGTCCTTCACCGGTTTCTCCACACCCAGGTCACACGCCGACAGGGCTAGAACCAGGGCGACCACGGCCAGAGTGACCAACGCAGGTAGCGCCTTCATCACCATGCGGTTCACAGCACGATCGCCCTGCTCAGGAGGTCAATGACGCCGCTGACGCGCGCGGGCACCTTCCAGTACTCCATGACGAGCGGGAGCTGTGCCTTGCAGATAGCGCAGGGTGTCGCCAGGACGTTGGCGCCCGTCGCCCGGCAGGCTTCGGCGCGCAGCCTGCCAGCACCCATGCGGAGCGGCATGATCTCGTCGGTCAGCAGCCCCCCGCCACCGCCACAGCAGAACGTGTTCTCCCGGATCGTGTTGGGGGCCATCTCGATGAAGTTGTTCACCGCCGAGCGAGCGATGAATCGCGGTTCCTCCAGCAGGCCGTGCGCGCGCGCCGGGTTGCACGGGTCGTGGTAGGTCACGAGAAGCTGATCGTTGACGCTCTTGTCGATGTGGAAGGCGCCGCGCTTGATCATGTCCTGCGTCCACTCGGCGATGTGCAGCGGGTACGATGGGTTCAGCCAGTCCATCGGGCCGTTGAGCGTGTCGGTGTACATGCCGGCCCGCCAGGCGTGGCCGCACTCGCCCCAGATGACGGTCTTGACATTGAGTTCCCGCGCGGCGTCAAGGATGCGCCTGTTGACCTTGCGAAGGTTGTAGAAGTCCAGGAACAGGCCGAAGTTCCCGCCCTCATCGCAGTAGGTGCTGGTCGTCCAGCTCACACCGGCGGCGTGGAACAGCACACCGTACGCCATCATCGTGTCCGTATTGGCGAAGTTGTCCGCCGAAGGCGCGACCAGCAGGACCTCGGCGTTCTTCTCGTCCACCGGCATGGGGATCTTCTTGCCGGTCTCCTCCAGCAGCTCTCGCTCCAGGAATTGCGAGCTGTCGGTCCAGGCAGGACCTGGGATGCCCAGGTTGTTGCCCGTCTCATACACCTTGGCGACGACCTCGGTGACGTACTTCGTTCCCACGCCGATGGTCGCCATGATCTCTCGGGCCGCCATCGTGATCTCGGCCGTATCGATGCCGTAGGGGCAGTAGACCGAGCAGCGGCGGCACTCAGAGCACTGGTAAAAGTAGGTGTACCAGTCGCGCAGGAGGTCCTCGGTGAGGTCCTCCGCGTCCACCGCCTGGCCCAGCAGGCGACCTGCCACCGTGAAGTAGCGTCTGTAGACGCGGCGTAGCAGCTCCGCCCGCGCCATTGGCATGTTCTTCGGGTCACCCGTGCCCAGGTAGAACGGGCACTTGTCCCAGCAGGCGCCGCAGCGCACGCAGATGTCCATGAAGACGCGCAGGCCGCGGTACTTGCCGAGAAGCTCCTTGAACTTGGCGATGGCCTTCTCCCGCCAGTTGTCCACTAACTGGCCCGGCAGGTCGATGTTGACCATGTCACGCGGCCTGGCCGCGTAGCAGACGTTCTTGGCCGAGGCGCCCTCCTGGAAGGGGGAGTGATGCAGCTTCATGTGCCGCATCTTCCGGTGTCGCGCCAGCGGCGGCGAGGTGGTGGCGAGGCTCGCCCTCCCCTGGACATGGTGCAGGGTGAGTCTGTCCGGCTCGAGTGGCTCCTTTTCAGGCTCGGCGGCCTGTGGTTCCTCGGTGTTCAGCTTTTCCATGGCACCTTCGAATCCCAGGGGTTGATGTGGCGTATGCTGCGCGAGTTGTTCCGCGAGCTTCTAGTGGGGCTGAGGAACACGCCGGGGCGTGCATCAGCTTGCTGAACGGGAAGTAGGCAATCAGCGCGCAGACCAGCAAGATGTGCGCCAGGAAGAACGAGTCCGTCGGCGGGCTGACCGGGTCGAGGGTCAGCAGGCCGAGGACGAAGGCCTTCACATCCACCATGGAGGTCCGAGCGGCGTAGCGCATTATGATCCCCGTACCGGCGATACCGCCCAGCAGTGCCAGCACGAAATAGTCCGATAGGATGGACACGTAGATGACGGGCCGTAGCACCAGCCGCCGTGCCAGCAGGTAGAGGATGGGCAACAGGAACAGGTAGCCGGCCCATACGCCGGGCGTCTGCATGCTCATGATCCAGTCAGGCACTGGGTACACGAAGTATCGCAGATGCCGGAGAATGATGAGGACCAGGCCGATATGCATCGCCCAGGCGCCCACCCACAGCAGCTTGTCCGCACGGAACAGGCTGTTGAATACGAGGACCTCGCTGAGCACGCGAACAGTGACGCCCGGATACGTTTTGGGGGCCGGTGTGGTGGGGATCTTCAGCGGAACCGGCGCCGCCGCCCACACGTAGACGCGGGTTGCGACACCCGCCACGAAGATGGCGGCCACCGCGTAGGCCAGTACGACTAGAAGCACCGGGTGCCCTCCTCAATCGGGGCACGCAGGCCGGGCGCGTGCAGTGCACGCTTCGAGCCAGCCGACTGGCGCGTAGCCAGCCGGCTGGAGGCCCGCGTGCCCGGGCCCATCGTCCTTACACGCACCCCGTCGGCTTCGGCAGTCCGGCTATCTTGCAGGCCCCCTTCGCCGGGCCCGAGGGGAACAGCTCGTAGATCGTGCCCAGGTCATACCC
>DAOUMF010000095.1:0-8466 GCA_034411955.1 Dehalococcoidia bacterium
GTGGGCTGCGACGCCGGCGGCTACGGCTGCGGCACCCACCAGGCCGTCGACTCCGGTGCGGAAGTCGCCCGCTTGGTTCTGCGCGACTATCGCGCCAGGCAGGGGATGTTCTAGGCGCGAAGAGGGAACGGCAGCAGGTGGGGGGGGTACGGTTGATAGAGACGCGCCCCGAGCGGGTGCACCATCGGGCGAAGAGATGACTGACCTCCGAGAGCTGCTGGTGGCCACCGAGCGACATCTCCCCGACTTCATGTTCAGGACGGCGCCCACCGACAGTCTCACGGCTGCAGACCGGCGGCTCCTGTCTGAGCTGTTCGACGCATCCTTCCGGCAGGCCAATCACGCGCATCTCGAAAGGTTGCTGGGGCAACTGCGCAGCGTGTCCGTGGCGCTGTGTGACGGGAAGCCCGCCGGCTTCACCATGAGCGACGTTCGCGTCATGGATCTGCCCCGTCTGCCGGACCAGATCGTGATGCTCGCGGGCCTCACCTGCATCGCCCCTGAGTACCAGAGGCGGGGGTTAATGATCGAGCTGGCGAGACGAAACTTCATAGAGAGCACTCCGCGATGGAGCCAGCGGGCGCTGTTCTGCGTGCGCTACGGTCATCCCGCTGCTTTCAGGGCGATTGTCGCCCGGCTTGAGAGCGGTGTCCCCAGGCCGGGCATCCGACCCACACGCTGGCAGCAGGAGGTCGGCAGGGTGATCGCCGACGCGTACGGAGTGGAGCGCTTCGATCCGGAGACGTTTGTCTGCGCAGGAGCCGGAACGCCGATCGGTTACCCGGTCATCGATTTGGAGGTCGAGCCGCTGGATTGGGAGGTCTTCCGCCGCGTCGACCGCGACCGAGGCGACTCCCTTCTCGGTATCGTCTGGATGCCCGACGCTCCACCGGGGTGGGCTTGATCTACTCTCTGGGGCGACACCAGTTACGGCCCCTAGCAGCGCTATGGCCCGCACGCGGGTTGGTGCGGTGCAACACAGAACATGCGGAAGAGGAAATCCAGAAACAGGCCTGGCCTTGTCAACAGGGGACCTCAGGGATAGACTGTGACAGGATTCACATTCCATGACGAACGCCGTCCGGACCCGCAGAGCAAAGGCAAAGAAGGCGAGCACGCCTCGGCGGCGAGCCAGGAAGCCCCTGATCGGCAGCGAAGAAGCCGCCAAGAGTGACGATCGCCAGGCCGAGCGGGGGTTTCTGTTTGAGGACCCCTACTGGGACGACGCCTTCTGCTCCTACTACGATCCCACCCTGCGTACCTGTTGTCGCAGATAGCCGACATGCCCTCTCACCGTACCGGTCGTGAGCCGAGGAGGACTCGATGGTAGCCATAGCATCGTACGGAGCCTACATACCGATATACCGCCTGGGGCGCCAGGAGATGAGCCAGGCTTGGGGCATTCCCGGCGTGCCCGGGGAGCGCTCGGTGGCCAGCGCCGACGAGGACAGCATCACCATGGGGGTCGCCGCCGCCCTAGATTGCATGGCGGGCATCGATCCCGCCACTGTCGACGGCGTCTACTTCGCCAGCACCACTCCGCCCTACTCCGAGAAGCAGTGCGCCTCCGTGGTCGCCGGCGTCCTGGACCTGCGCCGGGACATCGTTACCGCCGATTTCACCGACTCCGTCCGCTCGGCCACCGTGGCCATGAGGGCTGCCCACGACGCCATCGAGAGCGGCTCGGCCAACAGCGTGCTTGTGGTGGCGGCGGACAACCGACCGGCGGAGCCGGAGACGATGTGGGAGCAGCTCCTGGGCGACGGCGCCACCGCCTTCCTTCTCTCCAAGGAGGGCCCGGCCACCGTTCGAGGCTTTCATTCCGTCACCAGCGAGGTCATCGGACCCTGGCGGCGCTCCGACGACCGCTACGTTCGCGCCTTCGAGCCCAAGCTCGATACCCAGTACGGCTACACGCGCAGCATGCTGGCCGCGGCCAAGGCGCTGGCGGAGAAGGAGGGCCTCGGCCCCAAGGACATAAGCAAGGCGGTCTTCTCCGCCAACGACCCCCGCGCCCACGTGGCCCTGGGCCGCCAGCTAGGCCTGGAGATGCCCCAGATCCAGGACACGGGGTTCCTCCTGCTGGGCAACACGGGCACCCCCCAGGTGTTGATGATGCTGGCCGCTGCCCTGGACACGGCCAAGGCCGGCGACAAGCTCCTGGTCGCCAATCACGGCGACGGCGCAGACGCCTTCCTGCTGGAGGTCACCGACGCCTTTCCCGACGTTCCCGGCAAGAGATCGATTCAGACCTACCTCATGAACAAGCGCATGCTCCCCAACTACAACGCCTACGCGGCCTTCCGCAAGCTCATGGACAGGGACCGGTACGTTCCCCCCTCGTCGCCCGTCACCTACTGGCGGGACAGCAAGATGGAGCTGGCCCTCTACGGCTCCCGCTGCCGCAAGTGCGGCACGGTGCAGTACCCTCCGCCGCGGGTGTGCGTGGAGTGCGGGACGAAGGACGAACTGGACGAGGTGAAGCTGGCCCACAAGGGAACGGTCTTTACCTATACCCTCGACCATTTGGTGGGAGGCGAGTACTTGAGCACCCCAGTCCCCAGGATCGTGGCGGACCTGGAGGGAGGGGGCCGCACCTTTCTGCAGATGACTGACTGCGACCCCACGGAGGTGGGCATCGGCATGCCCGTGGAACTCACCCTGCGCTGCCTCCACGACGGCGCGGGATTCCACAACTACTACTGGAAGTGCCAACCGGTGAGGGGAGGCTAGGCCTTCTCGCTATCGCTCCGGCCGAAAGGAGGAGACATGCCTGGGATCAAAGACCGAGTGGCTATCGCCGGCGTTGGCTGCACCAAGTTCGGCGAGATGTGGGAGAAGGACCAAGAGGACCTCCTGGTAGAGGCCGTCTACGAGGCCCTGGACGACGCTGGGATCACCCCTCAGGACATCGAGGCCGCCTGGGTGGGCGTGCTGTACCACTTCACCGGCATCTCGGGAGGCACGTTCGCGGAGCCCATGAAACTGTTCGGCAAGCCCGTGACGCGGGTCGAGAACTTCTGTGCCTCCGGCATGGATGCCTTTCGCAACGCCTGCTTCGCCGTGGCGGCCGGCGTCTACGACATCGTGGTCGCCTGCGGCGTGGAGAAGCTGCTGGACCAGGGCTCCAGCGGCCTCCCCGTTGAGGGGGGCCACCCGGTGATGAGCGGAGTCAGCGCCCCGGGACTGTTCGCCCTGGCCGCCTCCCGCGCCTTCCACGAGTGGGGGTGGACCAAGGAAGACCTGGCACGTGTGGCCGTCAAGAATCACAAGAACGGCGCCTCTCACCCCAAGGCCCACTTCCGTCGGCCGATCACCATTGACGATGCCCTCAAGGCCCCCATGATCGCCTGGCCCCTGGGCCGCTTCGACTGCTGCGCCATGTCCGACGGCTCCGCCGCCGTGGTCATCACTCGGCCGGAGATCGCCAAGGAGATGAAGCACAAGGACGACTACGTGCTGGTCAAGGCCAACGCCCTAGCCGTCGATTCCACCTTTCCCATGTACAGGCCGGGCTACGATTGGCTGGGCTTCCCCGCCACCAAGAAGGCGGCCGCCATGGCCTACGAGGAGGCAGGCATCAAGGACCCCCTCAAGGAGATCAGCTTCGCCGAGGTGCATGACTGCTTCACCAGCACCGAGCTATTCAACATCGGCGACCTTGGCTTCGTCGACCCGCCGAAGGCTGCTGCGGCCGTCGCCGACGGCATCACCGAGGTGGAGGGCGATATCCCGGTCAACCCCAGCGGTGGTCTCAAGTGCTTCGGCCACCCCATCGGCGCCACCGGCTGTCGCATGATCTATGAGGCGACCAAGCAGCTCCAGGGGCGGGCCGATGGGCTCCAGGTGAAGGACCCGAGCCTGGGAATGGCTCACAACCTTGGCGGGCCGGCCTCGGTCTGCTCGGTCACAATCCTGGGCCGGCGCGACTAGCGGCGAAGGGGCCGGGCTGTAGGGGTGTTCCCGGGGCCAGGCCAGGCCAGCGCCCCGCTCGTTGAGCGGGGCGCCCCTCACTGGCTTGACGGTAATCCCCGGTCACGGCATCCTAGCTATAGTGCCGCTGGACAGTTGACATCGGCGCGGCCACGGTAGGTGAGACCCACGGCATGATGGGTTGCGAAGGGAGTGCCGGGAATGCTGAACAAGGCGATCAACGGGAAGATCCTCAACGTTGACCTCAGCTCGGGCGCCATCGAGCCCGAGTCGCTGCCGGAGGAGATGTACCGCCGCTACATCGGCGGATACGGCCTGGGAGCTCGCCTACTCTTCGACCGCGTCCCCCACGGCGCCGACGCCCTAGGCCCGGACAACGTATTGGGTCTCATGCCGGGCCTGCTCACGGGCACGCCCCTCTTCGGCATCCGCTTCCAGGCGGTGGGCAAGTCCCCCAAGACCGGCGGCTGGGGCGACGCCAACTGCGGCGGCGACTTCGGCCCCTTCCTCAAGTTCGCCGGCTGGGACGGTCTCCTCCTCAAAGGGGCATCGCAGCAGCCCGTTTACCTCCTCATCGAGGACGGGAAGGCGGAGATCAGGGATGCCAGCGACCTCTGGGGCCTCGACGCCATCACCACGGAGGAGAAGCTCAAGGAGCGCCACGGCAAGAAGGCGAGCATCGCCTGCATCGGCCCAGGAGGCGAGAAGCTATCCTACATGGCCGGTATCTGCAACGAGCGCGGGCGTCTGGCGGCCCGCAGCGGCCTCGGCGCCGTTATGGGCTCCAAGAAGCTCAAGGCCGTGGTCGCTCTCACCTCCCGCAAGCTCCTGGCCGGCGACGACAAGGACGTCCGCGCCCTGGTCCGCACTTCCCTCGAAGGGTTCGGGCCTGCCGCCGGCTTCTTCCGCACCTTCGGCACCACGGGCATCACCGGCACCTCGGCCATGAGCGGCGACTCGCCGGTGAAGAACTGGGGCGGCGTCGGCACCGTCGATTTCCCCCAGTCCCAGCAGATCATGGGGGCCAAATTCAATGAAAAGATGGAGAAGGTCTACGGCTGCTGGCACTGTCCCCTCGCCTGCGGCGCCGAGAGCAAGGAGTCGGAAAACCCCGACTACCCATATCCCAAGCACACCCATCGCGCCGAGTACGAGACCGCCTGCTCCTTCGGCACCCTGTCCCTAAACGCCGACATTGACTCCCTCCAGCATGCCAACCACCTGTGCAACGCCTACGGTTTGGACACGATCTCTGCCGGTGGCACCATCGCCTTCGCCATCGAGTGCTTCGAGAACGGGCTCATAGGCAGCGAGGACACGGGGGGCCTGGAGCTCACTTGGGGCAACTCCAACGCCATCATCGAGATGCTCCACCGCATCGGCAGGCGTGAGGGGATCGGCGATCTCTTCGCCGACGGCGTGCGCAAGGCCGCCGAAAAGCTGGGCCCCAAAGCGGAGCCCTTCGCCATGGAGGTGGGCGGGGAAGAGCTCCCCATGCACGAGGCCAGGCTTGAGCCGGAGTACTTCGCCACCTACAAACTGGACCCCACCCCTGCCCGCCACACCCTGTACCACGGCACTGGCCGCGGCGGCTGGGCGATTCCCCCCGCTCCCACAGACAGGACCCAAGCGACCGGTCGCGCGGAGCACCACAAAGGAGCGGCGGAGTACTTGCACATCGTCAACAGCGTCGGCACCTGCATGTTCATCACCTTTGTGTGCCCCAACGAGCGCATCCCCGAGTGGATCAACGCCGTCACCGGCTGGGACGTCGACCACGCCGAACTGCGCCGCACCGGCGAGCGCATCGCCAACCTGCGCATGGCCTTCCACGTGCGCGAGGGGGACAATCCAGCCCAGCGTCGCGTCCCCGGCCGCATGGTGGGCAACCCACCCCTGGAGGCGGGTCCCCACAAGGACTTCACCCTGGACGGCGACACCATGCAGCGCGAGTTCCTGGCCGCCTGCGACTGGGATCAGCAGACCTGCATGCCTAGCCGCGCCAAGCTGGAGGAACTGGGCCTGGAAGACGTTGCCCGGGCCCTCCACGGATAGGGGTCCGCTAGGCCGTACGGGGCAATCCCTGGGGACGGCTTGAGGCCGTTTCGCCCCTCCGGTGAGGGGTCGACGAGGACGACTGCGACGGTCGCAAGGCCCAGGCAGCACAGATCGCTCTAGGACTACAGCGCGCCCCCGCGCATCTCGGCGGAGAAAAAGGTGCTGCGCTGGCCTCGCAGGCCCCCCCCGGGCTCCTGAAACCTCTTCCTGCGCATCGGCGTTCTACGATGTGATTGGTGCTCCGTGACTCTTACCTTTGCATCCGCCGGCGAGCACATCAGATTCGGGAGCGCCATGTATTCACCATATATTTCCCTATCTGAAGGGTCTCTGTGTCCGCTGGGTAGCTACATTGGAGATGGTCACAACGTCAATAGGTTGGACAGCATACGAGCTCGATAGCGGTTGATTTGCCGCGATAAACAAGAGGGTTTGAGAGATGCCGCGACTGCAGGAAGTACACGTCGGCCCCCGGCCGATTGAACTCCTCCTATCGCTCGTCGGAGAGGGCGCAGTCGACGAGACCTCCGAGGTGGTGGAGGAGATGCGGAGGAGGATGGAGGGCCGGGTCCTATGGAACGTGAACTCGACTGGGGTCGGCGGAGGCGTGGCCGAAATGCTGCGGCCTCTGCTCGGCTATGTGAAGGCGCTAGGCATAGAGACACGATGGCTGGTCATTGGGGGGACGTCGGAATTCTTCCGGATCACCAAGAGGCTTCACCACGCCCTTCACGGATCGGCGGGGGACGGGAGTCCGCTTGGCGAGCAAGAACGCGCCATCTACGAGCAAGTCCTTCATGTGAACGCCGAAGAACTCCTCGGGCTCATTGGCCCTCGTGATTTCGTCCTCCTTCATGACCCGCAGACCGCCGGTCTGGTTCCCCACCTAGTGCGGTCAGGGGCCATTGTGATCTGGCGCTGCCACGTGGGAGGGGACAGCCCTGACGGCGAGGCGGAGCTGGGGTGGGGTTTCTTGGGCCCCTACCTGGAGGACGCGGCAGCCACCGTCTTCTCACGCAATCAATACATACCCATCTGTTGCGACCACGGGCGCAGCGTGGTCATCCCCCCCTCCATTGACGCATTCTCCGCCAAGAACCAGGATCTGGATGACGCAACGGTCCGTGCCATCCTCGTACACGCGGGCTTGGTAGAGGGACCAGCCGGCGAGGGATCGCCAACGTTCCGCCGCGAAGATGACTCACCGGGGCGCGTGCGGCGTCAGGCCCAGGTACTCCGCCACGGCCGAGCTCCCACCTGGGAAGCGCCGCTGGTAGTGCAGGTGTCGCGATGGGATCCCCTCAAGGACCCCGCTGGCGTAGTGCAGGGCTTCGCCGAGCTTGTAAACGGTGCCGGGCCGACCGGCGCAGAGCTCATCCTCGCCGGTCCCGTCGTAGGCGCCATCCCGGATGACCCAGAAGACGCCGTCGTTCTGGATCAGGTGGTGGCAGAGTGGCGCCGCCTGCCCCGCTCGGATCAGAATCATATCCATCTCGCCAGCCTTCCCATGGCGGACGTGGAAGAGAACGCGGCGATCGTCAACGCGCTGCAGCGGCACGCCGCCGTCGTGGTTCAGAAGAGCCTACACGAAGGCTTCGGCCTCACCGTCACCGAGGCCATGTGGAAGGGCCGGCCCGTAGTTGCCAGTGCCGTGGGTGGCATCCAAGACCAGATCGCCGACGGTGTACACGGACTATTGCTACAGGACCCGCTCGATGCCAAGGCCCTCGGCATCGCGCTGGGTCGCATTCTGGAAGATGGCGACTACGCAGCGCGGCTGGGCAGGAACGCCCAGCAGCGTGTCCGCGACGACTACCTCGTCGTCCGTCACCTGCTGCAGCACGCTGAGCTGATTGAGCGGCTCGACAAGTAGAGCGCCACCCAGACAGGGCACCGCCAAAGGGTTCAGTTCCTGCCCACCAAGCCCGAACTCTTGTCGTACCGCCCGCACAGATCCTCGAGGTAGCTGACGGCACACGACAGCCCGCAGAACTGGTGCATCCGGTTTCTCACGATGACCGTGACGGCAGCTGTTGTTATCGGGTCCTCGCAGTAGTCACAGAGCATTGGCTTTCTCCGCGTGATTCCACCCTGTGGATTGATCTGGCCGCGCCACAATGTTTGACGCAGGAACCCGTGCGACGGTTGCAGTCACCCTTCGCGCCGCAAGTCCTGAGACGGCGCGGAACCCTCGGCCGCCGGGTCCAACTCCTCCACCCTTAGGCCAGCCTCTCGCACACTCTCCGCCGTCACCGCGTCCGGCAGCCGGTAGCCACGGAAGAACACAAAACCGATGAGGGCCGCCATACCAGCCACCGGCCCTACCATCCGTATCCCCAGCGGGTTGTCGGCCGTCTCCCCCAGGAGCAGCACCAGCGCCAGGATGGGCGCGAACAGGGAGGTGGCCCACTTCTCGATGGTGGCCTGAGAGCCGTAGTAGATCGCCTCCCGCCGCATCCCCGTCCGCACCTCGTC
>DAOUMF010000096.1:0-2631 GCA_034411955.1 Dehalococcoidia bacterium
GTATAGTGCCAGAACCCGCGTGGCGCCCGCAGGCTCAGGCAGATCGGAGGCCAAGGGGTTCGGCCTAGGGACCATGACGCTGTAGTCGCCGAAACCGATGCGGTTGGCGGCCAGGAGGGCGTTGACATTGTGGCCGATGAGAAAGGCACGCGCGTCCGCAGCGGCGCCACCGATGCCCTCCAGAATAGCCAGGAGGACCGCCTCGCCGAACGTGAACAGCACGATGCCCGCCACTCCCAGGGTGGTCGATCGGCTCACTGTGGCGAGGCAGAACGCCAGTAGTCCATATGGCAGGACCCCGTAGCCGGCGCGCACGATCATGAGCACTATGTCCAGAGCCGATGGGCCGCCGGGGACATCGAGGGTGATGGGCCGGTCGGCCACGGACGTCGCTATCACCGACAAACAGACGCCGATGCCGAAGGCCAGGAGGAGGGTGATAACGGCTGTGAGGGCGGTGCCCAGAAGCTTCATCGCCAGGTATTGACCCCGAGTCTGGCCCCGGATGAGGGCCTGGCGGACCGTCCCCCAGCTGTGCTCCGTGGCCACCGTGGAGGCGGCCAGAATGCCCACGAGCATGGCGCCCCAGAACTGCCCGCTGTCTAGGAGAGCGGAAAGGGACCACGGGAAAGCGAACGATCGCAGCGCCGACTGCTGGAACTCGACGTCACTTTGCCTCCAACTGGTGTACCCGACCAGCCAGATTTGGACGGCAGCCCCCGCTGCCATGACCAGGAGCAAGACGTAGGGCATCCAGCGTTTGCGCACCCTTAGCAGCTCGGCCGGCAGCATGCTAGTCACGAGCCTCGCCCTCCTCGGTGACCTCCAGGAAGAACTCTTCCAGGCTGCTATCGCGGGGCCGCAGCTCCGCCAAGTACACCTGGTGATCGGCCAGAGCACGGCTCAGCTCGGCCGCCCGGTCTCGCGGCGCTTCCACCACCAGGCGGTCGTGCTGGCGCCTGACGTCATTCACCCATGCCAAGCCCTCCAGCACCCGCAGCGCCCTCTCGGGATCGGTCACCCGCATCTCCAGCGCCTCGCCCCGGCGGAGCAGCACCGAGACTGCCCCCTGGGTCAGCAGCCGGCCGTCCTTGACGATGCCCACGTGGTCACACATGTGCTCGACCTCGCCCAGGAGGTGACTCGAGACGAATACCGTCTTTCCGCTCTTCCCCAGCCCTTTGATCATCTCGCGCACCTCTCGCATCCCCGCTGGATCAAGGCCGTTGGTGGGCTCGTCCAGTACCAGCAGCTCCGGATCGTGCAGGAGGGCGGCGGCCAGGCCCAGCCGCTGCTTCATGCCCAGGGAGTAGACGCGGACCTTGTGCCGGCCACGGTCTCGCAGCCCCACCAGCTCCAGGAGTTCGTCCACCCTCTTTCCATCAACACCGCCGGATAGGCCTCCCCAGACGCGCAGATTGTCGCGGCCCGATAGGTGGGGGTAGAACGACGGTCCTTCCAGGACAGCTCCCGTCCGGCGCAGCGCCTCCGGCAGGTGTGCCCGCGTATCTAGCCCGAAGAGCTCCACGTGGCCCGCGCTGGGTGCCAGCAGGCCCAGCATGAGCCCTATGGTGGTGGTCTTCCCGGCACCGTTAGGGCCCAGGAAGCCGTACACCTGCCCGCGACGCACTTCCAGCTCCAGGTTCACCAGCGCCAGCAGCCGCCCGTACCGTTTGGTCAGGCCCGCTGTCCGCACAACGATATCAGAGTGATGGCTTGACATGATTGCCGGTCTTCCTACGCGCCCGCGGGCTCATCGGATGTCCGGCCCAGCCACCCGGCCGTCAGTCTCGGCAGCTCCCGCAGGGGCGCCTCGCGTACCTGGCAGGGCGGCAGGGAGTTCAGGAAAGCGGCGCCGTAGGCCTTGCTCATGACCCGCCGGTCCAGCACCGCTACCACACCGCGGTCGCTCTTGCTGCGGATGAGGCGCCCGAACCCCTGCTTGAAACGCAGCGCGGCCTGAGGGACGGCATACTGCCCGAACGGGTCGTCGTACTGGCTGGAGCGGGCGGCGAACACGGGCTCCGTGGGCACACTGAAGGGCAGGCGGGCGATGATCAGGAGCGATAGCGCCTCGCCGGCGATGTCCACGCCCTCCCAGAAGCTGGCCGTCCCCAGGAGGACGGTGGCGGGGTCGGCCCTCAGCGTCTGCACGAGCTGTCGCGGCGAGCCGTCGATCCCCTGGCCGAGAACGCGTATGCCGTCGGCCTGGAGCGGCCCGGAGGCGAGGGCGTGGACGGTACGCAAGGCCGAGTGGGAGGTGAACAGGACGAGGGCGCGGCCGCCGGAGGCCCGCGCCAGGTCGACCAGGGCGCGGGAGACGGCGTCGGTGTAGTCAGGCCAGGCGGGCTCCGGCACATCGCTGGGCACCAGCAGCAGCGCCGCCCGCCGGTAGTCGAAGGGGGAGTCGAGGAGCAGCTCGTGGGCGTCCTCCAGCCCCAGCCGCTCCCGCATGTAGTCGAAGCTGCCCTGCACAGCCAGGGTAGCCCCGGTGAGGACCACGGAGCGCCGCCCCTCGTACAGCCGCTGGCGCAGCGTCTCGTCCACCCGCAGGGGGGCGGACGCCACCAGCGGCGAGCCGTCGCGGCGGTCCAGCTCCAGCCAGACTATCCGCTGCGGGTCATCCAGCTC
>DAOUMF010000097.1:0-6844 GCA_034411955.1 Dehalococcoidia bacterium
GCCCCAGAAGGATCCAACCGTCGATGTTCAGGGTCATCCGCTGCGGCCGCCAGAAGAACCGCTGCCAGGCCGCCATCACCACCCCCACGATCACCAGCACGTTAAAGGCGTCCATCACCGGTCGCCACCCTACCGTGTAGATGTCGCCAAGCGCGCTCTCCAGGCTGATGTCCTCGTTGATACCGTTGAGCAGGAAGTTCAGAGTGCGCACCTGGAGGATGAGGAACCCCCAGAAGATCAGGAGGTGCAGGGTACCCGAGTACCAGTACTTGCGCCGCGCTATCCGGGCGTTGCCCAGCACGAAGGGGATGAGGCCCAGCGCCCGCCAGATCGGCTCGCTTAACCGGTTGATCCACTGGCCGCGCGCGAGCCAACGGAAGCGTATGCCGACCGAGTAGATGAAGAACGCTATGAACCCGAAGAAGGTGATCGCGTAGAACACGTTGCCCGGAAACTCGGTCGACGGTGCCATGTCACCCCTCGATTTGCATAGGGCCCGCTTCCTAAACTCGCCACCTCATGATAGCCACGACCCCGTCGATGGTCAAACCGAAGACGCACAGGGCCACAGGCCAAGGCACGACCCGAACCGACCACCGCCGTGACCCTGACCGCCGCTCCGGGCTATAATCGACCCGCCATGGCAATCGACATTCGGACCGTCAGCGAGAACGACCTCGACCGCGCCCACTTCATCCTCGCCTACTCCTTTACCGACGACCGCTCCCGCGAGGCACGCGAGCGGCTGAAGCACGTGGAGGCGATGGGCCCCAGCATCGCCCTGTATGAGGACGGCGAGATGGCCGCCTGCCTGCGCATCCTCCCCCTTCGGATGTTCATCCACGGCGCCTCCATCCCCCTCGGCGGCATATCCGGCGTCGCCTGCCTCCCGGAGCACCGTCGCAAAGGCTACGTCGGCCGGCTGATGCAGCACGCCCTCGCCCTCATGCGGGAGCAGGGCCAACCGCTGTCATCCCTGTGGACCCCGCACCCGACCCTCTACCGCCGCTACGGCTGGATGATCGCCTCCAGCGCCCTCCGCTACTCGTTCCACCCTAAAGACATCGCTCCCGCGAACGCGGCCCAACCCGAAGGCTCCGCCTACCGCGTCACCGAGGAGGGGTGGCCCGCCGTCGCCGATGTGTACGGGCGGTTCGCCGCGCCTCGCAATGGCTACCTGGACCGCGATGAGCGCTGGTGGAAGGAGGCGTTCTTCCGGCGCCTGCACGACGAGAAGCGCCGCCCGAACGATGTCGCCGTGTGGGCGGACGGGAAGGGCCAGCCCCGCGGCTACCTGGCGTACTTCAGCTCCCGCGAGCGGCACCTAGACGGCCCACCCACCGACAGGCTGGCCATCCAGGAGTTCGCCGCCTTGGACAGCACCGCCTATCTGGGGCTCCTCCGCTATCTCCTCACCCACGACCTGGCGGAGGAGATCACCTGGTTCGGGCCCATCGACGAGCCGTTCACGGTCGCCATCACCGAGCCCGGGCGGGTCAAGCGGGAGCACTACTACGGCTTCATGCTGCGCATCGTCGACCTGGAGAAGGCCGTCGCCGCGCGGCCGCCCGCCGCAGAGGCCCCCGAAGGCTCCTTCACCGTCTACATAGCCGATCTCTCCGCACCCTGGAACGGGGGGCTCTGGCGCATCGAGGGTTCCGGCGGACGGCTGGCAGCCACCAGGGCCGACGGCACTCCCGACCTGTCCACTGACGCTGCCGCCTTCGCCGCCATGTACAACGGCTTCCTCCGGCCAAGCGAGGCCGCCCGCTCCGGCCTGGCCGAGGTCAGCAACCCCGAGGCCGCCGCCCTGGCCGACCGCATGCTGGCGGCGGACTATCCGCCGTATTCATCTGAGTTCTTCTAGGCGAAGTGCGGCCGGCCCACGCGTTTGCGCTTCGTCGGCTCCTGCGCTAGTCTGACAGGGCGATGGCCTCCCCACGAGAGAAGCTGCAAGGCCGCATAGAGATGCTGGCTCGGCTCCGCGGCCGCGGCCCCGTCTCCGACGACTACGGCCAGTGGGTGGACGGGACGCACCGCGTCCTAGTCACCGTTTTCGGGGAGGAGTCACCCCAGGTAGGCGGCTTCCTGGGAGTGGTAGGCGAGGGGGCGGAAGCCCGCGGCTGGGGCCTGCCCCTGGCGCCGGGTAACCCCTGGGGCATGCAGGCCCGTCTGGATCGGGCGCAGGACTACCTGCGCGGGGTGCTCGCCTCTGTGGGAGACAAGCCCGAAGCCTAGGCGGATCCCGCCCTGATCCGCGCCGCCGCCGCCACCAGTTCCGCCCCCGCCTCATAGCTCAGCCGCGAGGTCTCCAGCACGATGTCGTACAGGGCCGGGTCGTTCACGTCCACCTTCCAGAACTTACGGTAGAAGTCGGGACGGGCCCGATCGCTGTCCTTCACCCGTCGCTCCGCTTCCTCTAGCGATATCCCTTCACGCTTGGCGAGGCGCTCGATGCGCAGCTCCACGGGCGCGAGGGTCAGGACGTGCAGGGCCCCCGGCAGATCGCGCAGGATCATGTGGCTTCCGCGCCCCAGCACCACGACGTCCCCCCGCTCGCCCAGATCGCAGATGATCGCCGTCATCGTCTTCATGTACAGGGAGTCGCTAACCTGCGGCTCTTCCCGCTCCAGGGCCATCTCTGCGTAGCTACGGCCCAGCAGGACCTCCAGTCCGCTCGCGCCAGTCAAGGGGTCGCCTGCGGCGGCGGACCGCTCCAGGAAGCCGCGCAGGATGTTGGCCAGGCGCTCGCCCAGGCTGGAGCATCGCTCGTCGCGGTCGGCCACGACATCGACGGGGACACCGAGGCGCCTGGCGGCGTCCACCAGCAGTTGCTGGTCGATGTAGTCGGTCCCCAGCAGGGACGCCGCTGCCCGCCCGATCTCCCGGGCACCGCTAGCGATCGTCCCGGACATAGTCACTACCGGCATGCTTGCTCCTCCTCCACCCTCTCAACTGCCCTCCCTACCCACACACCATCAAGCGCGCCACCAGTATAAGGCGCGTTGACGCCCTGTCAAGAGGATGGGCAGGCGCCCCTTTCGGTTACAATTGGGCTGCCATGAGGAAGAATGCGGCGCAGGAGGAAGCCTACCGCCTGCCCCGCTCCTACATCCTCCGCTTCATCCTGTCTATGCTCCTGGGAAGGAAGGGCGACCTAGGGCGCGACGCCAAGGGCACGCTGATGACGGCAAGGCCCAGACCCAAGGTCATCGGCGACGAGCACATCCCTCCGGAGGGGCCGTTCGTGTTCGTGGCCAACCACTACGAACGGCCGGGGCTGAAGGTCTGGTGGGGCGGCATGCTGGCCGCCACCGCCATCTACGAGCGGCGGCAGAGCCAGGGCACGTTGCGCTGGCTGATGACCAGCGAGTGGTACAACTTCCGCCTGGCCGGGCTCGTTCCGGTGCCCACCTGGCTGCTGCGCTGGCTGTTCCGCCGCATCGCCAACGTCTACGGCTTGGTGATCGTCCCCCGCTCTCCGGAGCGGCGCGTGGGCCGGGCTGCGGCCATGCGCGCCATCCTGGAGGTCGTGGAGAAGCAGGGCGAACCGATAGGCATGTACCCCGAGGGCGTCGGGCGCGAGGTCCTGATCGAAGCGATGCCCGGCACCGGCCTGTTTCTCACCTCGCTCAACAGGCGGGGCATCCCTACCCTCCCCTGCGGCATCTATGAGGAGGAGGGCGTCCTCACCGCCCGCTTCGGCCCGCCGTTCTTCGTCGATCTGCCCGAGACCGCCGCTAAAGGGGAGCGCGACCGCCTGGCGCGCGAGCAGGTGATGGCGGGCATCGGCTGTCTGCTGCCCCAGCCCATGTGGGGCCCCTACACCCTGGCCGTCGAGGAACTGCTGGCCCGCGGGCCGGTGGCCTAGGGCCCTGTCCATTTAGTCGCGTACGATGCGGCTGGTCCGAAAGGCCGAAGGCCGGGCTTAAGCCTGGCCTTCGCCGTTAAATACACAGGCTCCTAGTCAGCCTCCTCCTAAGGCTCTGGGGTGGCCGTCCCCTCTGCCTGCGGAGTGGCCGTCCCTTCTGCCTGCGGAGTGGCCGTCCCCTCCGCCTGCGGAGTGGCCGTCCCTTCTGCCTGCGGGCTCGCCTCGGCCTTCTCCTCTGGCCCGAACACGATGCGTACCTGGTCGCCGTTCTGGGGGATGTAGTCGCTCCAGTCGTCCAACTTCTTCTCAACGCCGGTGGGATCGTTGGCGGGTATGACGAACACCTGGAGCACGGCCTCAGAGCCGTCGTCGCACGTGTCGCCGTTCTTGTACTCCTCGCGGCTGCCGGGCATGCGCATCTCCGTCTGGGTCAGCTTGCCGCCCCCGTACTCAAACCACTTGACCAGGCGGGCACCCCTGCCTTCCTCGGAGGCGATGCGGGGGCGGAGATGAATGACGCCGTCGCGGTTGGTGGTAATTCCGCCCCCCCAGCCGTCGAAGGGGGGTTGGCGCTGGCCGCAGATATCGACGGAGTAAGTGGCCTGCCAGTAGTCATTGATGTGGGGTGGGTCGCCCGCGCCCCACGGCTCGATGAACAGAATGGCCAGGATACCGAAGACGATGGCGATGATGAACGCCACCGGCATCCAGGGCGGGAAGTGCAAGCCCCGCATACGGCGCCACGTTCGCCCCAGGGTTTGCCTGGGCGTTGGTTGTTCACGATAGGTTCGGATCCGGCCCCTGCGCCAGAAACTGAGGGGCGAGACGTCCGCAGGGGTAGCTGGGGGCGGCCGCTCGTCGCGGCCCTCGCCTCGACGGCCGCGGCCCTTCTCCTCCTCCCGGCCGCCGCGACGCCCAAAGCGAAACCGCAGCCGCGAGGGCAGTACGCCAGGCGCCTCGCTCTCCTCCGTTACTTCGGGCTGCCTCTCCTTCGGCCCGCCTTCGGCAGGCCCGCTTGAGGGTTGTCCGCGGCCACGACGACGGCCCCGTCTCCTCCTCCGCTCTTCTGCCAACTAAATCCCCCTTTTGTCTCCCTTTACCGGCGCGCTGACCTCTCGCGCCCGGTAGTGTCTGTCCAGTTCCTTAAGCCTCTCCACGTTTTCCGCCTCGCTGAGGTCGGGCGAGGCGGAAAACCAGACCTGCAGGATCTCCCCGGCCACAGCTTCAGTAGTGCTGCGCAGGCCGCCCTGGGCGGCAGGTTAGCGTCGTTCCAGGCGCGAGCGCCGCGGGCCGTCTCGGCGTCGCCGCAGAGGGCTGCTCGCACCCCGGGCACCTTCTTAGCGGCTATCGAGACGCCGGTGCCGGTCCAGCAGCAGAGCACGTCCTCGTCCACCTCAGCGGAGGACACGCGCTCCGCCACCGCCCGGGCCACGTCCGTCCACTGCAACGGCAGGCCCGCCCGTGGCCCCAGCAGTTCCACCTGGTGACCCCGGCTCCTCAGCTCCTGCTCCAGGAAATCGGTCAGGTGTGTCCGTTCGTCGCTACCGAAGACGATACGCAAAGTGTACTTCGATCCGAAAGAATGACCCGAAAATTCTATTGCAATTATAGGGGCGCAGCCTGACTCTTGCCAAACTTCCGACCCTTCCCCAGGCGGTGCCGAGGGGCGGCCCTGCCCCACGATTCCATTATGACAGACTGCCGCCGCGCCCGTTCCGCGCGCCCTTCACTGCCCTGCCGGCACCGGCTTGAATCGTGTGTGCGAATTCAGAGTTTCGGTCTGGCTCACCGTTGACATCCCCCATGCCGCGCAGTCTAATGTATGGTGGCCGCAATAACAGCACCCCAAGGAGTGAGAATATGAGCGCCCGCAGCAGCATCGACCGCCTGTTCATGGCGATCATCGAACGCCAGGAGGCCACCTTCGACGTCATCAGGGGGGCCAACGAACGCTACCACCGGTTCGCCCGCAGTGTCCTCGAAGCTTCCCGCCAGGGCGCCCACGACTGGACGAACGTGGCGCGGGGCTGGGCGCAGCGCCCCACCGACATCTTCGCGCTGTATGAGTCCATGTCCGAGGCCATAGCCAACGGCCAGTCGCGACGGCTGGCCCTGTGGCAGGAAGCGCTGGAGGACCTGGCGGAGTCCCAGCGGGAGGGCCAGGAGGTTGTGCGCCGCGGCTTCGGCCAGGTACGCGAGGCGGTGGAGAGCGTGCAGGAGAACGTCCCGTCCTTCCTGCGCGAGCGCGTCTCAGCCCTGCGCCGGGACGAGAAGGAGCCCGTCGCCAAGGCCTAGGGGCAGTCGACCGTAGCGACGGCCCGTGGCGGCTCCGAATTGGCCGCGCCGGCCGTCGTTGTGTTCTTCCGGCTGCCCATCTCCTCCGGCCGCTGGCCGTCCACGGAACCAATGGAAAGCGCCTGCCGACTGGCAGGCGCTTATCGATCGCCCGTGGTGGCGGAGGCTAGCAGTCTATCCCGCCTTCGCCGCCGCTTTCGCCTTCGCGGCGGCCTTCTTCTCGAACGTGTACTCCCCGTCGGCGTGGCCCACCAGGGCCGTGTCGCCCTCGGCGAACTCGCCAGCCAGGATGCGGCGGGACAGCGGATTGGCCACCCGCCGCTCGATGGTACGGCGCAGCGGTCGCGCCCCGAACACCGGGTCGAACCCCTCCTTCACCAGCTCCGCCTTGGCCGCCTCCGTCAGCTCCAGCCCCACGCGGCGCTCGGCCAGGCGCTCTCGCACATCGCTGAGCAGCAACCCCACGATCTGCTTCAGGTCGTCCTCCGTCAGCGGGTCGAAGACGATGATCTCATCGATGCGGTTGAGCAGCTACGGCCGGAAGGTCTGGCGCAGCGCCTTCTCCACCGCCCCCTTCTGCTTGTCTTTCTCCGACTTGCTGGGCTTGTCTGAGGGGACGAAACCCAGCGACGGCCGCTGAAACTCCTCCGTGCCCAGGGTGGAGGTCATGATCACCAC
>DAOUMF010000098.1:0-15920 GCA_034411955.1 Dehalococcoidia bacterium
GCGCTGCGCACCAGCTCGAACAGCTCGTCGTAGCCGATCTCGCTGTCCGGCCGGTAGGCGGCCCGCAGGTGGTCCAGGAGGTCGGACACCACCATGAACAGGGCGGGGCGGCCCTGCTCTATGCAACGGTTGGCGATGGCGGCGGCGAGGTGAGTCTTGCCGCAGCCGCTGGGCCCGCTGAACACCAGCCAGCCGGAGGGCTCGTCGGCGAACCGGGGGGCGGCGGCCACCGCCGCCGCGAAGCGCTCCTGTTCCTGCGGCCCGGGGCTTCGGCCCCGCGCCATCAGGTTGTCGAAGGTGAGCCGGAGCAGGGCGCCCAGGTTGCTGTAGCGCTGGAGGCGGGCCAGCCGCTGGTCAGCGTCCTCATCCTCGGTGCAACGGCAGGGGAACGCCTTGCCGAAGTCGGGGTGGCCCAGGCGGACAGTCTTGCGCACAAAGCCTGCGCCGCCGCACTGGGGGCATCCGCCTTCGGCGGATTCGGGCTCGTCAGCGGAGCCGACCGGCGCCGCGCTTGCCACGGGCGTAGCGGCGTTCCAGCCAGTCTGTTTCAGGATCTCGTCCAGCCTCTTCATAGTCCGGGCCCTCCGCTTCCCAGCGCCTGAGGATCGAGTGGACGTAGCGCCAGTTGCGCTTGTTCAGGCTCACCGCCTCCCGGAACGCCGCCTCGACCCACTGGGGGGGATAGCGCTCCTCGGCGTCCTTCAGGTCGTCGGCGATGAGGGGGGTGATGGCGCCGACGTTCTCCTCGTACAGGGCGAAGATGTTGGCCGGCTCCGCGGGCGCGGCCGGGGGCAGGGGCTCCTCCAGCGGCAGGTCCTCCCCCGCCAGGCCCGGCACAGCGCGGCGGTTGTAGGGGGTGGCCAGCAGGTACAGCTCCTCGCTGAGGCCCTCGGCCCTGGCCTCGACGCGCAGAAGGGAGCCCCGCTCCAGGGCCAGGGCGAGGCCGCGATCCAGCGCCTCGCCGTCGTCGTCCTGCCTGCCGGCAGGCACGGCGCAGAGGTTGGCCAGCGCGCGCGCCAGGGTGGCGTCGGCGGCCAACTCGCGGCGGGTGAGGAAGGGAGGCGAGCGGCGACGGCGACCCGCCTGCGGCGCCAGCCCCTGGGCGTAGAAGAAGTACAGCGTGACCAGCATCTCCTCCACCGTCTCGATGCGGGGCAACAGTCGGGCGAAGAACAGGTTAGGGACCGGCGTCGCGCGCGCCGAGGTAGGGAAGCCAGCGAACTGGTCGGGGCTGGGGGCCAGGCGGGACACGCCTAGTCCTCTTCTTCCCACTCCCCGGCCTCCCTGACCAGCAGGTCCTCGAATCGGGCGATCCTGTCGCGGAAGCGGAGGTGAATGGTGTCCGAGGGCCCGTTGCGATGCTTGGCGACGATGATCTGGGCGATCCCCGCCGGGTAGCTCTCGGCGGTCCGGTCGGGATGCTGGCGTTGCCACTCCTCGCGGCTGATGTGCTTCTCCTCACGGTAGATGAACATCACCACGTCGGCGTCCTGTTCGATGCTGCCGGAGTCGCGCAGGTCGGAGAGTTGGGGGATATGGGTGGGCCTCGCCTCGGGGGCCCGCGAGAGCTGGGAGCAGGCGATGACCGGGACGTCCAGGTCGCGGGCCAGCTCCTTGAGGGAGCGGCTGATGTAGCTCACCTCCTGGACGCGGTTGTCGTGGCGCATGCCGCCGTGCATGAGCTGGAGGTGGTCGACGATGAGTAGGTCCAGGCCCCGCTCCAGGTGGAGGCGGCGGGCCTTGGCCCGCATCTCGGCCACCGTCAGCATCGCTGTGTCGTCAATGTAGATGTTGAGATCCGACAGGACGCCCAGGGCGTTGACTATCCGCGCCTGCTCGCGGTCGGAGTGCATGCCGAAGCCGAGGCGGGTGGAGTCCACGCCGGCCTCGGCGGCCAGGAGCCTCTGCACGAGCTGCTCCTTGGCCATCTCCACCGAGAAGACGCCCACGGTGGCCTGCTGCCGCGCCGCGGCGTTGCGGGCGAAGTTCATGGCCAGGGAGGTCTTGCCGACGGCGGGGCGAGCCGCCACCACAATGAGGTCCGCGCGCTTGAGGCCGCCCAGGAGAGTGTCCAGGTCCATGAAGCCAGTGGTGATGGCGCGGGCCTGGGCGGCCACCGCTCCGGTGACCCGGTCGGCGGAGGCCAGGTAGCCCTCCAGCAGCTCCTTGACGTGGACGAAGTCGCGGATGGACTCCCCCTGCCGGATGGCGGCGATGAGCGTCTCGGCGCGGGCCAGGATCTCCCCCACGTCGGGGCCGGCCAGGTAGGCCATTTGGGCGATCTGCCCGGCGACGGTGATCAGCTTGCGGTAGGAGGAGTCGCGCTGGACTAGCCCGGCGTAGTGCTCCACGCCCACCGAGGTGGGCAGCTCGGCGACGAGCCGGCTGAGGTAGGCAGCGCCGCCCACTTCCTCCAATCGCCCGCGGCGGGCCAGCTCGTGGGCGACGGTGATCTGGTTGATGGACTGGTTGCGCTCCCAGAGGGCGCGGCAGGACTCGTAGGCCCAGGCGTTCTGCTCGCGGAAGAAGTCCTCCGGCTTGAGGATGGGGGCTATCTTGTAGATGGCTTCGGGGTCAACAAGAAGGGAGGCGATGACCGCCTCCTCTGCCTCGATATCGTGGGGCGGCAGCTTCTCCGCACGCCCGGCCTCGACAACCATGTCACCTGCCTGATTACGCCACTAGTCCTGTGCCCTCCTCCCCCATATCCCCCATCAGAGCGCATCCGCCTGAGGCGGATCATCCTCTGGCTGACGCTGCGCCTCTACGTCTCCTCTTCCTCGCCCTCCTCGGCCTCTGTGGGCTCGGCCTTCGCTTCGGCCTCCGGCTCCTCTTCCGCAGGCGCCTCTTCCACCCCTGCTTCAGCCTCCGCCGGCTCCTCTTCAGCCTCCGCTTCAGCGGTCACAGGCTCCTCTTCCGCAGGCGCCTCTTCCACCCCTGCTTCAGCCTCCGCCGGTTCCTCTTCAGCCTCCGCCCCAGCTTCGACCTCAGCCTCCGGCTCCTCTTCCACAGGCGCCTCTTCCACCACTGCTTCAGCCTCCGCCGGTTCCTCTTCAGCCTCCGCCCCAGCTTCGACCTCAGCCTCCGGTTCCTCTTCCACAGGCGCCTCTTCCAGCGCTGCTTCAGCCTCCGGCGGTTCCTCTTCTGCCTCAACCTCGACCTCGGCCTTCGGCTCCTCCTCCGTGGGCTCCTCCTCCGTGGGCGCCTCTTCCGCCTCCGCCTCCACCACCGCTTCCGCCTCCAGTCCCGCCTCCACCTCTGGAGCAGCCTCAGCCTTCTCCTCCGCCTCGGCCTCCGCGGCCTCGCCCTCCGGCATGCCTCCCAGCGGCTCGACGTTGACCACGACCTGGACTTCGACGTTGCGGGTCAGCTTCACCGTCACTTCATGAGACCCGAGCTCGCGGATGGGCTCGTGCAGCTCCACCTGCCTGTGCTCCAGCTCCACGCCGGTGGCCTCCTGAAGCGCCCCGGCGATGTCGCGGCCGGTGACGGAGCCGAACAGCTTGCCCTGCTCGCCCACGCGCACCTCGATGGCGACGGAGGCCCCCTCCATCTTGGGCAACAGGTAGGCGCTAGCCTCTTCGTCCAGCCTGGCCTGGCGGCGGGCCTCCTTCTCGGCGCGAGCCTGGGCGATGGCGACGTAGTGATCGGTGGCCGGGGCGGCCAGCCTTCGCGGCAGCAGGTAGTTGCGGGCGAAGCCGTCGGCGACGTTCTTGATCTCACCCACGCGGGCGGTGCCTTCGACCTCCTCCATGAAGACGACTTTCATGCGGCTCTCCTCACTGGCTAATCATAGGGGGCGGCGCGCTTGCATGGGCAAGAGGCTTATCCACAACTTTCATCGACATTTCGTCCACAAAGCGATTCTAGAACGGATGTGCGCTAGCGTCAAGTCACCGCCCTGTCCTTCGCCGCTCATGGTTCGACAGGCTCACCATGAGCGGAATACCGGTCCGCTACCCCTCCAGCGCGCGCTCCAGCCCGCCCTCGTAGGCGTCGCGCAGCTCCGAAAGCGAGAGTTCCAGCGACCACAGACGCAGGCGGTCGCCCCCGGCGCGCCCGACGAAGGCGAAGGGGACGTTCATCGCCTGAGCGATGGCCATCAGTTCCTCTCGCCGTGCCGCGGGGACCGCCACCAGGATGCGCGACTGGGCCTCCCCGAACAGGGCGGCGTCCAGGCGCTGCACCGCGGGGGCCATCGCCGCGTCGAGACCCAGGCCTGCCCTGAGCCCTGTCGAAGGGCCGCCCTCCAGACACATCTCAGCGAGGGCCACAGCCAGGCCGCCGTCGGAGCAGTCGTGGCAGGCGGTGGCTATCCCCTGTCGGATGGCCGCCAGGGCCGCCCGCTGCACCCGCGCCTCAAGGTCCAGGTCGATCTCCAGGCGGCCGCCCAGGAGGCCGTGCTGCAGCCGTAGGTACTCGCCAGCCGCCAAGGCGACGGCCGGCTGCTCAAGGGCGCCGCCCAGGAGGAACACCTCGTCTCCCTCGCTGGTGAGGCCGGGGCGGCAGTACTTGGCGACGTCGTCCAGGAGGCCCAGCATACCGACCACCGGCGTAGGGTACACCGCTTGCTCGCCGGTCTCGTTGTACAGGCTAACGTTGCCAGAGATGACGGGCGTCCCCAGGGCGGCACAGGCGGCGGCCATACCCTGGATCACCTCCCCCATCGCGTAGTAGACATCCGGACGCTCCGGGTTGCCGAAGTTCAGGCAGTCGGTGAGGGCTACGGGCTGGGCGCCCACACAGACCACATTGCGGGCCGCCTCGGCCACGGCGATGGCGCCGCCGGCGCCGGGACTGACGTGGCAGTAGCGCCCGCTGCCGTCGGTGGCGACGGCGATGCCCCTGTCCGTCCCTTTGATCCGCAGGACGGCGGCGTCCACCCCGGCCTCCAGCACGGTATTCGTCAGCACGCTCTGGTCGTACTGTCGGTAGACCCATCGCTTGGAGGCGATGTTGGGCGAAGCCAGCAGTCGCAGCAGGGCCGAGCCAGCATCAGCCACATCCGGCAGGGCCGCGAGGTCCAGGGACTGCATCTCGTCCAGCTCCGGCGGCCGCACGGGCTCCCTCGTGTACTGGGGGGCCTCTACCACCAGTTCGACGGGGACGTCAGCCTCCAGATGATCGCCGTCGTAGATGCGGGCGCGGCCGTCCGCCGTCACCTCACCGATGATGGTCCAGGGGACCTCCCAACGCTCGAACAGGGCCCCCACGTCGTCCACGTGTCCCTTTCGGACGATGGCCAGCATGCGCTCCTGGGACTCGGAGATCATGACCTCGTAGGGGGTCATCCCCTCCTCGCGGCGGGGCACCTTGGCCACGTCGATGCGGAGGCCGGAGTCGCCGCGGGAGGCGGCCTCCAGGCAGGCGGAGGTGAGCCCGGCGGCGCCCAGGTCCTCGATGCCGGTGATCCAGTCGGCGTGGTTACCGGCCAGATCGAGGCAAGCCTCCAGGAGCATCTTCTCCAGGAAGGGGTTGCCCACCTGTACGGCGGGCCGCAGTTCGTCGAAGCGGGCCTGGGGATCGGTGCGGGAGGCCAGGCCGGAGGCACCGTGGATGCCGTCGCGGCCGGTGTCAGCGCCCGCCAGCATCAGCAGGTTACCTTCGCCTTCAGCCTTGCCGCTGACCAGCTTCTCGATGGGGGCGACGCCCACGCACATGGCGTTTATGAGTGGGTTGGCCGAGTATGCATCCTCGAAGACCACCTCGCCGCCGACGGTGGGGATGCCCAGGCAGTTGCCGTAGCCGCCGATGCCGCCAACCACGCCGCTGAACAGATAGCGGTTGTGGGGCTCCTCCAGGGGCCCGAAGCGGAGGGAGTCGAGGATGGCGATGGGCCGCGCCCCCATGGCGAAGATGTCCCGCACGATGCCGCCGACCCCCGTGGCCGCCCCCTGGTACGGCTCGATGGCCGAGGGGTGGTTGTGGGACTCGATCTTCATCACAACACACATGCCGTCACCAACGTCGACGGCGCCGGCGTTCTCGGCGCCGCGGCGGGTGAGCACGTAGGGGCTCTCGCCGGGGAGCTGGCGCAGGAGGGGGCGCGAGTTCTTATAGCCGCAGTGCTCGCTCCAGAGGGCGCCGAACATCCCCAGCTCCACTTCGGTGGGCTCACGGCCCAACCGAGAGACGATGAGGTCGTACTCGTCGCGGCTGAGAGCGATGGAGTCCAGGGCGCGCTGGTCTACGGCCATAGGGTCAACGCCATCGTAGCACAGCGAATCGACGCATTCGACAGCCGGTCTCGGCCACGCCTATGCCTCCTCCCCAAAAGAGAAGGGCGGATATCGATCGGTGAGCGATAGCCAGTAGCCCAAAGCACGAGTGATCCAGCGCAGATAGCCCGCTGTGAACACAAAGAAGAAGCGGGGGTAGCGCTCAAGAACGATGGCAGAGACAGCGCTCACGGGAACGATGATCATGAACGCAAAGGCGAACAGGGCGAGCAGCAGGATATGTGGCAACAACAAGACGGGAGTGACTGCGGCCCGGAGCCAGCCGAAGTCGCCTCCGTGCCTGATCTCCAGCCGTACCGAGCGGCCTATCGCCTGCCTGGGCGAAGCGTCGGTCAGGAACAGGGCGTAGGAGGCCGAGGCGATCGCGTACTGGGCATGGCGCTCCAAGGCTGGGCTGTCCTCCGCCAGGAAGCGCTGCAACCCCTTGCCCCGGATACGAGTCGCCACGGCCAGCGGCAAGCCGATGACCCCAACGGCGATCAGGGAGCCGATGATCACCGGCAGCCAGAGATAGAACACGGCGCTCACGTATCCCAGTCCCGCCGGCACGATCCAGGTGACGAGGGCGCCGAGCGCCCGCTGGACGCCCTTCCGTCGCGAGAGCCTTTCCGGATACGCGACGGAGTAGGAGATAGGATACCCAAGGGTGACAGGGTAGCCCACAGCGACCTTACTTTCCCTCCAGAGTCATCATCCACCCGTTGACAGCGACGCGCCAGCAGGCGCTGCCTCACAACAGCCCAGCGCCGCACGAGATGGTGCGGCGGCAGTCTGGCCCATGGCGAGCGCCTGCGTCATCTCACCAGAAGCCGGCGGCTACCGGAGACTGAAGGGCGGATACTCGTCCGTGAAGAGGTAGAACGCGTACGCGTTGACGCGAAGGCCCCAGCGGTTGACCCCCACCACGAAGTCGAACAGGCCGCGCGGGAAGCGCTTGGTAAACAGGATGGCGAACCAGGCGATGACCAACGCTACGAACGCCCCGATGAACAGGAAGAGCAGCACGATGATGTGGGGGATGGCCAGCAGCCATTTCACGAGCGGAAGCCATCTGTTCAGGGCCGGAGGATAGTCTACATCCAGGTGAACGGACTGCTCCTCTTCAAGAGCGGGATATTCATCCCGCAACAACCCCAGATAGGCGTAGATCCGATAGTTGTACCGTAGGAAATTGACCAGAAAATCGAACCACCAGCGTGGGTATTTCCTGCGGAACAGGATGGTCAGGAAGGCAGCGATCGGTAAGTTCCCGGCCGTTGCCAGATACAGGATGATGAAGTGCGGAACAGCCAGCAGCCACTTGACGAAGATGAGCCAGCGGGACAGCTCCTCGGCGTACTCGACGTCGTAGCGCAGGGGATAGCCCGGCGCCCCTGCGATCGTGGCTTCTGCGGACATGACCTGCCTCCCTTCTCAGGCTAGTCGCCAGCTACTCGAACGTGAACTTCACCCTCTGCTTGAAGCCGAAGCTGGCGTTGTATTTCAGCTCTTTGGGCTGGGCGTCCTCGTCCACGTCGAACATTACCGCCACGATCCCTTCCTTGCCGGCTAAGATCTCGCGTGGCGCGAACCGGCCGTCAACGGTCACTAGGAACGGACCCTGGCGCTTGCCCAAGGAGTCCGTCAGGTGGAAGTCGCCCTTGTCTACCCGTGCGCCGAAATCGCTCCCGTTCGTCAACTGTAGCCCGAACATGACAAAGCGCTCGCCCTTCTCCGGCTGCAGAAAGGCTTCCGGCTGAGCAGGGAATTCCCCCACCCCCAGCATCACTACCTCCACGTCGGACACCTCTACCGCCGCGGAGCGCTCACCCTGGAGCAGTTGCTGATAGGAGACCGTAACCTCCTTCGTCTCCCCCGGCCAGGCTACCACAGCGGTGATGCCGCCGACCCAGGCGAGCACGATGAGCCAGCCGAAAATGGCAGATATGACGTAGCTGCTGAAGTGGGCGGGCCCCGCGTCCGCCGCCACGCTGAACGACGGGAACTCATCGGTGAGCGAGACCCAGTAGGCCGAGGCTCGCGCCGACCAGCGGAGCCACCCCGAGACGAAGGAGTGCAGCCCCCGCGGGTAGCGACCGGTGAACAACACAGCGAACCAAGCGATGACCACCACCAACGTGACGGCAATAGCCGCCAAGGCCAGGAGAATGGCGTGGGGGATAACCGTAACCGTCTTCCAGATGACCAACCGCCAGCGGGAGAGCCGCTGCGCATACTCCACCTCGTAGCGAACCGACCACTCGCCGTCGAACGGGGGATAGCGGTCCGTGAGGAGAAGGAAGTAGGCGTATGCGCGGAGGGTGAACCGCTGGATGGCGACGTTGGCGTCGAACAGCCAGCGGACCGGCCGTCCACGCACCAGTATGGCGATCCAGTAGACCCAAATGAGGCCCTGTCCCAGGCCCTGTCCCAGTAGACTGACGACAATGAGGACAGGAATAGCGAGAATGATCCGGAAGAGGGTGCTGAGGCGGGAGAGACGCTCCGGGTAGTCCGCCTCCAGACGGATCGGGAAGGGTGCAGCCGCGGTCGGCTCAAACAGCATTAGTCACCTCCTCAGGCCAGTGCCTTCGGTCATCGAGCGGGGCCCGCGGCTGGCCGCAGGGCAGCGCCGCAGGAGCTGCAGAAAGCATCCTCGGGCGCGGCCTGGGCGCCGCAGCGCGTGCAGTACCGCCCTCCCCCAGGCGGGGCCGTGGCCGGCGGCGAAGAAGGCTGAACCGCTTCGGGGCTGGCGGACGCCGGAGCGCCGACCACAGCCGCGGGCGCCACAGCGGCCCCTATGAGAGGTGGCGGTGGAATCGTGTCGAAGCGGGCGAGCAGTTGCTTGAACTGGGGCGTCTCGAAGCTGGCCAGGTAGTGGAAGGCGATCACCAGCAGGGCGATCAGCGCCGGCCCCAGAGCCGGAACCCAAGCCTCAAGCTCCACGTTCTCGACACCGAAGGCGTCCGCCAGCCCGCCCCCAAGCAGCCAAAGCCCGGCTATGAAGACGATGATCCACGACAGACCGAACACGGTGTATAGGTGCGCCCGGTGGAGGAAGAAGGTGGCCCGGAACCCCTCGTCCTCGGACATAGACGCGACGTGGCGCTCGGCCCGGAACCAGTGCGTCGACCAGACCGCCACGCCGACTATGATGGCGGCGATGGACGAGGCCAAGGCCTGGCGGTATCCGTCACCGCTGATGGCGTCCTCCGATATGACGCGAATGATCGTCGTGGTCAGGAGAATGGTCAAGCCCACTATCAGAGTAGACAGGCCGGCGAAGCTCACAATGTACATGTACTGCCTCCGCCCTCCGCCAGGGGGCACCTGCACGCGCTGCCCGGTGTCGCGAAAGATCAGATACAGGATGAGGACGACCACTCCTAGCCACGGCAGCAAGAGGACCGCGCCCGCCCACACGATAGATGGCTTGCCCCGCTCCGTGGCGTCGAAGTAGACCCACGTGGCCAGGGCCAGCCAGAGGATGCCGAAACCTACGAATATGGCGAACATCGCCAAATCCTTACTAGGCTCCTACCTTCGCCCAGTCCAGCAGCGACAGCCACAGCGCCAGGCCGTCCTCGCTCCCCATGAGCGGCTCGCAGGCCCGCTCCGGGTGGGGCATCATCCCCAGCACGTTCCCACGCTCGCTCACGATGCCCGCGATGTTGTTCACGCTGCCGTTCGGGTTGGCCTCCGCCGTCACCTCACCATCAGGGGAGCAGTAGCGGAACGCCACCCGACCGGAGGACTCCAGTTCGGCCAGGGTCTCCTCGTCGGCCACGTAGCGGCCCTCGCCGTGGGAGATGGGCACCCGCAAGACCTGGCCAGGCCGACAGGCCCGGGTAAAGGGTGTCTGGGCGTTCTCCACCCTGAGGTGCACCCAGACGCAGCGGTACTGGAGCGATTCGTTGCGCATGAGGGCGCCGGGCAGCAAGTGCGCCTCGCACAGGACCTGGAAGCCGTTGCAGATACCGATGAGGGGCTTGCCCGCCTCGGCGTGGGCGGCCACCGCCTCCATCACCGGCGAGAAGCGGCTGATGGCCCCCGCCCGCAGGTAGTCCCCGTAAGAGAACCCTCCTGGCAGTACCACCACGTCGTAGCGGGAGAGGTCACGCTCCCGGTGCCAGACGAGGTCCGCCTCCTGGCCCAGTACGCCGGACAACGCGTAGTGGGTGTCGTGATCGCTCCAGGTGCCGGGGAATACGACGACGGCGAAGCGAAGCGGCATTTCTGCGCACTTTATACCACACCAGGACCCGTGTGTAACGCGGCGCCTCTGGGCAGGCGTCTAAGCATTCAGGGATCTCAAGGAAAGGCATCGAACGTGAGACATTCCTGGCGGCTGGACGCCAAGTGGGCGGTGGCGATACTCTTCGTCCTCAGCGCGGTTGTCGCTTCCATCGTGTTCAGTTTGCACCGCATCACCGCCCAGGAGCCCGCCAGCGGCACCGCGGCTTCGGTGATTGACGCCCTGGCCGAGGAGATGGTGGACGACGAGACGTTCGCAGAGCTGCAAGAGGCCGCACAAGCCAGCCCAAAAGCCGAAGTGCAGGTCAACGAGTTGATCCTGCCTCTGACGGGTGAAGAGACCGCAGGCCTCAGCAAGGAGGAGATGCTGGAGAAGGCGTCCGACCGCCTCGCCGACATCATCTACTTCGGGGGCGTCGAGGCCGGCGAGGGCTACTTCCATGACAAACAGCCGAAGGAGGAAGCGGGCCCCTCCGCTGACCAGCCACCGACAGACGGCGAAGGGGATGGCCTCCCCCTTGGGCCTCTGGGCCTGTTCACCCAGGAGACACACGCTGGGCTCCGTCCCTTCGTCCTGGGCCTGTCTCTTGTAGCGGCGGCGCTACTAGCGGTACTGGTGCTGCTGAGCCGCGGCTTCGGCCGCCTGGGCAGCCCCGGCCTCGCCCTGGTTGTGGGGATAGGCCCCGCTGCCCTGGCCTTCACCGTGCTGAGAACCGTCTTCGCCGACGTGAAAGACGATGAAGGGAGCGTATTCCCAGCCGCGGGCCGAGCCCTTTACCCCACCGTCGACGACCTGTCCCGTGTCTTCACGATCATTGTCGCCGTTGGCGCTGCGCTGGCCGCCGCCGCCATCATCGGACACATCGCCTCCTTTATCTGGCAGCGTATCCACACTCAGGCAGCGGCGCCCACCCAAGAGGATCTGCCGGTGGGCGAGCCGGAGGAGCAGCCGGGCTACGCTGTGGACGAGGGCTTTGCGACCTCCGGCGGCGGCGAGCTCCCCTCCATCGGCCCCGGCGGCGTGCCTCAGTCTTGAGGCCACCACTCCCTTCCGCTAAACTGACCGCGACCGTCGCAGCGGAAGGACGATGCCCGACCCCGAGACCACACGCACCGACATCGCCGCCGAGATAGAGGCGATCCTCCACCCGCGCTCCATCGCGGTGGTGGGCGCCTCCGCCAACCCGGACACTCCCGGCTACGACTACGTCAGCTCCCTGCAGAAGTTCGGCTACTCCGGCCGCATCTATCCGGTGAACCCCCGCACGGAAGAGATACTGGGACTGCCTGCCTTCCCCTCGCTGCGGGACGTGCCCGCCGACGTCGATTACGTCATCTCCTGCATCCCCGCCTCGGCGGTGCTGGAGCTGGTGGACGACTGCGCCGACAAGGGGGCACGCGCTCTCCAGCTGTTTACGGCCCGCTTCTCCGAGACGGGGCGAGAGGAGGGCGCGGAGTTGGAGCGGCGGCTGGCCCAGCGCGCCCGCGAGAAGGGGGTACGGATCATCGGGCCCAACTGCATGGGGCTGGTCTACCCACGGCAGGGGATATCCTTCCGGGCGGACATGCCGCGGCAGCCGGGGAACGTGGGACTCCTATCGCAGAGCGGGAACCTGCTTTTCGAGCTGACCTACCTGGGCGGACCCCGCGGCCTGCGCTTCTCGAAGGCGGTAAGCTACGGCAACGGCCTGGACCTGAACGAGGCGGACTTCCTGGACTACTTCGCCGGGGACGGGGAGAGCACAGTGGTGGGGGCCTACATAGAGGGGATTCGTGACGGCCGTCGCTTCCTGGCGGCCCTGGCGGGGGCAGCGGCCCGCAAGCCGGTGGTGGTGCTCAAGGGGGGGCGAACCGTGGCCGGATGGCGCACCGCCGCCTCCCACACCGCGGCCCTAGCCGGACAGCAGGCTGTCTGGGACGCCGCGGTCACCCAGGCGGGAGCGCTGGCTGTGGGCACGGTAGAGGAGTTCATAGACATGCTCATCGCCTTCGCCTACATGCGGCCGGGCACGGGCCAGCGTCTGGGCATGGTGGGCGGCGGAGGCGGCCGCTCGGTGCTCACGGCCGACCTGTGCGAGGAGCTGGGGCTCAGCGTCCCACCCCTGCCCGAGGACGTAGGGCGCCGCATCGCCGAGAGGGCCCCCGAGCTGGCCGGCTGGATCACCAACCCCGTAGACCAGTCGATCCTCGCCGGCAGCGGCCTGGGAGGGACACAGGTGCTGGAGTGGATGGACGAAAGCCCCGGCATCGACCTACTGCTGGCCAACGTGGGCGAGGCGTGGGCCCTTGGCCGGCCCAACGCGGAGGCGCTGCTGGCCCGCATACCGGAGCGGTTCGTCCGGGTGGGCAGCCGCACCCGCAAGCCCCTGGCCGTCGTCCTCGGCCCCGCCGACTACGCGGACGAGGGGCCGTGGCGTCTGGTGTCAGGAGCGCGGGAGAAGCTGACGGGGGCCGGGCTGGCCCTGTTCCCCAGCGTGGAGCGGGCTGTGCGGGCCATGGCGCGCTTCGCGGAGTATTGGGAGAAGCAGCCCCAGCACGATGAAGCCGACACAGCGCGCCCGAAGAGCATGTAGCGGCGACCTTCAGGTCGCCACCAGCGGCTGGAGGCCTGAAGGCCTCCGCTACATTCGCATGGTGCCGCCGACCATGCCTACCGGCAGGCAGGCTTCAGTCGGCGGTCAAGCCCGTCAGCCGGCTCAGCGACCCGGCCGCTCGATCTCCAGGGGCGGGGCGGTGCCGTCCATGGGGCCAGCCAGGGGCTCCGGGGTGCGTCCCACGGCTGCGACGGCGGCCCGCTCCGCCGCCATAGGCGCGGGGTAGTCGATGCGCGGGTGGTACACACCACGCAGTGTTGACTTAAACGATTCGGAGATGGTCTTCAGATCACGTAGGGTCAGGTCGCACTCTTCCAGTTGGCCTTCGGCCACCCGCTCAGCGATGACCGCCTCCACCAGCGAGTCGATGCGCTCCGCCGAGCGGTCACGGCTGGAGCGGACGACCGCCTCCACGGAGTCGGCCAGCATGACGATGGCGGTCTCTTTGCTCTGGGGCCTGGGACCAGGATAACGGAACTTCTTGGGGTCCGTCGTAGCGTCGTCGGCGGCCGCCTTGCGGTAGAAATAGGTCACCAAACGCGTGCCGTGGTGCTCCGCGATGAAGGCACGCACCCGGGCCGGTACGCGGTGACGCTTGGCCAGCTCCACGCCGGTGTGGACGTGGTCAGCGACTACCTTGGCGCTGGAGGCCGCCGCCAGCTTGTCATGGGGGTTCTCACCCTGCACTTGGTTCTCGATGTAGTACACGGGCTTGGCCACCTTGCCGATGTCGTGGAAGTAGCAGCCCACTCTCACCAGCAGCGAGTCGGCGCCGGCCAGGTCGGCCGCCCTTTCGGCCAGGTTGCCGACGATCACGCTGTGGTGGAAGGTTCCCGGGGCCTGCTCCTGGAGCCGTCGCAGCAGGGGGTGGTTGAGCTGAGCCAACTCCATGAGTTGCATGCGAGTGGTGATGCCGAACATCAAGCCCAGTATGACCGTCGCGCCCACGACGACGACGGCCGAAAGGAGGCCACCGAGGCCGGTGGCCACGATCATCCACACCGGGTCCGCCGCCTCGCGCTCGCCGGACAGCAGCCAGAAAGAGAGCAGGACGATGAAGGAGACCACGGTGACCACGCTCCCCGCCATGAGGTAGCGGTTCATCCGCTCGGCGCGGTGGACGGCGAAGATGCCCACCAGCCCACCCAAGAGGAACGCCGTCGTCATCTGGAAGGCGTCCAGAGGGTGCCTAGCCAGCGCCTCGCGGGCGTCAGGGAGGTAGAAGCCGACGAAGGCGGTGAGGATGGCCAGCAGCGCCGCCACCGCCACGGCCAGGCCGGCGTCCAGCAGGGTAGCGATGACCATAGGCGCGGCGGCCACCGGCAGCATATAGGATAGGTACAGCCGCTCGTCGTCTGGCAGAGTGATGGAGAGGAAAAACTTGGCAGCGGCCACCCAAAGGATGACCAGCAAGGCGAGCAAGAACAGCCGCGCTACTGTGTTTAGCTCTCGCGGCTGGAACAGGTAGAGGTAGAGGCCCAGGGCACCGCCGGCTAACAGCGATATCATCACCGCCGCCGCCACATCCTCCCCGGTCAGGTGGTTCTCGACCAGGCGGTCGCCCACCTGAGAGCTGCCCGGCAGGGAGGGGGCAATTACGAAGATGAGGGCAACACCCAAGCCTACCGCGAACAGGGTGGCCCGCAGGGGAGAGACCGTGCGCCTGGCGTACCTGCCTATCATACGTGCCCTCCGCCTTTGAGGAGGCTCCAGTTCATCATAGCAAACGCTGGTGCTGAGAAAAACGACGCGCTAACACGGCGATGCGTTTCGGCGAAAGCCTATGGGGACTGCTACAGGGAAGCCAGGATCTCCGTCACTACCTCGTTGATCTCCCGGCCTTCGGCGCGTCCGGCGAGACGCTTGATGAGGACGGGCATGACCTTGCCCTTGTCGCCGGGGCCGCTGGCGCCCACCTCGGAGACGACCTCCCGGGCGGCCTGGACTATCTCCTCGCGGCTCATCTGGGGCGGTAGATAGGTCTGGAGAACCGTCATCTCGGCCTGTTCTTTGGCCACCAGGTCTTGCCGGCCCCCCTTTTCGAATTCCCGGATGCTTTCTCGGCGCTGCTTGACCTCCTTGCCGAGGAGGCCCAGCACGTCGGCGTCGCTCAGGGCAGCGCCCTTGTCCACCTCGGCGTTCTTGATCGCCCAGGTGGCCATGCGGATAGCGACCTTGCGGGCTTCGTCCCTTTGGCGGATGGCGTCCTTGAGGTCGTTCGCCAGTTGCTCTTTGAGGGACATGGAGGGTCCTGCGCTGTCAGGTGCCAGCTAGATGGTATCAGCTACGATGACTGTTCTTGAGGCTCTTGCGGCGCTTGGCGGCGGCTTTCTTCTTGCGCCTGACGCTAGGCGGTTCAAAGTGCTCTCGGCGGCGGGCCTCAGCCAGGATGCCGGTCTGCTGGACCAGCTTGTTGAACCGCTTCAGCGCCTGCTCGAAGCTCTCGTGTGCCCCAATCTTGACTTCAGACAAGCACATCCCTCCAGACGTGAAATTGGCGTTCGCGTGCCATTGTATTTGCCAGCCGGACAGAGTGTCAAGTGAAATGCGTAACTATCACTCCGGGCGACGGCCTCACCTCCACGTGGGTTTGATGACGCCGCTCCCTCCAGCGTAGACTGGACATCGTACGGCCCCAAAGAGCCGGGAGGACTAGTGATGGCCAAGGAGATCACTTTCGAGGAGGCGCTGGCCCGCGCCAAGCGGATGTCAGAACGCTACGTGGAGAAAGGCCCGTACGAGTTCTTCCCCATGTCGGAGATAGTGGAGGAGGTTCAGAGTGGGCTGGCCAAGAATCTGGTCAACCACGGCCGTCTGTTCTGCCCCTGAATGACCCTGTCCGGCGATCCTGATG
>DAOUMF010000099.1:0-32578 GCA_034411955.1 Dehalococcoidia bacterium
CTCCGTCTTCTCGTTGTCGGACATGGTGCTCAGGTCCGTGCCGTCCACGGACACCCGGCCGGAGTCGATGTCGTCCAGCCCGCTGAGGCAGTTGAGAAGGGTGGTCTTGCCGCAACCGGACGGCCCCATGATCGCCACCATCTCCCCTCGCTCTATCGTCAGGCTGATGCCGCGCAGCGCCTCCACCTTCACCCTCCCTGTGTCGTACGTCTTCACCACGTCGGACGCCTGGATGATGGAAGAGCCAGCCGCGGAGGTGTCCACGTCCTCTTCCGTGCGCGTATGTTCCACCGTCATGAGATAGCTCCTGTGGAATTGTCGGGACTTCGAGGAAAAGCGACGGTCGATAACCGTCAGGCCCCTATCATTCTATCGGTCGTGGTCCTGAGAGGCAACGAGGCGGCGGCCGGCGCAGACCCCAGGACCAGCGGCGCGACGCTTCGACCGAATACGGAGGCGAACTCGCCGGCCAGGCGCTCGGCCACTTGCGTCAGGGGTACGTCATATCCCAGCACCCGCCCCATGGAGGTGACGCCGCGGCCGGCGACGCCGCAGGGGATGATGCGCCGGAACCAGTCCAGGTCCACGCTGACGTTGAGGGCGGCGCCGTGGCTGGTGACCCAGCCGCCCGCCGCTCCGCCCGGCCGGCTCACCCGGACACCGATGGCGGCTATCTTGTCGCGGCCCGCCCAGACGCCGGTGAGCCCCTGCTCCCGCCCGGCCTCGATGTCGTAGCCAGCCAAGGTGCGGATGATTATCTCCTCCAGGGCGCGGACGTAGGCCTGGACGCCGCGGGTCTGACCTTCCAGGGCGATGATCGGGTAGGCGATGAGCTGGCCGGGGCCGTGGAAGGTGACATCGCCGCCGCGATCCACCGTCAGCAGCGGCGCTCCCAGGGTCTCCGGTGGCACCAGGAGGTGCTTTCCCACGGTGCGGCGGCCGGCGGTGTACACCGGCGGGTGCTCCAGCAGCAGTAGCGTGTCCTCAGTCTCGTCGCGGGCACGGCGGAGGGCCATGTCCCGCTGAAGGGCCCAAGCTCGGCCGTAATCGACTCGGCCCAACCAGAGGGCGCGGCAGGGGGGACACGACCCGCTCACGGCAGGGGCGTGTCAGGCCCATATGCTTCAAGGCGCTGGACGACTGAGCGGATGAAGTCGCCGGCCTGGGCGCCGTCCAGGATGCGGTGGTCGAAGGAGAGGAAGAGGTTAACCATGGAGCGCACGGCGATGGCATCGTCGTCCAGGACGACGGGGCGTTTGGTGACGGCCTCCAGAGCTAGGATGGCCGCCTGGCCCTGGTTGATGATGGGCATGCTGATAATGGAGCCGAACCAGCCGGTGTTGTCCACGGTGAAGGTGCCTCCCTGAACGTCCTCCAGCTTCAGCTTGCCGGCGCGGGCCCGCTCGGAGACGTCATGGATGGCACGGGCCAGGTCGGGGATGCCCAGCCGGTCGGCGTCGTGGACGACGGGGACGAGGAGGCCCTGCTCGGTGGCCACGGCGATGCCGATGTGGATACGCTTCTTGAGGACGACCTTATCCTCAGCCCAGGAGGCGTTGAGCGGCGGGTGCTCGCGCAGTCCCTGGGCGGCGGCGGCGGCAACGAACGGCAGGTAGGTGAGATCGACGCCTTCCCGTTGTCGAAAAGCCTCCCGCTGACCCTGGCGCAGGCGGACGAGGCCAGTCACGTCGGCCTCCATCACCAGCCAGGCGTGAGGCGCGCTGAACTTAGACGCCGCCATCCGCTGGGCGATGGTGCGGCGGACGGCGGTGAGGGGAAGCGCCTCCTCCTCCTGCTCCACCCGAGCGGCGGGCGGCGGCCCCACCAGAGGCTTCTGCCCGCCCTCGGCGAAGGCGCGGACGTCCTCCTCCAGGACGCGACCCTGGGGACCACTGCCCTCCACCAGCGATAACTCCACGCCGAGCTGCTCGGCCAGCCTGCGGACGCGAGGCGTAGCGCGGCGGCGCGTCGGGGGGCCGGCCGGGGCAGCCGCGCGAGGAGGAGCCTCCGCCGGCGGCCGCTCCGCCTCCGCTGGCGGGGCCTCCACCGGTGCCTCGGCGGCGACCTCCTCGATGATGGCGAGGGGCGCCCCGACGGCGACCACGGCGCCCTCTTCCACGAGGAGCTCCTTCACGGTGCCAGAGACGGGAGATGGGATCTCCACGTTGACCTTGTCGGTGTTGATCTCGACGATGGGCTCGTACTTGTCTACGTGATCGCCCGGCTTCTTGAGCCACCTCTCGATGGTGCCCTCCGTGACGGTCTCACCCACTTCGGGCATCGTGAGCATAGTGGTCATGAGCGCCCCCTATCGCTGATCAGTTCTGCGAGACCCTTCGCTTCGCTCAGGGTGACAGTGCCCGCAATTGTCATTCTGATCCGCCGCAGGCGGAGAAGAATCTCAGCTCGTGCGCTATTTGCCACAACCGAGCACTAGTAGGCGGCGAGGTCTCGGATCGCTTTCGCAATCTTCTCCGGGTTGGGGAGCACGTACTCTTCCAGGACGCCGGCGTATGGCGAGACAGGCACGTCCGGGGAGGCCAGCCGGGTCACCGGGCCGTCCAGGGAGTCGAACGCCTCCTGGGCGATGATAGCAGCAACCTCGGCGCCGAAGCCACCGGTCAGGTTGTCCTCGTACACCACCAGCGCCTTGCCCGTCTTCTCCACGGACTTGAGGACGGTCTCCTTGTCCAGCGGCGAGATGGTGCGCAGGTCGATCACCTCCACGCTGACGCCGTCTTCCGCCTGCACGGTCTCGGCGGCCTTGAGGGAATGGTGGAGCATCATGCCGTAGGTGACGAGGGTGATGTCCTCGCCTTCGCGCTTCACCTCCGCCCTGCCGATGGGCACGGCGTAGTCCTCTTCGGGGACATCCTGGCGGTATAGCCGGTACGCCTTCTTGTGCTCCAGGAAGATGACGGGGTCTGGGTCGCGGATGGCGGACTTGAGGAGGCCCTTGGCGTCGTAGGGCGTGGCAACGCACACGACCTTGAGACCGGGGACGTGGCCGTAGATCGCCTCCACGCTCTGCGAGTGGTAGGGGCCGCCGTGGATGCCGCCGCCATAGGGCGCTCGCACGGTGATCGGGCAGCCCCATCCTCCGTTGGAGCGGTAACGCAGGCGAGCGGCCTCGTTGACGAGCTGATCCATCGCCGGGTGGATGAAGTCGGCGAACTCGATCTCAGCGATGGGGATGATGCCGTTGAGGGAGGCGCCGATGGCGACGCCGACGATCGCGGACTCGGCGAGGGGGGTATCGATGCAGCGGTCGGGGCCGAACTCGTCGAGGAAGCCCTGAGTGGCGCGGAACACGCCGCCTTCGCCCACGTCCTCGCCCATGATGATAACCCGCGAGTCGCGCCGCATCTCCTCCTGCATGGCGTCGTGGACGGCCTCCACCATCGTTCTCTCAGCCATGGCTACCTCTCCTCCTCTCCGGCGAAGACGTGGTCGAGAGCGGTCTCCGGGTCAGGCGGCGGAGCGTTCTCGGCGTACTCGGAAGCGGCATCCACCTCCTCCGCCACCTTTTTGGCCAGTTCGTCCCGGGTCCTGACGTCGAGCAGACCACGCTCCTCCAAGTAGGCCTGGAAGCGGCTGATGGGGTCCTTGCTGGCCCACTCCTCCACCTCCTCGCGCGAGCGATAGCGGCTGTCGTCATCGTCGCTGGTGTGGGGGACGAGGCGGTAGGTCTTGGCCTCGATGAAGGTGGGGCCATCGCCGCGGCGGGCCCGGTCCACCGCCTCCTTGGCGGCCCCGTAGACCGCCAGGACATCGTTGCCGTCCACGGTCACGCCGGGGAAACCGTAGCCCTCGGCGCGGATGGAGACGTTCTCCACCGCGCACTGCTTGCTCCAGGGCACGGAGATGGCGTACTGGTTGTTCTCGCAGACGAAGACGACGGGCAACGTGTGGATGGAGGCGAAATTCATCCCCTCGTGGCAGTCGCCCTTCGAGGTGGCGCCGTCGCCGAACCAGACCATCGACACCTCGTCCAGGCCACGGAGCTTGCTGGCGAAGGCCGTGCCCGCGGCGTGCAGGATCTGGGTGCCCACCAGGGCCGAGCCGGCGACGATGCGCAGCTTGGGGTCGCTGAAGTGGCAGGGCATGTTGCGGCCTCCGGAGCTGATGCCCTCGCCGCGCGCCAGGTCCTCCAGCAGCAGATCGCGGGCCGTTTGGCCGATCACGAGAGCGACGCCGACGTCACGGTAGTAGGGGAGCACCCAGTCTCTGCCCGGCGCCAGGGCGTAGGCGGTGCCGACCTGTGCCGCTTCTTGTCCCTCGCCGCTGACGGCGAAGGGCGCCTTCCCCATGCGGTTCAGCAGCCGCATCCGCTGGCCGATGGCGCGGGCCAGCATCATCTTGTACAGCATGTCCAGGAGCTGATCCTTGGTGAGGCCCAGCTCGCTTGGCGATTCCCTCACGGACACCACTTCTGTCCCCTCCTTCACCAGTAGATGCTGATGCCTGCCGATAGCTGCGCCGCCTCTCCCAGCACCTCGCTCAGGCTGGGGTGCGGGTGGATGTTCGATCCCATCTCCCAGGCGGAGACGTTGAGGAAGCGGGCCAGGGCCGCCTCCGCGATGATCTCCCCCGCCTGGTGGCCCAGGATGTGGACGCCCAGGACGTCTCCGGAGTCGCCGTCGTAGACCAGCTTGACGAAGCCCTCGGTCTCGCCCTGGATCAGGGCCATTGCGTTGCTGCGGTAGGAGAACCGCCTGGTCTTGACGTTGCTCCCCCGCTCCTTTGCCTGCTCCTCGCTGAGGCCGACAGCGGCGACGTGGGGACGGGTGTAGGTGACGCGGGGCACGCGGCTGTAGTCCAGGCGCTCCGTCTCCTTGCCCGCGATCGCCTCCGCGGCCAGATAGCCCTCGGCAGCGGCCGCGTGGGCCAGTTGCAGGCCACCGATGAGGTCGCCCACGGCGTAGACGCTGGGCTCGTCCGTGCGATAGCGCTCGTCCACCTGGATATAGCCCTCCTCCACGCGCACGCTAGTGTTCTCCAGGCCCAGGCCTTCCGTCAGGGCGTCCCGGCCGGTGGCCACCAGCACCTTTTCGGCACGCACCGTCTTTTCGGAGCCCTCGTGCTCCACGGTAAGCTCGACCACGTCGTCGAAGGTGCGCGTGGCCTCGGGACGCACGCGCGCGGAGGTGAGCACGGCAGCCCCGCGGGCGGCAAGGACCTTTTCGATACCCCTGCCCAGGTCGGCGTCCTCCAGAGGCAGCAGGCGCGGCAGCAGCTCGACGACGGTCACCTCCGCGCCCACGTCCAGATAGAAGGAAGCGAACTCCAGGCCCACAGAGCCGGCGCCGAGCACGACGATAGACTTGGGGGCCTCCGTCATCTCCAGGCAATGGTCGCTGGTGAGGATGCGCACGCCGTCGGGCGCCAACCCTGGCAGGGCCTTCGGCTTGGACCCAGTGGCGAGGACAACGTTCTTGGCCTCTAGGCGCCGGTCGTCGACGTCCACCTCCGTAGGCGAGAGGAGGCGGGCGTGTCCCTCGATGATCTCCACCTTATGCTTCTGGATGACGGAGCGCAGGTTCTTGTGGAGGGCGCCGACGACCTGCTCCCTGCGGGCGGCCAGCAGAGAATAGTCGAGAGAGATGTTGTCGGCGGAGATGCCGAAAGTGCGACTGTTACGAATAAGGGAGAGGTTATGGGCGGTCTCCAGGAGGAGCTTGGTGGGGATACAGCCCCTGTGGAGGCAGACACCGCCCACTTTGTCGCGCTCGACGAGGGCTGCGGTGAGGCCTAGCTGGGTAGCGTGGATAGCAGCGGTGTAGCCGCCGGTGCCACCTCCGATGACGACTAGGTCAAAAGCCTCCACGACCTGCTCTTCCCGGCACACCCCCATCGGCTAGAGATATCGCTACCTCTGATTGTAGAAATACATGTCGCCTATGACATTGTCTCAGGGCCAGCCAGGACTGTCAACGCGAAAAAGGGCGCGTTGGGGCTCGCCAATAGGGCGCCGCTTGAGGTAGACTTATCCCTCGGTAGTTGCCAGTCACGAGATATGCCAGCTAGAGTCGCGATCGTTGGAGTAGGGCACACGGTGTTCCGGGCCCCCAGCCCGGGACTCTCATACAAGGAGATGATGTTCGAGGCGGCCACCCGCGCCTATGCGGACGCCGGGCTGGACGCCCGTACCGAGATCGACTCCTTCCTGACCTGCTCCGAGGACCTGGCCGAAGGCACGAGTATCTTCGACGAGTACGTGCCGGACCAGATCGGCGGCGCCGAACGGCCCGTGTACACGGTGGGCGGCGACACCATCCAGGGCCTGGCGACGGCGTACATGCAGATCGCCAGCGGCATCGTGGACGTGGTGGCGGTGGAGGCACATAGCAAGGCCTCTAACGTGGTCACGCTGGGGGCGTTGCACGCCTTCGCCCTCGAGCCCATCTTCGTGCGGCCGCTGGGCTTCAGCGCCCACGCGATGGCGGGGCTGGAGGCGTCGATGTACCTGGCGGCGACGGGCACGACGCGGGAGCAGTGCGCCTACGTGGTGGCCAAGAACCGGCGCAACGCCCTGGCGAACCCCAGCGCCGGCCACGCCGCCGCCGTAGACCCCGAGGACGTCCTCGCCTCGCCGCCAGCATTCGCCCCGCTTTCTGATCTGGACCTGAGCGCGCCCGCCGACGGGGCGGTGGTTATCGTCCTCGCATCCGAGAAGCGGGCGAAGGCGCTAAGAGGTGTCCCGGTATGGGTGCGAGGGATCGGCTGGGCCACCGGCACGACCGTCACAGGGGGCCTCCACGGCGCCTCGGCCGATTACGCTAAAGCCGCCGCCGAGATGGCGTACCGCATGGCCGGGGTCCCCGCCGAAAAGGCGGGCCGAGAGATCGCCTTCGCCGAGGTGGACGACAGCTACTCCTACAAGGAACTCCAGCACCTGGAGGCGCTGGGCCTGTTCAAGCAGGGGCAGGCGGGAGCGGCCGTCGCCGAAGGGGCCACCGCCCGCGACGGCGACCTCCCGGTGAACGGGTCAGGCGGCTGCCTGGGCGTCGGCCAGTTGTTCGAGGCCAGCGGCGGACAGAAGGTGGCGGAGGTGGTCGCGCAGCTCCGCGGCCAGGCCGGCCCACGGCAGCTCAAGAAGACCAACATCGGACTGGCGCAGTCGTGGCGGGGTGTCCCCACGGCGACGGGAGCGGTGGTGGTGTTGAGCGATGACTAGAGAGGCGACAAAGGCGGTACGATGCGAAAGGTAGCCGTCGTGGGAGCGGGGCTGACGCGGTTCATGCGCCGCGCCCAGGAGACTGGGCCGGAGCTGGCGTGGCTGGCGGCCAGCCAGGCGCTGGAGTCATGCGGGCTGACCCTCAAGGACGTCGATAGCGTGGCCCTGGGCTCGGCGCCGGATGCCTTCGACGGCGTACACATGAAGGGGGAGTACCTGGCGCCGGGCGCCGGCGGCTGGGGGCGGCCCGTGCTTCGCCCGTACGCGGGCGGCGGCACCGGCGTCCTCATGCCAGTCCACGCCTGGTTCCAGGTCGCATCCGGCGTGTCCGATGTCTGCCTGGTGGTGGCGGAGGAGAAGATGTCGACCTGCCATCCCCACCCACAGGGCGCGTTCATCACCATCTTCGACAACATCCTGGAGCGGCCGCTGGGGCCAAACCTCATCTGGATCTTCGCCCTGGAGATGCGACGGTACATGGAGGCCTACGGCATCACCAAGGAGGAGATCGCCCGCGTGTCGGTGAAGAACAAGCGGAACGGCCTGGATCATCCCTCGACCCACGTAGCGCAGGAGATCACCGTCCAGGACGTGCTGGACTCGGAGGTGATGGTGGCGCCGGTGAACCGGCTGGACATCAGCCCGGCGAGTGACGGCGCCGCCGCCATCGTCGTCGCCAGCGAGGAGGTGGCCCGGCGCGTCACCGACAAGCCTGTCTGGATCGAGGGGATCGGCTGGAACCTCGACACGGCCTACTGGACGAACCGTGACCTGGCGTATCCCGCGTACGTTGAGCGCGCGGCCCGCATGGCCTACAAGATGGCGGGGATCACGGAGCCGCGGAAGCAGATCAACGTGGTCGAGCCGTACGACCCCTTCTCCTACAAGGAGCTGCATCACCTGGAGGGTCTGCTCCTGGCCGACAAGGGGGAAGCGCCGAAGATCACCGCCGACGGCGTGACGCAGCGCAACGGTAATATGCCGGTCTGTCCTTCCGGAGGGCTGCTGGGCGTGGGCAACCCGATCGCTGCCTCGGGGCTGATGAAGGTCGCCGAGATCTTCTGGCAGCTCCGCGGCGAGGCCGGTGCCAGGCAGGTGCCGGGTCAGCCCAAGAAGGGCCTCGCGCAGGCCTGGGGCGATCTGATGCAGGTGGGCACAGTAGTGGTCATGGGGGTCGACTGATGCGGGAACGAGCCACGCCGCTGCCGGGTACCCCCCTGAGTGACGCGGCGGTCCACCGCGGCGACGCCCTCACCCAAGAGTGGCCGGCGTCGTTGCGCTACGCCTGGGACACGGGGGCCGCCATAGGACGCTTTCTCAGCGAGCTGAAGAACGGCCGCATCATCGGGCGGCGCTGCCGCCGTTGCCAGCGAGTGCTGGTGCCGCCGCGCATGTTCTGCGAGCGTTGCTTCCACCCCACCGACGCCTGGCAGTACGTGGAGGACAGCGGCACCATCAACACCTATTCGGAATCGTACATCCGCTGGGACGTCAGCCGCGTCGCCGAGCCGATCCTCGTAGCGGTAATCGAGATCGACGGGGCGAGCCAGGGCGGCTTCCTGCACCTCCTGGGCGAGGTGAAGCCGGAGGACCTGCGCGTCGGGATGAGGGTGAAGGCGGTGTGGAAGCCGGTGGAGGAGCGAGAGGGCTCCATACTGGATATCCGCTACTTCAAGCCACTGTAGGGAGAGCGCATGGGCAGCACCGAGCACGTAGAGCGAGTGACGGACCTGCAGGCCTGGCCCGGGGAGTTCCCGGTGAGCCACCTGTACACCATGGGCATCGCCGGGGAGCGCTTCTTCCGCGAGCTGAAGGACAGCGGCCGGTTCATGGGGACCCGGTGTGCCGCCTGCGAGCACGTCTACCTGCCGCCATCCCTGTTCTGCCCTCGCTGCTTCGCGGCGCTGGAGGAGTGGACGGAGGTGGGCCCGCAGGGAGTCGTGAGGGCGGTCACCACGGCCCATCGCGGCGTGGACGGCGGCCCGCTGGAGGCGCCGGAGACGCTGGCGCTCATCCAGCTCGACGGGGCGGACGACCTGCTGGTGCACCGCATCGAAAAGGCGGACGGCGTGAGCATCGGCGACCGTGTGCAAGCGGTGCTCAAGGAGGCGGCCCAGCGCGAGGGTTCGATCCTCGACGTGCGCCACTTCCGGCCGGCCTGAACCCCGCGCCTAACGGCGATGAACTTCCGCCACAGCGAATCCGAGGAACGCCTTCGCGCTGAGGTATGCCGGTTCCTCACCGAGGAACTGGGTACGACCCACACTTCGGAGCCGCGGCCGATGCCGCCCGGCTACATGCCCGCGCGCGACTTCGAGCGGAAGCTGGGAGAGCGGGGCTGGCTGGCCCTAAGCTGGCCGCCGGAGTACGGGGGAGGGGGCCGCCCGGTGGCGGAGCAGTTCATCGTGGAGGAGGAGGTAGCGCTGCACGGAGGGCCGGCCAGCGACGCCATCGCCCGCGTCATCGTGGCGCCCATCCTAATGGCGAGGGGCAGCGAGGAGCAGAAGCGCCGCTACCTTCCCCAACTGGCCCGCGGCGAGATCACCTTCTGCCTGGGCTATACGGAGCCGGAGGCCGGGTCCGACCTCGCCTCCCTCCAGACGCGGGCGGTGGTCGACGGCGACGACTACGTCATCAGCGGGCGCAAGATCTTCACCAGCGGAGCGGATGACAGCGACTACTGCTGGCTGGCGGCGCGGACTGACCCCGCTGCGCCCAAGCACGCCGGCCTATCGGTGTTCATCGTGCCGATGCAGTCGCCGGGCGTGGAGGTCGGGCCCCTGCTGAACCTGCTGGACGAAGAGTGGTTCAACGAGGTCATGTTCGACGCGGTGCGTGTCCCCCGCAGCGAGCTTGTGGGCGGGGAGAACGGAGGGTGGGAGGTCCTGACCTCAGCGCTGGGGGTGGAGCGCATCACCATCTACCGAGCCTTCCTCCACATGCGCATGTTGTGGTCGCTCGTGCGGCAGGCTAGGGGAGAGCGCGACGGCCAGCGGCCCCTTCGACAGACTCAGGGCAGGCTCTGGGACGACACACGAGTGCGGCAGCGGCTGGCGGCCCTGGCGGTGGACTTCGAGGTGGCGCGGCTGCTGCTGTGGCGGGCGATAGGTCTGCACCAGCGGGGCGAGGAGTTCCACGCCCAGGCAGCGATGGTAAAGCTGTTCAACACTGAGCTGGCCCAGCGCCTGTACACAGCAGGGATCGAGATAGTGGGCCCGTACGCGGCAGTGATGGCGGGCCCGCGAGCGCTGTGGCAAGGGGCGCTGCCGCACGGCTACGTCTCGGCGGTGCAGGAGACGATAGGGGCGGGGAGCTCGGAGGTGCAGCGGGAGATCATCGCCCTGCGGGGGCTGCGGCTGCCCCGCGGCTAGCCCTCCAGCCTGGCCTGCAGGCTCTCCAGGGACTCCTCCATCTCGTTCTGAAAGACGCGGTTCATGAACAAGATGTCTGCGAGAGCGCCCAGAGGGCCCATCGGCGGCCTGTAGTCGACCATCCACTCCACGTGGGTCCCGTCGTCCCTGGGCTCGAAGGTCAAGCGGCCCTCCATCTCCAGACCGCTGGTGGTCTCGCGGGCGAAGGACCGGGGCGGGTCGTACTCCGTCCACACGGCATCCAGGGTCTGGGCCCGCGGTCCCAGCTTGAACACGCAACGGTCAGTGGTGCCGGCGCTCTTGGCGTCGCCGGAGGTTATCTCGGCCTCCTTGACAAACGTGATCCAGTCCGGCTGGGTAGAAAGGCTGGTGGCGTAGTCGAAGACCTTCTCGGGCGAGGCACCAATATCGATGGACTTACGGATGAGAGACACGCTGGGGCTCGCTCCTTTCGCGGCTATCGCCGCCGACACTAATACGGCGGCTATCGGATGTCAAGGTAGGCGGCAGGCCTGCCTACCCGTAGGCAGGCCTTGCAGGGCTTGCACTGGGAGTTATAATGTTAGGGCTGAGAGCGGAAGTGGCTCAGTGGTAGAGCACCTCCTTGCCAAGGAGGGGGTCGCGGGTTCGAATCCCGTCTTCCGCTCCATTTTCTTCCCAATTGGTGCACGGCTCCAGTCCGCTCCTGAAAAAACCTCAGGAAAAAGGAGGACGGCCGTGCGTTCGACTATTGGCAGCCAGCATTCGCGACCCCCTTCTGTTGAAGGAGCGGCTGCTCATCCTTCGCGGCGACGGCAAATCACCGCGCACGATTCAGAGCCACGCCGACTCGGCCCGTCAGTTGGCGGCTTTCCTTGAGCGAGGACGCTTCCCTTCACTAACGGAAGCGACCGACCATCACTTTGAACTGGAGGGCCTGCGAGGCACTAAGCGCCGATCGTGTGGAGAGGACGTGATCGGAAGCCGCTACCCCGCGTAGCCCGTCACGCCAGGTGTATACTAGGCGCCGCCGTCTATGATGCGCGGGGGCCACCGACGAGGCTGCGATTGCCGAGGAGGGAACATCGATGGCCCAGGAGCAACTAACTCACGTTCTGAGCCCGCTAGAGGTTGGTCCTGTCAGGCTCAAGAACCGGATTGTCAGCAGTGCTCATCTGACCCACTTCGCCAGAGACCACCTGCCTTCCGACCAGCACGTCTACTACTATCGGGAGAAGGCCAGAGGCGGCCTCGGCCTGATCGTCACGGAGGCCTCCGCTGTTCACCCCACGTCGGCTCAGTTCCCAACAGTCATCTTCGCCTTCGACGAACGTGTCATCCCGTGGTACCGGCGGATCGCCGAAGCCGTGCACGAAGAGGGAGCTCCTGTGCTGGCCCAGCTCTGGCACTGCGGGCACCACGCCGCCTGGGCCACCACGCGCCAGCCCGTCCTCGCGCCATCCGATGTGCCTTGCCTCTACTACCGCGAGACGCCCAAGGTCATGGAACACGAGGACATCCGTACCGTGGTGGAGGCCTTCCGCCAGTCGGCCCGGAACGCTCGCGACGGAGGCCTGGACGGTGTCGAGATCAACGGTGCCCACAGCTATCTGCTCGCACAGTTCATGTCGCCCGCCACGAACCGTCGGGACGATGAATACGGGGGCAGCCTCGAGAACCGCCTGCGTTTCGCGCTCGAGGTCATCGAGGCGACCCGCGACGGCCTGGGAGACGACCGGGTCCTGGGAATTCGGCTAAGCGCGGACGAGCTCATCCCTGTTGGCTACTCGCTGAACGAGGGCGTGGAGATCGCGAAACGCCTCGCCGCGGCGGGCCAACTCGACTACCTGAACGTCAGCGTCGGCGTGTATCCAACGCTGTTCATGGTAATGCCACCGATGGCCATCCCGCCCGGCTACCAGGTGCATGCAGCCGCGCGGGTGAGGCAATCGCTGCGGCAGGAAGGCTCCCTCGTGCCCGTTTCCACGGTCGGACGGATCAAGGACGTGCGCATGGCCGACCAGATTGTCGAATCGGGGCAGGCGGACCTTGTGTGCATGACCCGAGCCACTATTGCCGATCCCTTCCTGCCGAAAAAGGCCGCTCTGGGCCAACTGGAGGAGATCCGGCCCTGCATAGCCTGCAACCAGGGCTGCGTGGGCAATGCCGGCCGCGAACGGCAAATCACCTGCACCGTCAACCCCGAAGCCGGCTACGAGGAAACACGCGGCGACGGCACCCTCGCACCAGCCGAACGCCGAAAGAGGGTCGTCGTCATCGGTGGTGGGCCCGCCGGCATGGAGGCGGCCCGCGTCGCCGCGCTGCGAGGCCACGAAGTCGTCCTGCTCGAGAAGGGCCCGGAGTTGGGCGGCCAGGTCAACATCCACGCCAGAGCGCCCATGCGCGGCGAATTCAGGGAGGTGACTGACTACCTGGCGAGTCGGGTGAACAAGCTGGGCGTGGACGTGCGACTGAACACGGAGGCGACCGAGGCGGACGTCTTGAGCCTCGATGCGGAAGCCGTCATCGTGGCGACCGGCTCCGTGCCAGGACGGTCCCTGGCCTCGCCGTTCACAGCGTCGCCGGCAACCGAATCGGGTGCGGTGCTGACGATGTGGGAGGTGCTGTTGGAGCAGAGGGAGGTGGGACAGCGCGTCCTGATCGTGGACGAGGAGGGCCACCATCCCGCGATGAACGTGGCGGAGTTCCTAGCGGACAAGGGGAAGAGCGTAGAGGTCGTCACCTCCCTGCAACATGTCGCCAATCAGCTCCTCCTCAACCTGGAGACACCCCTGATCATGACAAGGCTTCTCTCCAAGGGAGTGACCCTCACGCCTTACACGGTGGTTTCCGCAGTGGACGGGCGAACCGTCACGCTGACCGGCGTCGCGGGCGGAATCCAGAGGAAAGTGGAGGTAGACACGATCGTTGCGGTGACCCGTCGTCGGCCGGTGGATGGCCTATACTTCGCGCTCAAAGGCAAGGTGCCCGAACTCTACCGTGTCGGCGACTGCCTGGCGCCCCGCTATACCGACCAAGCCATCCACGAGGGGCACAGCGCGGGCCGCGCCGTCTAGCTCAGGAGCATCCGATGAAGCTGATCTCGACCATAGGCATGTACGACCTCACTGCCGAGGCGCTGTCGGTGGAGGAGGAGGGCCTCGTTCTCCAGGGGAAGATGGGCATCTGGGAGGCAAGGAGCATCTTCACGCCCGAAGATCTCCGGCAGCTCACGAGACTGGTGCTCCGGCCTCGGATTCTCCGCTACTTGCTGACGCTGCCTTTCAGGCGAGCCAACTGAAAGCGGCGGGGCTGGCTTCAGTCCATGTCCGGAAAGCGCTTCTTGAGCAGGCAGGTCGAGTCGTCGCCGCCTGCTTCGTAGACGCCTTCGCAGTAGGAGTCCCCCAGGCCCATGCACTTCGTCCAGCGGAACGTGATCGCCGGGTTGATGACCGCTAGGCCCGCCGATCGCTGGGAGCGGAACATGTCGCAGAATGGCGGCTGCATGATAGACGGCTTGCAGTGGAAGCGCCGGACGACCACCCGGTTCTCGCTCAGTTCCACGCGGTCTTCCGGCTCCTCATTGTAGTGGCTCTCGATGAAGAAGAGGGCGGACGCCTCGATGCAGTCGGCCTCCGGCCCCTGCATGAGCCCAGCGTCGGCGGCGATTTCCTCATGCCGCTGGCGCCAGAAGCGGCCCGCTGCCCTCTTATAGCCGCGGATTGCCTGCTCCTCGCCGATGCGCTCGCGGATCTGTACGAAGTTCTCCGCCATCAGGCACAGGTTGGCGAGCATCGCCTCTTCTACGTCGTCCTCGGGACGGCGGGAGATATCCATCACTATCTGTCGCACCTGCTCTAGAGGGGTATGCGAGGACCCCGGATCATCGCAGGCGCGCGGGCCGTCGTACCGCCAGCGGCGAAGGTTGTATCGCTTCTTGATCTCGTCGTAGGCCTTCAGGTAGTGCGGCTCGAAGTCACGGGCGGTGGTCACGCCGTGGACGCCCTCAGGCACTGGGTCGATCGCCCCCATCTTGTAGAAGCCCTCGCAGAGGCTGCCGCCATCGCAGCGATCGCCCATGCCCGCAACCTTCGTCCAGGCGAAGCTGAGCCTGGGGTTGATGATGCGGAGGATCGCGCTCTTCATGCCCCAGCACCAACTGCAAAGAGGTGGGCTCAGCCAGCCGGCGGAGCAGTCGTACTTCCGCACCCAGAGCTCGGCGGGGTCGAGCGTTAGGATGTCCTCTGGCAAGTGATAGTACGTCGTCCAGATGGTAGCCAGGTTCACACCCTCGATGCAGTCGGCCCGGTTTCCGGTGACCAGTCCGTAGCGGTCCACGATTTCGTGAAACCGCGTGAACGTGTAGCTGTTGAAGGAACGCTGGCCGATCTTCAGGAACTCCTCCTGACCTCCCAGTTGCTCCATCAGCTCCCCGTCCTGGAGAAACGCCACGGAGCCGAGCTGAAACCGCTTTGTCCAGTGGTCGAGGCGCTTCTCGGCAGAGAGCTTCTCGTACACGTAGTGGTTAGCTGCGTAGGTGCTTGTGTGAGCCATCGGCAATGCCTCCTCATCAGGGACCCGAGGCCACCAGCGCTGGAACCATCGACTGCCGGATGATGGCTGCAGTCGGCCCGCGGGACGCGCTGATTGTACGGCCGTCCGCCAGGCAGGTCAATGAACTGCACTCGTTCGCGCCAATTCCCGCACTGCAAGGCGCTGCTCATACGCCGGGAGACGTGCAGCATTCGATGTACGGGGCCTGCTTGGACGCGCCGACCAGCCTCTGCTTGCCAGTCAGGCTCCCTCATCGGGGGCAAATCCCCGGCGCATCGTGTTCTCGGTCACCACCCGAGGTTCCATGAACTGCAGGAGGTAGTGCGGCCCACCCGCCTTCTCGCCTATGCCGGACATCCTGAGCCCGCCGAAGGGCTGTCTTCCCACGATGGCGCCGGTGATCTTGCGGTTGATGTATAGATTGCCGACCTGGAAGCTACGCCGGGCCATTTCGATGTGGCGAGGGTTGCGGGAGAACACTCCGCCGGTCAGTGCGAAGGTGGAGTCGGCTGCGATCTCCAGCGCTTGAGCGAAGCTGCCGGCGCGAAATACGGCCAGGACCGGCCCGAAGATCTCCTCGCGGGCAATATCGGCGTCTTGAGCAACCTCGGTGAACACCGTCGGCGGAACGTAGTAGCCGCCATCGGCGGGTATCTCCCCCTGCACCAGGAGCGTGGCCGCCGATCGCCCGGACTCGATATACCGCGTGATGCTCTCCCGTGCTCCGGCGCTGATCACGGGCGGAACGAACGTGGCGGGATCGTGGGGTGGCCCCACGACCAGGCTGGCGACCGCATGCCGCAGCCGTTCGATCGCCTCGTCGTAGGCAGAGCCGACGATGATCAGGCGGCTGCAGGCGCTGCACTTCTGCCCCGCATAGCCGAAGGCGGACGTGACAGTATCGGAGATCGCTTCGTCAAGATCGGCATCCTCGTCGATGACGATGGCGTTCTTGCCCCCCAGTTCGGCGATGACCCGCTTGACGTTTCGCTGCCCGGTCCGGACTACGCCCGCGGCGGCGATCATGGCCAGTCCCACGGCGTTGCTCCCGGTGAAGGCGATGAGGTCCACGCCCGTGTGCTCGACCAGCGCCTGCCCCACCTCGGAGCCCCTACCGGGCAAGAACTGGACGACTTCCGGCGGAACACCCGCCTCCCGCAGTATGTCGACAAGGTGATAGGCGATGATAGGGGACTGACTCGCCGGCTTTAAGATAGCGGCGTTCCCCGCCGCCAGTGCAGCCGAGCTCATGCCAGTGATGATGGCCAGCGGGAAATTCCAGGGCGCGATGATGGCGGCGACACCGCGCCCCTGGTGGAAGTACTCATTGCGTTCCCCCAGTTTGTCCCCCAGGAGGTTGCCTCCCCCGAGTTGCTCCACCTCGGCCGCGTAGTAGCGGAGGTAGTCCGCTGCTTCCACCACGTCACCGTCGGCTTCGTGCCAGGGCTTGGCGCTCTCGAAGATCATCGCGGCGGAGAGATCGAAGCAACGCTCCTCGATGATGTCCGCCGCACGGCGAAGTATGGCCGCCCGCTCCGCCGCCGGACGGTCGCGCCAGGCCGGGAAGGCTCGCCGGGCGACAGCGACTGCGGTGTCCACGTCCTCCAGTGATCCGCGAGCCACTCGCCCGACTGTCGTTTCCGGTTCGGCGGGGTACCGCACCTCCAATTGTGGCCTGTCGGAGACCCGCCTGTCGCCTATCAGAAGCGGGTACGCGGTGCCGAACGAGTCTCTGGCCCTAGCCAGCGCGGAAGCCATTCGCTCACGCGTGGGGGCATCGAAGAAGCGCGCCGGGCTGGCGTTCTGGAACTCCGTGGGCACCCGCCTGACGGCCTCAGAGGGCGCTGCCTTGCGGACGGACGCCGCAGAGTCCAGCGCGGCATTGAACCACGCCTGGTTCGAGGTGTTCTCCAGCAGGCGCCGGACCAAGTAGGCCATGCCGGGGATGATTTCCCCTATCGGCACGTAGACTCGCGTCCGGTGGCCCTCCTCCGCTACCGTCGCGCGGAGGCCCTCCGCCATGCCGAAAAGGAACTGGAACTCGATACCACTGTCCCGAAGTCCGCGGTCCCGAGCCTTCACGATGGCCTGGGCGATCGATCGGGGATTGTGGGTGCCGAAGGCAGGACGCAGGTTCGGCCAGGCCAAAAGCAGCGCGTCGGTGCACTGCTCGAAGCAGGCGTCGGTGTCGGCCTTCTCCTCGTAGACAGGGACTGGCCACGAGTTCTGGTCGGCGACGATCCGCTCCTCGTCCCAGTAGGCCCCCTTGACCAGCCGGATGGTGAAGGGCATGTTGCGGCGTTTCGCGAATCCGTGCAGGCGGTCGAGATCGTCGACCGCATCGCGGAGGTAGGCCTGCACGGCGATGCCCACATCGGCGAAGTCGGCGAACTCCGGCTCGAGCAGCAGGTCGAAGAAGGTTCGCTGGACCAGCTCCTTATACCGGAACTGCTCCATGTCGAAGTTGATAAAGGCACCCCGCTGCCGGGCGAGGCGGAGGAACGGGCGCAGCCGGTCGCGAACCGCAGAGCTGACGTATTCCGGGGCCGCAGGCTCGTAATGGGAACAGAGGGCGGAGAGCTTGATCGAGATGTTGATCGGCGGGACGCCTTGCCAGCGCTCGCCCTGAGGGGCGATAGTCTCGCTCTCCGAGGCGAGGGCCTCCAGCAGCGCCATGTAGCGGGAGAGGTAGGCGTCCGCTTCGACGCCTGACAGTGTCGCTTCGCCGAGAAGATCGATGGTGAAACCTGTGCCGTGTGCGGCCAGATCTCGCAGGGCGGGAAGCGCTTCCGCCGGACCAGCGCCAGCGATGAAGCGGCGGGACATCGAGAGGACCCCTTCGCGGACGACGCGCGACAGGACAGGCCGGAAGGCTGGCTGGGCGGCCACGCCGGAGGTCGTCTGCACGAGCCTGGGGCCGGAGTCTCGAAAGTATTGCCGCACGTGGTCGGCAACGGCCGCCGCGCTGCGAAGGGTGGGCAACACGTCGACGAAACGGAGGAGCTTTACGCGAAAGTCCGGGTCCTGGTTCGCCCAGTCGAGAAGGCGCTGCTGCCACCAGGCCGGGCTCAGGGCCAGGTGCGGATGCTCACCAGCGACGCCGCTCAGTCTCTGTTCCAGTTCCCGGACGGATGAATCCAGATCAGCGTTCACAGGCAGGCGTCACCGCATCCATTGTAAAGCATACGCGAGCGGTCGGCGGCTCCGGGCGTATCAGGCGGTCGCGGCGAGACGGTAGTCCAGGCCGGCCAGCGGGCGTCCCAGGCTGACGTTGGTCAACGAGTCTCCACCTCAGCCAACCCTCTCCTGAAGGCCTTCAGATTGAGGTCGAGCCTATCGGCTGGCAGGCTTTCCTGGAGTTCCAGCTCGAACTCCTTCGCCCCCAGCGGCAGAGCGCCGGCCCCCACCAGCGCTCCCATCATGACGATGTTGGCGAGAATCGGCGTGCCTAGCTCCAGAGCGACGTCCGTGGCGTTGATCAGCCACGCCCTGCTGGATAGCTCTTCCAGCGCTCTCGCTATCTCCTCGACGCTGGGATAGCGGGCAGCGCCAGTGGCCACCGCCAGCGGGTATACAGGCCTGGAATTGGTCACAACCGTCACGGCTGGGTTGCCGTATTGCCCCAGCACTCGCAGGGTCTCCAACGGTTCGAGGCCCATGATGGCGTCGGCCTGGCCATGAGGGATGAGGGGGCCGTACTGTGCCTGGCGCGAGATCCTCAGGTGGCTCATCACCGCTCCTCCCCTTTGGGAGGCCCCGTAGGTTTCGCCAATGGTCACGTGATAGCCCGCCCGCACGAGAGCTCCGCCCATGAACTGCGAGATGAGCACGTTCCCCTGGCCGCCGACGCCGGTGACGATGACGTTGAGCGGGTCCTTTCCTTCCATGATCAGGCTACCTCCCTGATGATCGCCGAGGCAGGACAGATGTCGGCGCACACCCCGCAGCCGCTGCAGATCACCTCATCGATCTTCGCCGTTCCGCTCTCGTCGTCCCAGATCAGGCCGGGGCACTGGAATACTCGCGTACACAGGCGGGCGCAGCCGCAGCTTTCCCCTAGGCACCTCTCGCTGTCCACCCGCACGCTGTATGTCGCCTTCTCCTCCCTCGCCCTCACCAAGGCGCACTTTCTCCTGGAAATGAGCACCCGTACTCGGCCGTCGTCCTGCATCAGCTCTAGGAGCTTCTGACCGGTGTCCTGGAGATCGAAGGGGTCCGCTACCTCCACGCGTATGCCCAGCGACCGACACAGCCCCTCCGGGTCCACGCTCGGCGCTGGCTCTCCCACAGCACTGGCCCCCGTTCCCGCATGAGGTTGGAAGCCGGTCATGGCGGTGGCGCTGTTGTCGAGGATGATCAGGGTGAAGTTGGACTGGTTGTAGACGCCGTTGATGAGGGCAGGCATAACCGCGTGGAAGAATGTGGAGTCGCCGCACACGGCCACAACGGGCTGGCCAAAACCCAGCTTGGACAGGTTGCCGAAGCCACAGGCGAGCCCAGCGCCCGACCCCATGGCCTGCACCGTCTTGAGCTGGAAGAACCCGGTGGGGCCCAGGCCCAGCGTGTAGCAGCCGATGTCCCCGGTGACGAAGCCGTCCCGCCCGTCCAGCTTCAGGGCGTTCTTCACCGACCACAAGGTCGCCCGGTGGGGACAACCCGCGCAGAAGCCGAGCATGCGGGTCTGCACCTGACCTCCCGTCAGCTCCTGCGCCTTCTTGGCGTAGTCGGCGTCGACGGCGACGTGCTCCACGCCCAAGATGGAACCTATCGCTTTCATCACCAAGTCCGGTTCCAGTTCCCCAACGGAGGGCAGGTGACCGCTCCGCTTGCCGTAGAATGTCAGGGGGCCCAGAGCGGAGAACGTATCCCCCACGAACTCCTTGAGGTTGCCTTCCAGGAAGGGATCGACCTCCTCGACCACCAGCACCTTTTCGGTCCGGGCCAGGTGCTCCTGCACCAGTCTCTCCGGCAAGGGCCAGGTAGTGCCCAGCTTCAGAATGCCAACGGAGCTCTCCACGTCCAGCGCCTTCACCGCCTCCAGGGAGTAGTAGCAGCCACTGCCCGAGGTGACGATCAGAAGCTCCGGCTTCTCCGGCCCGCTGTACCAGTTGAAGGGGGATGACTCGAATATCTCCCTTGTCTTGTTGACCTTCTGATGCAGGAGAGTGTGCTTGAGGGAAACCAGGTACGGGGTAAACTGGCCGAGCGCCGTGGGCGCGAACCTTGCCTGCCTGCTCGGAGGCACTAGCTCCCCAAGCCGTACGTCCCCGCGGGCGTGGGAGACCCGCGTCACGCTCCTGATCAGGCACACGTTCTTGATCTCTTCGGATAGCTCGAAAGCCCACTTGGTCATATCCTTGGCTTCCTGAAACGTGGCGGGCTCAAGGAGGGGAAGCTCGGCCCATTTGGCGACGGGGCGGGAGTCCTGCTCGTTGGTGCTGGACAGGGCAGAGGGGTCGTCACAAAGCACCAGTACCAAGCCGGCGTTCGTCCCCGTCAGGTTGAGGTTCATCAGGAAATCGGAGGCCACGTTGAGGCCGTTCTGCTTCATGGCCACTATAGCCCGCACTCCCGCAAAGGAGGCTGCCGCCGCGGCCTCCAGCGCGACCTTTTCGTTCACAGACCACTCGACGTGGATGTCCATGTCCCCGGCCACCTCGGCCAGGCTGCCGAGGATCTCCGAGGAAGGGGTACCGGGGTAGGCGCTGGCGAATCCCAGGCCCGCCTCCAGCGCCCCCCGGGCGATGGCCTCATTGCCCATCAGAAGCTGGCTGGCACCCGGCTCATATGCTGTTATGCTCGTCATCCTGGCCACCCCTTTCCGGCGTCACGCGCGTGCGCCATGCCGAGTGCCATCGCTACGACAGAAGTCCCTTCACCGCCTCGCCGGACAGCTTGAGGTAGAGCAGCTCCTCGTCGCTGCCGGTGGTCTCGATGACCTTGATCAGCCCCTTCCTCTTCTTGCCAAGAGACGCCTCCTTGAGATGGTCGAGGTTCTGCTGCGGCAGCGGGGCCGTCTCGATGATCCCCTTGGCTCGGGCCCCGTCCACCAGCTCTCTGCCGGCATCGCTCCTGATGATGAGCGTGTTCCAACCCTCGACTCCTTCGGCAGAGCCCACCGAGATGTCGGCGAATTCCGCCGTCATGTCGATGCAGACTTCGCACGTCGGCCTGATGAAAGGCCGCACCTGGTCTAGGGGTACATCAATACTGCCGGAGTCCGCGAAGACCCGGAAGATGTTGGCCGGGGGAGGGGGGATATCGAACTTGACTATCTGCCCAAGAGGCGCTTTCTCCGCCAGGAAGCGAACGAAGTCCTGGTAGCGAAGGGCCCAGGTGCAGAAGAGGCCGACGATCAGCTTCAGCTTGTCGATGTTGTTGCGGTTGTCCAGCGGCGACGCCTTCATCTTAGCCAGGGCCAGCGCCTGGCAGGGCGTTGCCACCACGCCGATCCTTTGAATCTCCTTGCCCGACTCGCGGTTGAACGCTGCCACGGTGGGAGCAGCCACGAAGTTGGAACCGGCGGAGCCGCGAACCTCGGCCGTGTTCGTGGCCAGGGTGCCGCTGGGAAGTATGTTCTCGTCGCTGGACGTGAGCACCGCCGAATCGATGAGCCCCTGGTCAAGGGCGAAGCAGGTGAGGGCGGTCACGGTGCCCCCGTACTGGGCCTTCGACCGGATGCCGTCATCCGTAGACCGGGCCATCGCTATCTCCTGCACCGTGCCCAGCTCATCAGCCGCGTAGGCGGAGCCAAATACGGCCTGGCTGAGCAGGTCGAGGTCCAGCGAGGTGCGCGGACAGAAGGTGTAGCACCGTCCCTGAGGCAGAATGCACTCGTCGAGGGCGACGACTCTCCCCTTGTGAGCGACCAGGTAGGGGCACATGCCCACACAGGCGCCGCACATAGTGCATAGGTCTTTGGCCAGCACTTCGCTTTGAAGCTCGCGGCAACCCTTTACCTCCAGGCTCATTTCCTACTCCCTTCCGTCGCCCCAGTAGCCATTTGGATCATCCAGCGCGCTACGCCGGCTTGGTGCCGGCGAGGTATGACATGGTGCCGTCAGGATACACGGCCACCTTGGCCCCATCGGGGTAGCCGGCTCGCAGCTCCTCCATCACCTCGCCCCAGCTCTTGACCAAGGTGACGGTCTGGACGTCGCCGAAGAGGTTCACACAGGTCAAGTCTTTCAGGGGGTTGAGGACGATGACCTTCAGTGCGGGGGGTATCGACCGCTTGGTGTAGTGCCTGCCGCCATAGCCCTTGCCGAAGGTGCCCATAAGATAGTGGACGACCTGGCCTTCCGGCGCGTTCATGATCATCACCACGGTGCCCCCTGGCAGCTTGATCGATCGCAGGGCAGCGAAGATGGAGATGGCCGCTTCGCCGGGCTTGAGGAAGGCGTTGGTCACTGCTATGTCCGCGCCCGAGACCCCTTCGGTTGCGTAGAGCTGCTTGCCCAGCTCCACGCCTTCTCGATGGGCCAGCACCGGATCCCCCACGAACAATGCTGCGGTCTCTCCCTTCAGGTTCGGCAAGACATTGATGATCACGTCGAGACCCGCCAGCTTGGCCGCCTCCTCCACGTCGAAGCGCATGACGTTCTCGTCATAGTTCCCCATGCCCATTGTGTTTGGCGCGATGGCCGCCACCTTGACGTGGAAGTGCTCGATGCTATCGATGTGCGCTACTCCCGGGAGCACTATCTTGCCTCCGCCCCCGAAGCCGGTGTGAGGGTGGGGCAGGATGCAGCCGATGGCGATCTTCAGATCGCAGCTCATGACCTCGCGGTTGATCGCCAGGGGCGTGCCGTGGCTGGTCGTGCCTACCGGCGTGCAGTTCTCCCACGGGTTGTGGTTGAACACGGGGAACCGTTCCAGCGTCTCCTGACCCAGCTTCTTGCGCAGGGCATGGTTGTCGTGGGCGCCGTGGGTGGCTATCGCCGCAATGAGGCGGATCTGGTCGTCGGAGATGCCCGCTTCCTCCACTTCCCGTAGGACGTAGGGGAGGATCTCGTAGGTCCGCGTGGGCCGAGTGATGTCGTCGAAGAGGATGGCCACCTCTTTCTTGCCCTGAGCCAGGTCGCGGATACGCTGCGTGCCGATGGGATTGGCGAAGGCCTGCTCCATCTCCTGGGGAGTCAGCTTCGGTCGATCGTGGCCCTGGGGCGGCAAGAAGTGGACGTCCCAGGAGTCTGGGAACTCCAGCTCAAGTTCGTTGTTGTCATACCAGACGAGTTGGGGCACCTTGAGCTTCATGGCCGCCTTCCTCCCTCCGGAACCTTCGCAGGCCCGAGATGCCCGCTATCCCAAGCCTCTCAGTCCCCGCTGCTAGCCTGGGCAGTATCCGTCCGCTTGCCGCCTGCTCACAATCTCTGCCAGTTCCCCGGTGGTAGCCCCGCCATGGGCCCTGCGAGGCGATTATATCCCGTCAACCGCGTCTCAGGAAGTCACAGCCTCCACCATGGCGGGCCGCGGCGCGATCTGACCTCGATCGGAAACGTCGGTGACGTTTGGAATCCGGCTCTGTCCGGATTGTGCGAGGAACAGCGCCGGGGCCGCGTGCCTGGCGGACCGCCGAGCGTTCGCCGTAGCCGCCGACTAGAGCGACAGCACGTGCACGGCGGTCGCGGCGGCCTCACCGCGAACCATGCCGCCACCGTTATGCGTCATCCCTGTCTTGGCTCCCTCAACCTGGCGGTCACCGGCCTCGCCGCGGAGCTGGAGCCAGATCTCGTACACCTGACTGACGCCGGTGGCCCCCACGGGATGCCCCTTGGTGATCAAGCCGCCGCTGGTGTTAACCGGTAGTCGCCCCCGGATCTCCGTGACCCCTTCATCGATGAGGCGACCGCCCTCGCCCTCAGCGCAGAGCCCGAGCTCCTCGTAGAGCATCAGTTCGGCCGGAGCGGAGGCGTCATGGAGCTCTATCACGTCGATGTCCCCCGTCGTCATTCCCGCCATCTTGAGGGCGCGCTGGGCGGCACGTTTCGCCGTTCCTCCGTCCTCCGCAGGGCTGTCCGACCCCGTGACGAGGGCCGATCCCCGCACCCACACCGGCTTGGTCGTGTACTGTCGCGCCTTCTCCTCGGCCACCAGCACGGCCGCCGCGGCGCCGTCGCCGATGGGCGCGCACATCAGGCGGGTCAATGGTTCGGCCACCGGCGGTGACGCGAGAATCTCCTCCAGGGAGTATCGTTCGCGGTACTGGGCGTGAGGGTTGAGGCTGCCGTTGTAGTGGTTCTTGACGGCGATTCGGCCGTACTGCTCTTTGGTCGTGCCGTACTTGGCCATGTGAGCCCGAGCGCCGGCGGCATACAGGTCCATGAACACGCTGCGCGATTTGCCTGCGCCGCTCTCCGCGCCCGCCCTCTTCTCCGAGGGCGGCTTGACCTGCTCCATGATCATGCGGAGCTGCTCCACGTCCGTCCCGGCTCCAAAGGCGGCCATCATCTTGCCCTTGTCCTCCGTGTACATCTTCTCCACGCCCAGGACGAGGGCGACGTCGTACATCCCCGACGCCACGTAGAGCCATGCGATCTGCATGGCCGTCGACGAACTGGCACAGGCGTTCTCGGTATTCACCATCGGTATCTTATCGATGCCCATGTCCCGGAGGATCACTTGGGCGCGGATGCACTCCTGGCCGGTGACGAGCCCGGCAGCGGCGTTGCCGACCACGGCGACCTCGATCGCCTCGCTGTCCATGCCAGCCGAGTCCAGAGCGGCTGCAACGGCCTCACGGCTGAGGTCCTTGAGGCCGCGGTCCGGGTACTTCCCGAAGCGGGTCATGCTCGCACCCACGATGGCGACGTTCCTCATCCCAGTCTCCTTCCGACTATCGCCCGCCGGAGATGGCCGCAGTTCACCATTCTACACCACGGCAAACTGAAGGGGCGTGGCGCCGCCGGAGCGCTAATGCGACGCTGCGTGAGGGTGAGCGGAGGCGTCAGTAAGCGTACAGCCGCCCGTACGGACGCAGATAGAGGGGGACGAGCTTAAGGAAGCGGCCGGACAGTATCTCCTCCGGGTCGTAATCGAAGTGGGCGGCAAACTCTCGGACGAGGCCGGACAGCACCTCTCGGTCCTTATTCTTCGGCTCGCTGGCGCCGACCTCCTTGCCCAGCTGGTAGTCGTTGATGTGGCCCCGCAGGTAGATCGCGCCGCCATGCATGCCGGTGCCGACGAAGTTGGCCCGGTGAGGCTCTCCCTCGGCGAGCCCTATCCCCAGTACGCCCACGATCCCGCCCGCCATATACTCGCCCAGAAAGTCCTGGGCGGTGCCGCCGATGACCAGGGCCGGCTTCTTCTCACCGTACTCCTTCATGTGGATGCCGGCCCGGTAGCCCACGCCCTCACGGACGAATATCTTCCCGCCACGAGCGGAGAGGCCGGTGATGTCGCCGGCGTGGCCGTGGACGATGATCTCGCCCTCGTTCATTGTGTTGCCGCAACCGTCCTGGGCGTTGCCGTAGACGGTGATCCGTGAGCCGTTCATGAAAGCGCCAAGGTCATTTCCCGGCGTGCCGTAGATGTGTATGTCAGCGCCGGCGCGGAGGTTAGTGCCGATGTAGCGCTGTCCGTGTACGTCCCTCAGCTCGATGCGCTCGGCTCCCTGCTCCACCGCCTCCCGGATGCGGGTGTTGAGATCACGGTAGTGTACGCCGTTGGCATGGATCTCAATGGCCGGAGTGGTGTCCTGGGAAGGGAGTGCCGTCATGATGCTAGCTCCCTGCCCCGCGCACGCCCAGGATGTCGAGCTCGCCCTGGGTCAGACCTACGCCTCGCAGGTGGAGACGGTTGCCGCGGAGGCTCTCCAGGGCGTTGATGCCCATGCCACCCAACATGTCCTTGATCTCCAGGCTCCAGCCGCGCAAGAGGTTCACCAGGCGGCGAGTGCCTATGTCCGGATTGACCCTCTTGCTGAGGATGGGGTCAGTAGTGCAGATGCCCCAGGCGCAGCGGCCGGTGTGGCACTGCTGGCAGACCGTGCAGCCCAGGGCGACGAGGGCGGCCGTGCCGATGTAGACGGCGTCGGCGCCCAGGGCGATGGCCTTCAGCACATCGCCGCTGTTGCGGAAGCCGCCGGCGGCGAGGATGGAGGCCTGGCTGCGGATACCCTCTTGTCGCAGGCGGTCGTCCACCGACGCGATGGCCAGCTCGATGGGGATGCCGACGTTATCGCGGATGATCTTCGGAGCGGCGCCGGTAGACCCACGAAGTCCATCCAGAGCGATTATGTCGGCCCCGGCCCGCACCATGCCGCTGGCGATAGCCGCTGAGTTGTGAACGGCGGCGATCTTGACGCAGACCGGTTTGGTGTAGTTGGTCGCTTCCTTCAAGGCGTAGACGAGCTGTGCCAGGTCCTCGATGGAGTAGATGTCGTGCTGAGGGGCCGGCGACAAGGCGTCCGTGCCAGCGGGGATCATCCGCGTCTCCGCTACGTCGGGGCTCACCTTCTCGCCTGGGAGGTGGCCGCCGATGCCCGGCTTGGCGCCCTGACCGATCTTGATCTCGATGACGCGCGCCACGTCCAGGTAGTCAGCGTGCACCCCGAAGCGACCGGAGGCCACCTGCACGATGGTGCTGTCCCCGTAGGGGTAGAGCTTGCGGTGGAGGCCTCCTTCGCCGGTGTTGAAGAGAATGCCCGCCTCGGCGGCGGCGCGGGCCAGCGATTCGTGCACGTTGAGGCTCACGGCCCCGTAGGACATGGCCGAGAAGACCACCGGCATCTCAATCGCCACCTGGGGCGCCAGCGGCGTCTTGACAGACAGGGTGGAGGGGTCGATCTCCACTGCGTCCGGCTTCCGTCCCAGGTAGGTGCGCAGCTCCATCGGCTCCCGCAGCGGGTCGATGGAGGGATTGGTCACCTGGCTGGCGTTCAGCACGAGGTGGTCCCAGTAGATGCGATAGGACTTGTCGTTGCCCATGCCGGTGAGGAGGATGCCCCCCGTCTCGGCCTGCTTCTTCACGTCATCGATGGCCTCTGCGCTCCAGTTGACGTTGGGTCGGTAGGAGAGGGGGTTGGGACGAATGGTCAGGGCCCCCGTTGGGCAGAATACGGCGCAGCGGTGGCAGCAGACGCAGTTCTCATCCAGGCCGCGTACCTCGTGGTCGTCGCCGTCGACGATCTGGGCGCCGAAGCTGCACTGGCCCACGCAAACCTGGCAGCCGATGCAGCGGGACATGTCCCGCTCGATGATGAAATTGGGGGACATGTAGGTCTTCATCGCGCCGCCACCTCCGCCCGCATCATGTCGCAGCCTCCGTCGCCTCCAGTGGCTCCCTGGCGATGAGGGGCCTGTCGAGGCTGCCCACTATCGGCTCGCCTCCCATGGGGATCCAGGCCCGGTCGAGCTGGGGGCAGACCAGGCGGATGGCCGACTCCTCGGATGACAGGAAGAGCGTGCTGCCCTTAGTGGCGGCGGTGAGGGGCCGCAGGCGGATGCGGTCGGTCAGGCCGATCATCTCGCCGTTGTGGGCGATGACGACGGTGAACGGGCCGTTCAGCAACAGGCTGCCGTAGACCTGCCGCAGCGTGAGGTACAGGGAGGCCTCGCGCCCGTCCTCCCGCTCGATGCTCCCCCAGAGGGGCGGCGCGAAGATCTTGGCCACTATCTCGATAGGCAGGTGATGCCGCCGCATCAGCAGGTCGAGGGCGTAGGCCACCACCTCCGTATCGGTCTGCATAGTGCAGTGGTACCCGAACATCTCCAGGTAGCGACGGTTGATGCCGTAAGACGATATCTCGCCGTTGTGCACGACAGGCCAGTCCAGGATGTTGAAGGGATGGGCGCCGCCCCACCAGCCGGGGGTGTTGGTGGGGAAGCGACCGTGGGCGGTCCAGAGATAGGCATCGTACTCCTCCAGCCGGAAGTAGTGGGAGATATCCTCCGGGAAGCCGACGCCCTTGAAGACGCCCATGTTCTTGCCGCTGGAGAAGACGAAGGCCTCATCGATCTGGGTGTTGATCTGCATCACCCGTTCCAGCACGTAGTCGTCTTGGGAGAGCCCGCCCGTCTTACCGGGCGGCACCTCGGCGAAGTAGCGCCAGACGATGGGAGCGTCGTGGATGGAGGGCGTCGGCCGGGTTGGAATCTCCTCGGCCAGAGCCAGCTTGAAGTGCTCCTCCAGCAGGGATTCGGCCTGCCGCTTGGCGTGCTCGCTCATGAACATGATGTGGAGAGCGTAGTGGTCGGCGAAGTCCGGGTAGAGGCCGTAGACGGCGAAGCCGCCGCCGAGGCCGTTACCCCGCTCGTGCATGTTGGCGATGGCCCGTGTGACGTCGACGCCGGAGAACCTGCCGCCGGAGGTGTCCATCATCCCGAACAGGGAGCAGGCGGAGATGACCTTGTCGTCGCCGTACGGGTTCTCGTACTTCTGCTTGCAGCTCATGGTTGATCCTTGCAGCGATCCGCCTCTACGGAGCTCCTCATTTCGCTACCGCTGCCTCTTCGGGAGCGGGGCCGATGCCCAGCATCTCCCGGCGTAGCTGATCCGGCAGGGCGCTGAGCCCAAAGTCCCGACGCAGGAGTGCCTCCTTGAAGCCGCTCACCCTCACGCCGTCCTTCATCAGGCCGAACACCACACCCGACCTCTCGATGTCGCCCAGGAAGATCATTCCCACGACGCGGCCCCTCTTGAGAACGATCTTGCGATAGCTGTTGGCGGTGGCGGGGGTGCTCAGAATCTCGTATCCGTCCGTGTCCCCCGGGTCCACGAGACCGGCGGACGCGATGGAGAGGCCGAAGCAGTTGAGGGAGTTCATGGCGGTGCCGCCGGCGTATCTCGCGCGTGCGCCGGCCATGTTGAGACCGGCCACCCGCCCGCCGAGATAGGCGTTGGGCCAGACTGGGATCACTCGGTCCGCCTTCTGGACGAAGTCGAACGCCTCGGCCACATCGCCGCAGGCGTACACATCGCGGACGCTGGTCTGCATCCGCCGGTCGACGATGACGCCGCGGTTGACGGCCACCGGCGAACCCTTCACCAGCTCGGTACGCGGCACGACGCCGATGGCCACGACCACCGCGTCGCAAGAGATGCTCCGCCCATCCTGAAGGATGACGCGGCCCACCCGGGACTCGTCCCGCGCCCGGCCGATGATTCGGGTGACGGTCTGGCCGGTGACGAGTTGGACGTCAGCGGCGCGCAACTGCTCCTCAGCCAGGCGGCTGCCTTCCGGGTCCAGCATGGTGCTGAGCAGGCGGTCCATGAGCTCTACCACGATGACCTTGGCGCCGTACCTGACGAGGGCCTGCGTTACGCTGATGCCGATGAGGCCGCCGCCGATAACTATGACGGTGGCGCCGGCGGGAACCGAGCGCCTCATACTCTCGGCGTCGGCGATGGTGGTGAAGGTGAAGACGTTCTCCCTGTCGACGCCGTCGATGTCGGGCACGATGGGCGTACCCCCGGTGGCCAGAAGGAGCTTGCGCCAGGCGATCTTCCCGCCGTCGTCCAGCTCGACGAGCTTGGCCTGGAAGTCGACGCCGACCCCCTTCTGACCCAGGACAGCCTGCACACGATTCGTTTCATAGAAGTCCGGCGGGCGGTAATACATGCGCTCCAGGGAGCACTCGCCGGCCAGGTATTCGGCGATCATGGGGCGAGAGTAGGTGAAGTACGGCTCATCGGAGAGCATGACCAGAGAACCGCTGCGGTCGATCTGCCGGATCGCCTCCACAGCGCCGACCGCCCCCACGGAGTTGCCGACGATGAGATACTTGGTTTTCAGCACCTCGGGCCCCGGCTTCGCTGCCTTCGTCTGCTTGCGGCCGCTCGTTCTAGCCACCGGCTCCATCCTCCGTGAAGACCAGTGCCTCGTTTGGGCATTCGGCGACGCAGGCGGGAATCTCCAGGTCGGGGCAAAGGTCACACTTGGCCGCGATGTGTCGCTCCAGATCGCGGCGGATCGCGCCGTAGGGGCAGGCGAGGATACACGTCCAGCAGCCAATGCAGCGGTCGGGGTCAAGGCTCACCATGCCGGTCAGAAGGTCCTGCTGCATGGCGCCGGTGAGGCAGGCGTAGACGCAGGGAGGCTCCGGGCAGTGACGACACTGCACGGCGACGAACATCCGGCCGTTCTCCTGCACACGAATGCGCGCAAGGGGACGCGGGCTCTCCCTGGTGAAGGCCTTGAGGACGTCTCGGGACAGGGAGTGCTGCACCGCGCAGTGCACCTCGCAGAGGCGGCAGCCCATGCAGACTTCTTCCTTAGGGTAGACTCGCTTCATGCGATGCCTCTTGGGGGATGGAGGCGGCAACCGGTGGCCGCCTGCCGCCCTCACCACCGAGACTAAGCCATATTCGAGAGGATGTCAACATATGTCGACAGCGGATCAAACAGTGGTTGCCGCGCCGACAGAGGTCCCAGGCAGCCCGATCGGCTCGACACACTCCCGCTCAATCTATGACGGGTCACGCTCGTCAAACGTTTCACGTCTGGCGCTCGCAGCGGGCGCGGATGACCTTGCATCTCTGACGCGTCCCGCCGGAGTGGCGAAGGCTGCCACTTCGCCGCTGGCTGGGGCGACCGGGGACGTTGCAGCGCAGCAACGGTTGCTACGGAGGGCGGACGATCTCTACCCACACTTTGCAAGCAGGCCCCTCGTTGGTATCATGAACCGGAGCGGACTGGAGCCGACCTCCCAGTCAGGCGGGCTGATGACCCCCTAGCGGGCACGCGGTATGGACAGGTCGGCCTTGTGAGGTTGGGAAGCAGCTTGCACGCGGGGTCTAATTGCCAAGGAGGTGGTCGCGGGCTAGAATCCCGTCTTCCGCTTGGTCTTCTGCCTGCGGTTCTAGCCGAAGTGGCGGAATTGGTAGACGCGGCAGACTCAAAATCTGCTGAGGGGCAACCCTCGTGCCGGTTCGAGTCCGGCCTTCGGCACCAGAAGACACAAAGGAATAGGTGAACCCGGTGCGGAGTGGTGTAATGGTAGCACACGGGACTTTGGATCCCATGGTCCAGGTTCGAATCCTGGCTCCGCAGCCAGGGCAAGAGACGCGCTCCCCGGTACTCGCCTGCGGCGAGGGGCGGCTTACAGCAGTAAGCACCCGGTAGCAGGCGGCTCGGAGGAAGAATAACTGAATCATGCTCCCCGGTAGCTCAACGGTAGAGCGGGCGGCTGTTAACCGCTAGGTTGTAGGTTCGAATCCTGCCCGGGGAGCCAAACTTCAGAAATCGCCGCCGCGACGCAGGTGATAGGCCACCTGGCCCGTGTAGGCCACGTTGGTAATTACCTTGCGCACGCTCAGCCGATCGATTGGGTTGCCCTCCACGCTGCGTAGGCCCACCTGAGCGGCCCAGCGCCGCGACTCCCGAACCACCAGTTCGCGGCTCACACCTCTCCCAGCATCGCCTCCGCCATCCCGACGTGGTTGGGCATGCCGATCTGGCGGTACGTGGCGATGGCCTCGGTCAGCAGTTGGCGGGCCTTGTCCCGATCTCCGGGGCCGTTGCGGTCGATGAGCATGCGGGCGTACCAGCGCCGCACCTCCGGCTGCTCGATCGCGACGGGTAGCTCGTGGGCCTGACGCAGGGCTGTCTGGTAGTGCTCCTCCGCCTTCTCCCACTGGCCGCCAGCCGCCGCTGCCATGCCGGCGTAGGTGTGCAGCGGTCCACGGTACCAGAACGTGAGGGTGCCCGTATCGATGGCTTGCAGGACTAGGGGATAGAGGTCCGCCGCCTCGTGGCGTTCGCCGAGGACGGCCAGTCCTTCAACCACCCCGAAGAGCATCTCCCAGGCGCCAAAAGTGCTGGCCTGTCCGCGGCGGGGCAACTTGTCCCGCCTCTGCTCCAACATGGCCAGGGCTGCATCCCTGTCCCCGGCGTATGCCTTCACCAGGAACAAGCCGGCCCAGGCCTGGCCGGCCAGGATGCCTGGGGGCTCCAGCCGAGTGCCATCGTGGAAGCTCTGCAGCGCCTCCTGCCACCGGCCTCTCAAGAAACGCGCCCGGCCGAGGTAGATGAACGAGCCGGAGATCCAGGGCATGTCGGCGCTGCGGCACAGCTCTAGGTCGGCATTGGCGAACTCCTCGAATCCGTCGATGTCCCCCGTGCGCATGAACTCCACCGTGGCGCTGCCGCGCCGGGCGGCCATGAGGGCGCCCAGGTGACCCAGGCGCTGCGCCAGCAGCTCTACCTCCTCGCCGATCTTGGCGGCTTCGTCGAAGCGACCGAGGAGGATCAGCGCGTACTGGCTGGTCCACTGCGTATCCACGAGTTGCCAGAGGTCGCCCGCCGAGCGCAGCAACTCGGCCGACCGCAGGCCAGCATCGACGGCCTCCCCTGGCTGCCAGTACCACGTATGGAGGAAGGCCTTCAATTCGAGGACCAATCCCAGGAGGTGGGGGTCGCGTAGCTCTTCTGCCATGGCCAATGCGGAGGCCACTTGGGGCTGGGGGGCATCGTAATCCCCGGAGAGGCCAAGGGCCTGTCCGGCCTGGACGAGAAGGCGGCAGCGGTGAGCGCTCGCCCCCTCCCCCAGAGCAGCGA
>DAOUMF010000100.1:0-2326 GCA_034411955.1 Dehalococcoidia bacterium
GTTCGAGGCGATGTTCGTCTCCCTGGCCCACGACGATGGGGTGATAGAGGAGACTATCGAGGCGGCGCGCAAATCACTGGCGACCATCCGCTAGGCCCCGCGAGGGATGTTGTCAGTTCTCCGGACAGGAGGTATACTACTGTGCGACCTCGGCCCCGCAATTGTATAAGCGATTAAATAGGTGACGCTATGAACATATCCTGTCTCCAGGAAAACCTCTCTAAGGGCCTCTCCGTCGTCGGTAGGGCCGTGGCCGCCCGCAGCACCCTCCCCCAGGCCTCACACGTCCTCCTGGCCAGCGACGAGGGCCGCCTGAAGCTTGTGGCCACCAACCTAGAGATCGCCATCACCTGCTGGATCGGCGCCCAGGTGGAGGAGGAGGGCGCCGTCACCGTCCCCGCCCGCCTGCTCGCCGATTTCGTCACCTCGCTGCCCAGCGAGCGGATCGACCTGGCGGTGGCGCCGCGGACGCGGCAACTGGCCCTGAGCTGCGCCCGCAACGAGGCGTCCGTGGCCGGGATGGACGCCGCCGATTTCCCTCCCGTGCCTCGCGTGGACGATGGCTTTCGCATCAAGCTGGACCCCAAGTCGCTGCGCACAGCCGTCGAGCACGTGGAGTTCGCCGCTGCCGCCGACGACACCCGACCGGTCCTCACCGGCATCCACTCCGTCCTTGACGGCTCCGAGATCACCCTCGCCGCCGCGGACGGCTTCCGCCTCGCCGTCTACAAGCTGGCCCTGGACCAGGAGGTGCCGGAAAAGGTGGAGATCATCGTTCCCGCCCGCGCCATGCGGGAGGTGATGCGCCTCCTGGCGGAGGAGGAAGATCCGCTAGAGCTGGCCCTGAACGCTGCTCGCTCCCAGGTGCTGTTCCGGATGAAGTCGGTGGAGATGGTGGCCACGCTCATCCAGGGCACCTTCCCCAACTACTCCCAGCTCATCCCCTCCAGCTACACGACTCGCGCCGTCATCGATATGCGCCAGTTCCTCCAGGAGACGCGTATCGCCGCCATCTTCGCCCGCGACGGCTCCGGCATCGTCCGAATCCAGCTCCAGCCCGGCGAGGACGTGGCGCCGGGCAAGATGATCGTCTCCGCCCGCGCCGAGGAGATCGGCGAGCACCGCGGCGAGATCGACGTCAAGATCGAGGGCGAGGGCTCCAAGGTGGCCTTCAACAGCAAGTACCTCCAGGACGTGCTCCAGGTGCTGGACTGCTCCCAGGTGGCGCTGGAGACCAGTACCCCCTCCAGCCCCGGCGTCCTCCGTCCCGTGGGCGCCGAGAACTACGTCCACGTGGTCATGCCCATGTTCGTCCAGTGGTGACGAAAGCCGGTATCCCGATCTCTAGACGGCCGGCCGTCGCCAGCTAGACAGGACGCCGCGTCGGGGGGACGCCACCCTTGGCCCTGGCGCCTCGATATAATGAAGCCAACCCGGTCAGCGAGCGCTCTGTGCCGCTGTCCAAGCGCAGCGCCTCACCCCACTCTGTACGTCGAACGTGCGAAAGATCACCTCGATCGTGAGCGGCCGCCAGAACACCTTCTACGGCTGGTGGTTGCTGGCCGGCTCTGTGGTCGCGATGGCGCTGGGAAGTGGGGTCTCCTTCTGGTCTTTCGGGCTGTACATTGGCCCGATGGAGGAGGAGTTCGGCTGGTCACGGGCAGAGGTGTCGCTCGGCTTCTCGGTTTCGTTGCTGATTGGCGGCCTGACGGGGCCGCTTGTCGGCAGGTGGGTCGACGCTCGCGGCCCAAGGTTGGCGATCGTCGTGGGCGCGACGCTCACCGCTGGCACTTACGTACTCCTCGCTACCACCACGGAGCTCTGGCAGTGGTACGCCTACCACTCGCTCAATTCCATCGCTCGGGGGATGATGTTCTTCATCCCTTTCCAGGCGCTGATCTCCCGCTGGTTCGATCGCAAGCGAGGCACCGCTCTCGGCATCCTGGGTACGGGGTTCTCCATGGGCGGTTTCGTTGTCGTGCCTCTGCTGCGACTCGTCATCGATCAGGTTGGCTGGGACGGAGCCTTCATCGTTTCCGGCATCGCCGTGGTGGGGGTGTTCGTGCCCATCGGCCTGCTGCTGGTTCGAAATAGCCCCGCGGACGTTGGCACCGTTCCCGATGGGGAACTGTCGACCGAGGACAGACCGTACCAGGTCCGGGCCCTGACAGGCCTGACGTTGGGACGGGCGCTGAGCACTCCGCTCTTCTGGGTGCTAGCTCTTGCGATGATGCTGTTCTTCTACGGCCTGTTTGGCTGGCTGGTGCACATGGTGCCGTTCTACGAGTCAGTAGGCGTCTCCCGTGGCGTGGCGGCGGCGCTCGTG
>DAOUMF010000101.1:0-2473 GCA_034411955.1 Dehalococcoidia bacterium
GGCCTCCGCCGGGGCCCGCGCCGGCGAGGCCGGGAGCGAGGCCTAGCCGTGTCGGCAGAGGGCGAAAGGCTGGCGACGGTCTCGGAGGAGGAGACATCCCTCCGGCGGGACTGGGGTCGCTGGACTCGCGGCCTGAGTTTCGCCTTCGTCGCCTTGGTGGTGGCGGCGCTGGTGAGCCTCCTGGCGTTCGGTCTGGTCAACGAGGGCGAAGGCGAGATGGGCGCGGCGAGCCAGAACCGAGAGGCCCCCGACTTCACCCTGAACCTGTTCGACGGCGGCACCTTCACCCTCTCGGAGAACCGCGGCCAGCCGGTGGTGATGAACATCTGGGCTTCCTGGTGCCAGTCGTGTCAGCAGGAGGCGGCGGACGTGGAGGAGGGCTGGCGCTCCTATCGAGACCAGGGGGTCGTCTTTGTAGGAGTCAACGTGATGGACAGCCGCGCGGACGCCGAGGCGTTTCTGGAGCGGTTCGGCGTCACCTACCCCAACGGCCCCGACGAGAGCGACATCGCCGTCCAGTACGGGGCCACGGGAACGCCCGAGACCTTCTTCATCGACCGTGATGGGGTCATAGTCCAGAAATTCATGGGCCCCCTGACGGCTGAACAGTTGTCCGCTCTTGTGGAGGATCTGCTGTGATGGCAGACGTGGTGCCGCGGCCGGGCTGGAGAGGGATAGAGTGCTAGCGGGGCCAAGCGCATGAGAATGAAGTTCTTCGATCTGCCGCTACGGTTCCAGATCATCATCCCGTTCTCCGTGCTCATCATCGCCCTGGCGGTGGTGGCTGTGGGTTTCGGCCTACCCCTGGCCAACAAGGCAGAATCTGAGAACGCCGACCTGAAGCTGGACAACGCCCGCTCCCTGTTTCTGCTGCTGCTCGATCGCGAGACCGGCGAGCTCAACCGCTCGGCTGCATCGTTGGCCCAGGAGGCGGAGCTAGGTGCGGCCCTGTCGGATGGGGACAGGGAAGCCCTTTCGGAAAGGCTCGAGGCCGCTCCGCCGGCGCCCTTCGATGCCCTCCAGGTCACCGACGCCGAGGGTGCCACCCTGGCGGCGGCCGGGGGCCATGCCCCCTTGCCGTCCGAGGCCTTGGCTCGCCTCGGCCGGGCGGACGCCGAGAGCGAGGACGGCGCCATCGTCTCTACGCCGCTCGGCCACATGCTAACGGTGGTGAGCCCAATCGGGCCTCGGGACAGCCCCCAGGGCTTCGTCGCCGGCGGGCGGCTGTTGAGCCGCCTGCTGCCGGCCCTGAAGTCGACGGTCGACGCCGAGCTGGCCCTCTACCTGGACGGTGAGTTGGCCGCCAGCACCTTTGTGGGTCAGCATTCCGAACTGCAGGACCTGGTCTCCCTCCCCCTCAACACGGCGACAGCCGGCGGGCCCGTCAAGAAGGGGTCCGTGGTGGACGGCCATTCCTATGCCGCCGTGTACGATCGCCTGCCCCTGGGAGGCGATGCGGAGACGGCCTTCGCCGTGTTCGTGTCTCGGTCTGAGCTCTGGTCCACCGATGCGCTGGTGGCTGGCGGCCTGGCGGCGGCCCTGGTCATCCCCCTCCTCTTGCTGGTGCTCGGGTTCGCCATCGCCAGGGCCATCGCCTCCCGCCTGGAGCGGGTGGTGACCGCCATCGAAAGGATCGGACGGGGCGATCTCCAGCAGAGGGTGGACCTCGGTTCCGCCGATGAGGTGGGCCGACTGGCCAAAGTGGTGAACGGCATGGCCACCCGTCTCCAGGAGACGGAAGCCAGCAAGGCGGAGTTCCTGGCCATGGCTTCCCACGAGATGCGAACTCCTCTCGCCCTCATGCACAACGCCACCGAACTCCTTCTAGACCAGCCCCCTCACGACGACGAGACCTCGCGACGGGAGCTGCTTCAGATCATCGCTGGCAACATCGACCGCATGAACCGGCGTGTGGGTGATCTCCTCGATCTGGCCCGCATGGAGGCCGGCCACGTAACCCTTCACAAAGGCCGCCTCGACCTCGCCGTCCTGGCGGCCGAGGTGGCGGAAAGCGTTCGGCCCATGCTGGCGGCGAAGGAGCAGGGGCTCTCCCTGGATTTGCCCTCGGGTCTGCCTCCGGTCAGCGCCGACCCGGACCGCATCCAGCAGGTGCTGCTCAACCTGCTGACCAACGCCTCGCGCCACACCCCTCCCAGCACCCGCATCGCCGTGAGGGCTGCTGGTCAGGGGGAGGCGGTCACGGTCGAGGTGCAGGATACAGGGCCCGGCATCCCCCAGGAGCGGCTGGAGCAGCTGACGGACGGGAAGCGGAGACCATCCGGTAAGGGCGGCACCGGTCTCGGCCTTCTCATCGCGCGACGTCTGGTGGCCCTCCATGACGGTCGCCTGTGGGCTGAGAGCGAGCCGGGCAAGGGCAGCCTGTTCGCCTTCACCCTGCCTTGTAGCGGTGTAGGAGAGGAGGAGAAGCCGTGAAGATACTGGTGGTGGATGACGAGCAGGAGTTCATCAAGAT
>DAOUMF010000102.1:0-23394 GCA_034411955.1 Dehalococcoidia bacterium
TAGCACATGAGACGACGGACGTGGATCTGAGGACGGCCTTCTCCCCGTTCGGCAAGGTCGTCTCTGCCAAGATCGTCAGTGACCGTCGCGGGCGCACCAAGGGATTCGGATACGTAGAGATGGCGGATGAGGAGGCGGCCGGCGTCGCCATGGAGTCCCTGCGAGGGACGCAGATCAACGGGCGCACCATGGACATCGTGCTCGAAGACCGGGCGAGGAGACGCGGCGCCGGAAACGGCCGTCCGCGCCGGCGAAGATAGGCCCGGGGGTAAGACTTCCCGCGGTCAGGTATGTCAGCCAGATGGCTTGACGCCCCGGCAGGCAAGGGTACACTGTTTGTCAGATGCTCGGCACTGTTTCAGGCAGATGGCCGAAAAGGGACTCAGGTGACTCCTTTGGCACCGAAAGGTACCGTGCCCGAATCTGAGAGTGGCATAGATGGGCCGCAAAGGCTCCCCTCCGCTTCCCAAGCGGAGAGCCTGCCCTGAGCGGAGCCGAAGGGGCCGTGGGTTCGATCGCCATCGCCCGCTCCAGTAGACATAAACTCTAGTTCAGAAGCCTGATTCTCGCTCGCTGAACCCCCGCCTCAGCCCTCTGCCTCCGGACGGGGGTAGCGTATCTCTAGCGTCCTCCGCTGACAAGGCATGCCACACGAGATGACCTGCCCAGACTATCGCCTGAGGCGGCCCCGTTTCGGCACCGCGATCCGGTTCGGCGCTGAGTTGGGGGCTTCCTCGCTGGGCTATTCGTTGGGTTGAGGCGTGATACGCAGATACGGCTTGAGTTCTTTGTAGCCCATTGGAAAGAGCTCGTCGGCCTCCTTATTGCGGATGGAGGGCAGAATTACGACGTCTTCGCCGAGCTTCCAGTTCGCGGGTGTCGCGATCTTCTTGTCGTCTGTGAGCTGCATCGAGTCGATCACTCGGAGCAATTCGTCGAAGTTGCGCCCTGTCGCGGCGGGGTAAGTGTGTATTAGTCGCACCGTCTTCTTCGCATCAATGATGAATACGGATCGCACCGTCTCGGTTGGGTGCGCGTTTGGGTGAATCATGTCATACAACTGCGCGACTTTCCGGTCCGCATCAGCGAGCAGTGGGAAGTTGAGCTCTACTCCCTGGGTCTCAGCTATGTCGCGTGCCCACATGTTATGGCGGAAAAGTGGATCGACGCTGAGGCCGATCACCTTCACGTTGCGTTTGTCGAATTCTGGCTTCAGGCGTGCCACCATTCCCAGTTCGGTTGTGCAGACTGGAGTGAAGTCAGCGGGATGCGAGAAGATGACTGCCCAGCTGTCCCCCATCCACTCGTAGAGATGGATGGGCCCCTGCGTTGAATCCTGCGTGAAGTCTGGGGCTTTGTCTCCCAGTCGCAGCGAAGCTGATCCCGGAAGATTCACTCGGCGGCTAGTTCGCCCATCTCTTGCTGCCCTTGTCAACGACTCGACCTCGTCACCCCTTGACTTCTCGGCACCGTATTCGTGTTGTGACAGCACGGTCCTTGACCTCCCATCCGCGCGGCCCCGCCGCACGAACATCTGCTTGTTTCGCCGGCCCGTTTCGCCAAGCGGTAGCCCACGAGGCCCGCCCAGCGTCAATTAGTACTCTCACTCCTCATCCGCTGGCTCGTTCTGCCAGGAGGGGAGAGGAAGTTGAAGCTGTACGAACAGAGCATAGCTGCTTAAGCGTACACAGTCAATAGCGTACTGTGGCTTTCGCGGGCGATTTCGGTCGTGGGGAGGCAAATCTCCATCCGCATCTGCGCAGGTCAAGCGGTCAACCACACACGCTGGTAGTGCAGGCCACCCAGCGCCTAGCGAGTCACCGTCATCATCGTCGTCGCAGGCGTTGCCGAGCTCGTCGGCGACCACGCTGGAGCCCACGGCGGCGAGGGCCTTGTCCGTGTTCTTCTGCTCGGTGTTTCACAACCGCAGGGGGACTTCTCCGGGAAATCGAGCGCGCCGTCGGGAGTTGGGTCTCCGTCCAGGAGCGATCTGGCCGTGACGGAAGGTCTACGGCGGCACGATGTCCATCATCACGTCCGACTGGCGGACAAGGGGAGTCCCATTGCGGGCGTCGGTCCAGAAAGGATAGGTGGTGCCGTCAGGGCCGATGGCTATGCCGTTGTAGTCACCCATGAAAAGGCCACTCTCAAAGGCCCAGTTCATGTTGGAGGGTGCCTCGGTGAGGCGGATGTCAATCCAGGTGGCGCCGCCATCATGGGAGCGTGCCAGGTAGGTGTGGGTGTAGCGGTTGAAGGGATCATCCCGGCGGTCGTAGAAGATCACGTCCACCCGCCCATCAGGCGCGACCGCAGCAAAGGGGAACCACTGATCCTTGTCGTTGGCCAGCGGATCCTGGTTCACCCTCAGCGGCAAGGACGAATCGTCGGCTGGGTTCGCCCAGGTCACACCCCCATCGGTGGACTTGACGATGAAGACGTCGAGGTCAGTGCTGGTACCGGTCGGGCAGGCGAAGGAGTCGGCGGGCTGCTGGGTGACGGGGGTGGGGAAGGGGAACTCGGAGCCGTTTCGGTTATCGACGAAGACCACGTAGAGGGTATTGCCTGTCGCATCGGAAGGGTCCAGGGCCAGGTTGCCGGCGGTGGCCAGGCGGAAGTTAGAGTTACAGACAGTGGGCTGACCCAAGGCGTTCACAGGCAGGTCGTTTTCCCCATCCATCATGCCTGCCACCCGATAGGGCCCGCTGACGGCCAGGGTGTCGGGGTCTACCTTGGTCAGCAGGTACTGGTTGCGGTAGCCATCGGCGGCGCCCTGGAACTGCTGGTTGATGAATGCCACGTACAGGGTCCCGTCCGGGCCCACGGCGATGTTGGAGAACTGGCTTTCCGAGCAACGACTTTGCTGTGCGCTGTTCGCACCGTCATCGAGCGCATCGCCGGTCGCCGGTAGCGCGCTCGGGCGTCTCTCCTCCGCGAGGGCGGTAGGAGAAGCCGAAGGCGAGGGCTCGCGCGCCGCGGCTGGCTCCTGAGTCCCCTGCTGGCTGGGCTCCTGCGTGGGTGTGGGCGTGAACGTGGACGTAGCCGTGGGTATGGGCGTCGGGGTTGGCTCCTCGACCTGATTGGCGCAGAGCGACTGGGATAAGCCGCTGACTTCAATGGGGCCTGACCACGTCAGGGCGTTGTCGTCGGAGTAGGCCATCATGATGGGGGACTCGCGGTATCTGCCGCCTTGGAACTTGAAGCGGCTCCAGGTCACGTACACTCGGCCATCGTGGGGCCCGCCGCTCGTGTCTACAGTCAGCCACGGCTTATCGTTGAAGACGTCGCAGTCGTCGGCATCGCTCCAGTAGATGGGAGTGAATAGGCCGTCGGGAGGCAGCAGCGGCGGCACCACCGGACGAGCCCAGGTCAGGCCGTTGGTGGAGCGGCTGACGAAGATGCCATGCTCGCAGAAGCTGGCGCTGACCCCCAGGTAGGCGTAGTAGACGACGGGCGCGCCTTCCGCCAGACCGGGGGTGCCTGGGCGGGCCCGGCCGAAGGCGAGCACCGGATCGCCGGTGCCGAAGGGCGGCTCCAGGAAGTCCACATCCACCGCCTCTTTCGGGATGTCCGCCCCTCTCCGGGCGATCCCCGCGTTATCCTGGCCACGAGTCGCCGCCAGGAGCGGGTAGGGTGGAATGCCGTCCGTCCACGTGTGGCCCCCGTCGAACGAGGTGTAGAAGGCGGCGCCGATGGGGGCGCCCAGCCGGTAGTCGTTCGCCCCTCCGACCAGCATGTTGGGCGACCACGGGTTGACGACGACGATCGTCTCGTTCTGCGGGCGAAGGCTGAAGTCCTGGTTGACCTTGATATCGGCGCCGGCGGCCTGCCCGACGAAGGCCAGCTGGCCTTCCAGACCCGAAACGGCGGCGTCGCTCTCCAGAAGGCTCTCGGCGAGCGACCGCGGGGCGATTCCCTGTTCCTCTGCAAACCGCGACAGCAGGGCAACTGAGGATAGTGGTGGCCCCTTGTGTCGGGGCTCCGCGACGCCGCCTTGGGGCAAAACGCCGAGGAAGATAACGGCCGCCACAGCAATCGCAAGGAGGAGTGATCGCCTCAGCGGCCTGCCGCCCTGCCGCAAGTCTGGAATCTGTCGCAACCTCATAGCAGAAGCCACCGCACACCCGCCCCCGCATTGTCTGTCAATTCTTAGAAATAGTCAAGTTTAGTCCGTGAGGCTGCTCGCCCATTCGGCACGAACCTCGCAGAGCGCTCCCCGCAGGTTGTGGGAAGCGGCATCCCCTGGTGCATGCGCTCTGGCTGTCACTTCACCGTCGTCTCCACGGCCGCCGAACGATCTCCCAGAACAGAGGGCCGCGGAGGCCGATCCAGAGGCGGCCGAGTCGCTCTCTGTCCCCCGCGCTGACATCGCCGCGTCCGAATCTCGACCTGTTGTAGGCCTGCGCGAGCAAATCGATGTTGTGGGCTCTGCGGACCCTGCGCTCCAGAAAGCGTGCGAACTCGCTTGGGGTCTGGCCAGTCCGCGGCGGCTGCCCGGCCCAGGAGGCGACGCGCACGACCTTCTCCCAGACCTGTTGAGGGTACGGCAGCCCGGCCACGGATCGCCGCCATGCCACGGCGGCAGCGCCAGCTACGACAGCCGCGAGCCCGGCCGCTACCAAGGTGACCCATGGCCATGATCCGTAGCGGCTCCCGGAGCCGCCGGACGTCGAGCTGTCACCAGGAGCGGCGTCATCGTCTGGGGTAGTGGGGAAAAGGGCGCCACCGAAGAGGTCTAGGTCTCCCAGGTCCTGGAAGCTATCCGGTAGCACGGGGATCCCATGGGAGCCTTCGCCGGAGCGCAGCTCCGCGGGCCGATCCGGTGAGGGGTTGAACTCCACCCATCCGTGGTCGGGGAAGTAGACCTCCACCCAGGCGTAGGCGTCCTGGCCCTGCACGATGTAGGCGGACGAATCTTCGTTGAAGTCCCGGCTATCGATGACGAAGCCGACGGCCAGGCGAGAGGGGATGCCTAGGTGACGCAGCATCACCACCATGGCTGAGGCGTGATAATCGAAGTAACCGCGGCGGGCCTCGAACAGAAAGTAGTCTACGGTGTCCTGACCCGGCGGGGTATCGCCGACAGCGTAGTCGACGGGGTACCGACGCAGGTATGACTCGATTGCCTTAGCCCGACCGTAGTCGCTGGCCTCCTGCCCGGCGACATACCAGGCTAGTTGAGAAACCCGAGCGGGCATATCCGGCAGGTCCAGGTATGCCGCGAGGACCCAGGCTGGATACCGTGACGAGGCCTCGCGCAGTTCCTCCGGTGGGACGTCATTCACGAACCCCAGAACACTGTAGGATTCACCTTCCTGGAGCCTTTCCCTAGGGCTGACCACGGGAAAGTCCGGGATCTGATACGAGGGGACGGCTCCCACCCCAAGCACGCGATCGCCATCGCCGCGGAGCACGTACAGGCCTGTCCAGCCGGGGGGTGTCAGCTCCAGCACCTCCTCGTCGCTGAGGGAGGCGCCGCCGTCCTCCGCCACGTAGACCACCGATCCGCGTGGCGCCGTTCCCGGGTTGGCGACAGCCCTGACGCGCAGCTCCGTCGCAGACCCCTCTGACAGACCGGCTCGCGCTGGCACGTCGGCGGACAGAGGCTGGCCGGGGGTGAATAGCACGGTGCCAACAACGCTTTTGGCCTCCACCGTCACCGAAACGGGGACGATGCGGCCGCGGGAGCTGAAGTCGCCCAGCCGCCGTGCGGTGTCCAGGGCCGGCGGCAGGTCCACCTCTCGACGCGGGCTGGCCTTCCAGCCGCCGGAGGCGTACTCATCATAGACGGCGCCGCGGAGGATGATGGGGCCCTCCATAGACGGGTCAGCCACCTGCACCGAAAGCAGCTCGCGTTCGCTGAGATCGATGGAGCCCTGGAACGGGAGAATAGCAGTGAAGTCGTGAACGGGCGCTGTCCCCTTGAAGTGGAGAGGCCCGGCCAGGCGAACGAAGTGAACGCCGAGGCCCTCCAGCCGCTGGACGAAGGCATCGACCGGGCCGGGGGTGGAGAAGGGTCCCACAGGGGCTATCCAGGCTGCAGCCATAAGGAACAAGGCGGCCCACGTGGTGAAGTGGAGGAAAGAGAGGCTGATCAGGGGCGGGTAGCCAACGCCTTCGGCCCGCCACTGCCGCAACCGGGTCATCAGATTGGTCCGCATCACCAGGGTCAGGCCGAACACCGCGTACAGGAACACCGCGAACGGTAGGTGGTCGCTCATGAACAGGAGGCTCAGGAACAGCGCCACCCCGCCAGGGATGAGCCCCACCCAAGCATTGTGCCAGCGGTAGATGCTCCATCCGAACAGGAAGACGCCCACCCATGTCACGCCTACCATCATCACGTTGAACGGAAGCGAGTCGTTGCTGATGCCACCAGTGAACGCCAGGTGGAACCACGTCTCAAAGCGGAAGTAGATCGCGTCCACCCTCTGTTCAAGGTTGCCGGAGCCGACCATCTCCAGCGTCTGCCAGAACGTGACGCCGGCCCCTGCCGTCACCGCCAGCGGCCAGGCGAGGAGCGTGGGCAGAGGTGCACGGGCCACCAGCAGAGCGAATAGCAGGGACAGCAGGCCGACGAGGCCGAGGGCGGGCATGTCACTGGACCAGCCGGCGCTCTCTATGGACATCACGACGCCTAGCATCGCTCCGAGAGCGAGGCCGAAGGTGAGCCAGTCCTCCCAGTCGAGGAAGCGGTCGATCAGACGCGCAGGGCGAATCGGCCGTGATGCAGCCGACGCCCGCAGCCGTGCCCATCCCATCTCCACCATGGCTAGCGTACCTTCGTTCTCTGCCGCTCCCAGATATGTCTCGTGGATGCGCCGTTTGGCGCCAGGGCGAGGGAGAGATCGTCACCACAGCGCACAAGGTAAGTGGGGACGCCGCTGGCGACCAGGGTGCTGAACGGCAGCAGGGCGCTCTCCGCCGCGCCGAAGCTGCCGGGCTCCAGCATGACAGCCGCGGCACGGGCGCCCTGCTGCGCCATGCCCTGGAGCACTCCTACCCAGCCTTCATCCGTCGAGCAGGTGATTACCACCACGGTGCTGTGCCGCCCGAACCGTCGCGCCTCCTCTTGGAGCACCCGCGACAGAGGCTTCTCACCCTCGGCCCTGGCCAAGGCCAGCGCCTCCAGTACGCGCATGTGCTGCTTGGGGCCGCGAACGGGGTCCAGGATGAACGTCTCCCGCCCGTAGAGGAGGAGCCCCAGCATGCGGTTGGCTTGAAGAAAGTGATTGGCCAGGGAGGCTGCCACCCTCACGCCGTACTCCTCCGTGCTGTCGTCGCCGAGGCCGACCTGGACGGCTGCCTGGAGATCGAGGAGCAGCCATATCTCGCTGGAGGGGTGCATCTCGAACGTCTTCACCATCAGCCGGTTGAGGCGGGCGGTGGAGCGCCAATGGATGCGGTTGTAGCTATCACCTGGCTGATATTCGCGGACGCTGGCCGCGTTGGGAGTCACATAGTGGGTCGGGCGGCGCACGGTGCCTTCGCCCGGGAGTTGGGCGGGCGGTATCCAGAAGTTCGACAGCTCCTCCGGCCGTGGGAGGACGAGGAGAGAGTGGCTGGGACCATAGCTGCGACTGAAGCGGAATAGGCCGAAGGGATCGCCAGTGGTGACTCGCACGGGCCCCATGGAGAAGGCACCTCGACGGTTGCACGGTACGCTCGCCTCCCAACTGCGCTGACCGCGAGCGGACAGGCTGACGACCGTGCGGGCTGGCCCGCCCGGCATGTCCGTTAGGTCCTCCACCTCTAGCCACAACTTGGTGTAGAAGGTGCGGTTGGAGAGGTGAACGCGAGCTTCGGTGCGCTGGCCCACTTGGACACGATGACTGGTGCGTTCCACGCTGACCCTGAGCCCGCGCACGTTGGCGATGGTCCAGATGAGGGCAACGGGGATGAGGCCGCCAACGAGGTAGGCTGCGCGGTAGAACAGCCAGTAGCCACTCACCATCGCCAGGCCCAGCAGCGTGCCGAACACGGTGAGGGCGAACAACAGGTTCTGATTGCGCCAGAGCAGCCTACCCAGGCTCGCTAATGCGCTCCTCACGTTGCGCCTCTCTAGTATCGCCGGGCCCTTACGCCAGGCACGGGCAGTCGCTCCAGGCACTCCCGCACGACCTCAGCGGTGGTCAGCCCCTTGACCCGCGCCTGTGAGTTAAGGAGGATACGGTGGCCCAGGGCAGGGTAGGCCAGCGCCTTGACGTCATCCGGCAGGACGTAGTCGCGGCCGTCCAGGAGGGCTCTGGCCTGGCCCAGCCGCTGGAGGGCGAGCGAGCCCCGAGGGGAAGCGCCCAGGTACACCGAGTCGTGGTTGCGGGTGGCGTCTGCCAGGGCCACGATGTAGTGCTTGACCAGGACATCGATGTAGACCTCTCGGATGGCGGCCTGGAGAGCGCTGACGTCCTCTGATCCGCTGACCTGTTCCAGATCGTGCAAGGGGTGGGCGTGGAGTTGACGATCCATCATCGTCACCTCGTCGTGGGCGCCGGGGTAGCCCAACTCCAGACGGATCAGGAAGCGATCCAGTTGGGCCTCCGGCAGAGGGAAAGTCCCCTCGTACTCAATGGGGTTCTGGGTGGCCATGACCATGAACGGCTGCGGCGTCTCATGCGTGACGCCGTCGACGGTGACTTGCCGTTCCTCCATCGCCTCCAGCAAGGCCGACTGAGTCTTTGGAGTGGCGCGGTTGATCTCGTCGGCCAGCACGATCTGAGATAGGAGGGGGCCCGGGCGAAACTGGAAATCGCCGCTCTTCTGGTCGTAGATGGAGACGCCGGTGACGTCGGTGGGCAGGAGGTCCGGGGTGAACTGAATGCGACTGAAGGAGCAGCCGCTGGAGCGGGCGAGGCTGCGGGCCAACATGGTCTTGCCGACGCCGGGGACGTCCTCCACCAGCAAATGGCCTCCGCACATGAGGGCCATCACGGCCAGTTCTACCTGAGACCGCTTACCGATGATGACCTGTTCTATGTTGTCGACGATGCGCTCAGCGACAGCCCTGGCGTCCATGTCGGGCGACTCCTGCAAGATAGACGACCGGTAGGGGACGTATGGGTGCGGCGCGCTGGTGCGCCGCCGCAATACCCACCGTAGACCCCCACGATTGTACCATCTGGAGAAGGCGGCAGGAGCTTGTTTGTGCTGCCCCTCCAGCCCGTTCCGTCACCTGACGCGGATGGCTTCCCGATGCGCGGCCAGGCCACAACCCCGTTCAGTGACGGCCGATCGGCGGCCCTGTTGACAGCGTCCTGCCGCAGGTGCAGAACCTCGGCAGCGGGCAGTGACGCCGGTTCCCCTCATAGGGGTTGGCGCCTCCTTTCGCGCCAGCGCGGCTCCCTGTCCGCCTTGTGCCGGAGGCGTCCCTCTAGTGCACTTCCCGGTGTCAAGGTGCTGGGGCCGGGGCTGGCTCGCTGGTGCTAGTTGTGCTAGCGCCAGCGAGGGTCGAGGGCGTCGCGAAGCCCGTCGCCCAGGAACGTGAAGCAGAGCATCAGCAGGGCGATGGCAAGCGCCGGCGGAATCAGTATCCACTCCGTCTCGATGATGAAACGGTAGCCCGTCTCCACGAGGGTGCCGAGGCTTGCCGTTGGCGGCGGCAGCCCGAAGCCGATGAAGGCGAGGACAGCCTCCGCAAAGATGGCGATGGGGATGCCGAAGGTGATCGCCACGATGATCGGGCTCAGTGTGTTGGGCAACATATGCTGAAACACGATTCGCGCCTGCGACGAGCCGGTGGCGCGAGCTGCTATCACGAAATCGCGCTCCGCCAGCGATAGCATCTGGCCCCGCACCAAGCGGGCGATGGTCGTCCAGCTCACAAAGGCGATGGCGAAGATCACCAGCAGCCGCTCGTTCCCCAGGATAGGCCAGTCCCGTCCGAACAGCACGGCCCGCATCAAGATGATGAACAGGAGATCAGGGAACGCATACACGAGGTCGGTAAACCGCATGAGAATATTGTCGCCCAGCCGCCCGGTCAGCGCCGCCGCACCTCCCACCAGCACGCCGATGATCACAACTACCACCTGCACGCCGAGGCCGACCTGCAAGGAGATGAGCAGCCCCTGCAGCACCCGCGCCCAGGTGTCCCGCCCCAGGTTGTCCGTGCCGAAGAAGTGGTCCCAACTGGGCCCTACCTTAACCGCCGAGTAGTCCTGGAACGCGGGGTCGTAGCGCTGCACCCACCCGGCGGTGTTGCCCGCTATGGCCAGCGCGGCGATGAGCACCAGGGCGACGAGTGCGGCCATGGCCAGGCGGTTGCGGATCAGCCGCCGGAAGGCGTCCGACCACAGCCCGCGCTCCCTTCTGATGGCAATCTCGCCGAACTCCTCGATGTGAGCTGCCGCTTCTGCCTCAGCCATGTCCGCCTACCGATACCTGATACGCGGGTCCACCGCCGCATAGAGGATGTCCACTACTAGGTTGGCGATGGCCACCACTGTGGCGTAGAAAATGGTAGTGCCCATTATCACCCCGTAGTCGCGGCGAAACACCGCATCCACGAATGGACGGCCGACGCCGTTAATCTGAAAGATGCGCTCCACGATGAACGAGCCCGTCACCAGGATAGCGCAGATAGGTCCAGCCACCGTCAGTACAGGGATCATCGCGTTCTTCACAGCGTGTCGAAGCACCACCACGTGCTCCCTCACCCCCTTGGACCGCGCTGTGCGAATGTAGTCCTGGCGCAGGACCTCCAGCATGCTGGCCCTGGTGATCCGGGCGATGTACGCCGCCGGGAGAAGCCCGAGCGAAAGCGCCGGCAGGACCATCTTCTTGTAGTTCCCGAACTCCCACCCCAACACGTCGAACCAGCCCAACTGCACGGAGAACAACAACACCAGCAACGTTGCCGCAACGAAGTTGGGCATCGCGGCCCCCACCGTGGCGAAAAACACACCCACGTAGTCCGCCAAGTTGTTCTGGTTGAGGGCGGAGAACACCCCCAGCGACATCCCCGCAACCATGGCGAAAGCGAAGGCCACAAGCCCCAGTTGGGCGGACACCCAGAACCCGTCTTTCAGGATGTCAGTCACCTCGCGGTCCTGGCGGAACGAGATGCCCAGGTCGCCGTGCGCCAGGTCCCACAGATAGAGGCTGTACTGCTTCAGTATCGGCTCGTCCAGGTTGTATCGCTTCTCAAGGTTGGCCATGGCGGCCGGCGGCAACTGCTTCTCCTGGTCAAAGGGCCCGCCCGGCACCAAGTGCATCAGGAAGAACGTGATCGTCGCCACCGCCCACACCAGGGGGATCATCCAGAGGATTCGACGGATAACGTATCCGAGCATCGTCGTGCTTTAGATTATAGACGTAACTGGGGCCGCGGTGCAGCCGGAGGAAAAGCAAGCGCGGGGGCCCGATGACGGTACCCCCGCGCCTTCAGCGCCCAAGTGAGTGCTGTTACTCGGAGAAGCCCCAGGCCTCCGCGATCCAGTCCCCCGCCTGGAAAGCGTCCTGGCCGGCGATGTTCTCCCGCATGCCTACCACATTGGGCTTGATCAGGTAGTGGTTGTTCTCGTGCCAGTAGGGGGCGATGCCGCAGACCCTGGTGACGATAAGCTCGTTGATGTCCTGGTACAGGCTGATGCGCTCATCGTTGTTGGTGTTGTAGCGGGCCTCCTCGACCTTGGCATCGATGTCGGGGTCGCTGCAGTTGTACATGTTGAGTGACCCACCTGTGTCGAACAGGCCCAGCACCCAGTTCTCGGGGTCCGGGTAGTCCTGGATCCAGCCGCCCGGGAAGAGCTGGAACTGCTCGTTGCTGAAGCGGGAGGAGCGCGTCTTGGCGTCCACCACCTCGATATCTACATCGATGTTCAGGTGGGTCTTGAAGCTCTGCTGGAGGAACTCCGCCGTGGCCCGCGCGCTCGGGGCGTCGCCCACCAGGATGCTCATGTCCGGGAAGCCTTCGCCGTTGGGATAGCCAGCGTCGGCCAGGTGCTGCGCTGCCGACTCTGGGTCAAACCCAACCTCGTCCTCGAAGGCGTCGGGTTCCGGCCCGCTGGTGACGGCAGGGATCCAGCTCGTGCTGGGCTCATTGGCGCCGTCGGCCGCGATCCGGTTATGCTCCTCCCTGTCGATGGCTTGCGATAGCGCCAGCCTGACATCGACGTTCGCCAGTGTAGGGTCGTCGAGTTGCATCTCCAGCCCGCGGGTGGACGGCTGCAGGAACTTGAAGTACTCATCGCCTTCGCCGAACTCGCTGACGACGGTGCTGAGGACGGTGGTGTCCACAAGCGAGAATACCAACTCACCGGTGCGGTAGGCGTTGTTGGCCACCGCCGCGTCATCGATGAACTTAACGGTGAGGGTGTCCAGGGTTGGGGTGATACCATTGGGAGCCGCCCAGTTGGGATTCGGCACCAGTGTGACTTCAGCGCCCGGCGTGTAGCTGGTTAGCATGTATGGGCCATTGTAGGCCAGCTCGGTCGGATCCGTGGGCCAGGAGTCACTGGAGTTAGGCAGCAGGTGCACCGGCGAGGGGAACGTCATCCACAGTGAGAGGATGATGGTGAACGTGGGCTGGGGCTGGGCCAGCGTGATCTCCAGGGTCGTGTCGTCGATCGCCTTCACGCCGATCGCGTCCTCCAGCGCCTGATCGAACCCATCCTCGTTGGTGTAGTGATCGAAGCAGCCGACCAGGTTCTCCAGCACGTAGAAGTACTGACCGGCGTGGATCGGGTTGCAGGTTCGGAGAATCCCGGCCACGAAGTCCTCGGCCAGCAGGTCGTCGCCGTCGGACCACTTCAGCCCCTCCCTCAACGTGATGGTGTAGACGGTGCCGTCCTCGGAGATCTCCGGAAGGGCGGCGGCCATCGACGGCTGAGCGACGTTGTCCTTGTCCATCGTGTATAGCCCGCGCCAGATCATCCGATGGAGGGAGATGTCTTGGGCGAAGGCCGAATAGTGCGGGTCCAGGGAGTCGAACTCGTGGCCGTGTACCACCATATCGCCGCCCTGGATGCGCTCTCCTGCGGTGGGCGTCTTTCCCGCACCTTCTTCCTCTTCCCCGCAGGCAGCGAAGGCTAGGACTGCGATGGTGGCTAACACGGCCAACACCCACAGCCCCCATATCTTGCGCGGCCGCTCCATTGAGGGCCTCCTTTCTTGGCTCCGCCCAGACGGTGGCAATGTACTCCTACTCCACTTCGAATGCAAGGTCTTCGCGTGGATCTCACACATGCAAACGAGATCGAGGCTAGGAGGTTAATCGTCTGGGATCAGAAAACAGGGGGATTCGCCACATTAGGGCATGCGACTCAACGTCCAGGGGCCGGTAGATCCCCGATACGGCGACGTCTAGACCTGGTTTCGCTCAAGCTAGCACGGGGGAAGCAAGATGCCTTGGCCCGAAAGCAGGCTGACCCGCGTCCATCTTCCAGTACGCTTGCCTACCCCCCGAACGCACACCATGTGTGGTTGGTGCCGGAGGACACAAAGCAGAATGGCGTTTGGCTTGGCAGCTTAAGAGATGGGCGCGTGCCGCAGGGCAACATCCCTGTGTGATTGCCATTTGGGCATGGGAGACTTTGACGTTAGCGCCGCCCGCAATTGGGCTATCCCGTCCAGATGCTCCCTCATGGGGAGCAGGTCGGTCGTCAGGTAAGGCCACCACACGGGGAGTATTCCCTTTTGAGCTTGACTGAGACATGTAGCTGGGCGCGGACAGAAAGCCTGCGCTGCAGCGTGCCGCCGCCCACGTGCCAGTACCTCTTGCATTCGGAGCACTGCATGTCCGATCCTCGCCTTCTGCGGTGCGTACCTCTCCCGGACCCGATTCAGAGGCGTCCTTCGCAGTAGGAAAGGCCGCCGCATCCTCATTTCAGCGTAGGGCCTGCGGCAGCCCGATTAAGCGACTTCAGTTACATCCCGCAAAGGTAGCTCGCAGCCTCTCACATGACATCGATCAGCCTGTCGCGGCCCAGCCTGCGGTCCGCGGCCGCTCGTCTAGTCGGGGATGGCCAGGGCGATGAGCCAGCCAAGGCCGAAGCAGATGGGGAACGTGAGCACCCAGGCGGCCACGATTTTGTAGGCGACGCCACAGCGCACGGAAGAAACACGGCGGGTGGCCCCTACCCCCATGATGGCGGTGCCGATGGTGTGCGTGGTGCTCAGGGGGATGCCAAACCGAGCGGTGACCGCAAGCGTGGTCGCGGCTGCGGTCTCCGCGGCGAACCCCTGGTAGGTCTCCAGATGAGTGACCCGCATGCCCAGGGTGCGGATGATGCGCCAGCCTCCGGTCGCGGTGCTGAGACCCAGGGTGCCGGCACCCAGGAGGATGACCCACACCGGGACGCTGAACTCGCTGGTTGGGGTGTCATTGTAGATGGCGAGAGCCATCGCCATTACGCCGATGGCCTTCTGACCGTCCGCGGTACCGTGGCTCCAGGCCATGAAGGCGGACGAGCCCAGTTGCAGCCATCCGAAGAGGCGCCGGGAGCGAGACGGGCTGGCGCGGACAAAGAGCCAGAGGATCAGGAGCATGAGGATGAAGCCGCCGACAAAGCCGCCGAGGACGGCTGTGGCCACGCCCGTGAACACCTTGGTCCAGCCGGTCCACTTGATAACATCCCAGCCAGCCACTTGGACGGCGGCACCAGCGATGCCGGCCACTATGCCGTGGCTCTCGCTGGTGGGCAGACTCAGGTAAGCGGCGAAGCTGCTCCAGAAAACCACGGCCAGGGCCGCCGCCACGGCGGTCTCCAGGCCGATCACCTGGATGTCCACGATGTCCTTCCCTATGGTGGTGGCGACGGCAGTGCCGGAAAGTGCCCCCAGCAGGTTGAACACACCAGCCATGATCACCGCCGCCGCCGGTGTCAGCACCCGCGTGGACACAACGGTAGCCACCGCATTGGGGGCGTCGGTCCAGCCGTTCACCGCCTCGAAAGCGAGGATCGCCACGAAGGCGAAGACCAGGAAGCCGAAGGTTTCGGTCAAAGCCTGTGAAGCGAAAAGAGGGAAGCGGCGCTTCCCTCTTGAGACGGGCTGGCCGTGCGGTTAGGCATGTTTGAGGACGATCGCCTCCAGAACGTGAGCCACGTGCTCGCAGGCGTCAGTGGCCCGCTCCAGTTCGCGATAGACATCGCGCCACTTGATGATGTCGACAGAGCTCATCTCGCCCTGGAATAGCTCAGCCATCGAGATGAGGAACAGGCTATCGGCCTCATTTTCGAGGCGGTTGACCTCCTCTAGTTGCTCCAGGAGCGACTTAAGCTGGCCCCTGCGGCGCAGGGCAGAGATCGCCCTCTCCAGTTGCAGACACTGCAGACGGATGAGGTCAGCCAGGCCACGAGCGGCGGGGGTGGGCTGTGAGATACCGTAGGTTCGGATAGCCGTGGACGAGCCTTCAATGTAGTCCATCACGTCGTCCATACGCTCGGCGAGCGCGGCGATGTCCTCGCGGTCAAAAGGAGTGACGAAGGTCTGGTAGACCTGCCGATAGATCTCGTGGGTGACCTCGTCGGCCTCGTGCTCTAGGTCCCGTAAGTGGGCGGTCTTCGCCTCTACGTTCTCGAAGTGTGTGATGAGATCGGCCAAAGCCTCGCTGGCCACCACCAGCCTATGAGCGCTTTCGTCGAACAGATCATAGAAACGCCCGCTACGGGGGATCAGTGAGAAGCGCATGGCGCTCCGCCAGTCAGGCCATTTCTCTTGCCCAGCGGGAGGCTCAATTCGCCTTGGGTTCGGCTGTTCGTTCTCGGGGCTTTCGTGAAACCGATGCTAGTTCCGATTTCTGCGTTCAGGCACTTTCAAAACAAACGTACCAACCACCCCAGACACTGTCAAGGCGCGGCCGCCGCGAGTTGACCCAAATCTTTCCTATGGTACCGATAGGCGTCCACCGACCGGCCCGTCTTCCTGCCAGCAGGCAGGCCCGCACTCTCCCCAAGCTCGGCCGCCGGCACCGGAAGCCACTCGGTGACCCCTTGCAGAAGACCCAGCAGAAACCCGAGCGGCGCGCTGACCTCGGCCTGCAATGAAGAGGCTATAGTCACCCGCGGGCCCTCAGAGCTGGGAGCCGATCGCAGGCCCGAGGTATTCGTTCCGCAGACGGGACTGTCGGCGCCTCAGAGCGCTGTCGATGGTGGACAGCAGCTCTTCCTTCTCCTCTGGGAACTTGTAGCCCTCCCAGTCCTGTCGCAGGAACGGGGGATTGGAGAAGTGGTCGAAGCAAAGGCGGCCGGTGATCTCCAGGCGCTCCACCAGGGCCCTTATCTCGTGCGTCATCTCCAGCACGGACATCGCCTGGAATCTCCCCGCCTCGTACTCCTGGTAGAGCGGCGTGCCGGGGGCCAGGATGAGGGACCTGACCCTGGCGTAGTGCGGGTCGACGGCGTTGAGGACGCGGGCCGTGCCCTCTACGTGCTGTTGTGAGCGTTTCCGGCCACCCAGGCCCGGCATAACGTACTCGGAGAGCTCGAAGCCAGCCTCCTTGACCCTGAGCCCGGCGGTGATCATCTGTTCAGAGCTGGTGCCCTTCTTCACCTGCTCAAGGACGATGTCGTCGCCGCTCTCCAGCCCCAGGTGGAGGCGGTTCAGCCCCGCCTCGCGCAGCTGGCGCAGCTCGCCCGGGCCCTTAGTCAGCACTGTCTTCGCCCGGCCGTACGATGTCACCCGCTGCAGGGACGGGAATGCCTCGAGCAGGTAGGCCACGATCTGGACCAGGCCAACGGCCTTGACGATGATGGCGTTGGAGTCGGCCAGAAAGGCGGTGCGCGGCGCCACGACGTAACCCTGGCGGCGCATTTCGTCGCACTGCATCCGCAGCTCATCGATGCCGCCCTTTACCTCCTCCACCGACCGCATCAGTGTCTTTCTCGGCACGTTCTTGTAGGCCGAGCAAAAAGTGCAGTAGTTCCAGGGGCAGCCGCGCATGACCCTGATGAGCAGGGAGCGAGCCTCGCTGGGCGGCCTCATAGGTGGGAGCTCGTAGGGCATGACAATCCCTCAGCAGCGTACTCTGGCCCTCGCCAACATTCTACCGTGCTTCGCGAGTGGTCTCGACGATCAGCCCGAGTTGCCCTCTGTCGCCGACCTCATCATCAGCAGCAGCATGATTACGGGCGTTCTTGCCTGAACGCTATGCCGAAGCTCAGGGGGCATACGAACCCATGCGCCGGCCCGGGCTTCCATGGGGTCATCCCCAAGCGTCAAGCGGGCCTCTCCTTGGATGATGTGGAGAATGGCTGGCATCGAGGCTGTATGCTCCGAGAGTTCCTGCCCGGCGTCGAACCCAAAGACCACGACCTTCACCTGGTCATCGCTGTACAACGTGCGACTGAGGATACCATCGGCGGGGATGTCCACCTGCTGGGCCAGATCAGCAATATAGGTGTAGTCCGACCTCATCACGACATCTCCTAGACCCACCGCCGCACAAGAAGCACGGCACTGGCCGCGAGCGTGAACCATAGCATACCGCACCGCCTTGCCTAAGTGGCAGCATTGTGCGCCCGGGGTAGGCAATGTGTTTCGAGGCGCAGCGAATTGTCTCGACGCGACGCTGGAGTTCTTCGCCGAGTTTATCCTGAGCGAGCGTCAGATTCTTCGCTCCGCCTGCCTGCCGGCAGGCAGGCTCAGAATGACAGCGGGGAAGGCTGCCCCTCTACAGGATCGGCAGGTAGCGCTTCAGCTCGTAGTCGGTGACCTGACGGCGGTAGTCGGACCACTCGATCTTCTTGTTGCTCAGCAGGCTGTGGAACAGGTGGTCGCCCAGGCAGCGGCGGAGGAGGTCGCTCTCCTCGGCCAGCTCGACCGCCTCCCAGAGGCTGCCCGGCAGGTGGGAGATGCCCCGCTCCCGGCGCTCCTCCTCGCTCATCTCGTTGCCGTTCTCCTCAGCGGGCTCCGGGCAGGGGTACTCCTTCTCGATCCCCTCCCGGCCGGCGGCCAGCATAACGGCAAAGGCCAGGTAGGGGTTGCAGGCGGGATCCGGCGACCGGTACTCGATGCGGGTGGCGTTCTCCTGGCCGGGCTTGTACTCCGGCACGCGGACGAGGTCAGAGCGGTTGCGGCGAGCCCAGGAGACGTAGACGGGCGCCTCGAAGCCCAAGGGTCCGAGGCCAGGCACGAGGCGCTTGTAGGAGTTCACCCACTGGTTGGTCACCAGGGTGATCTCGCGGGCGTGGCGGAGGAGGCCGGCGATATAGCTGCGAGCCAGGGCCGAGAGGTAGTAGGGATCAGCGGCGTCGAAGAAGACGTTGCCCTCCCCTTTGAGCAACCACTGGTGGACGTGCATGCCGGAGCCGTTCTCAGCGGCTACGGGCTTGGGCATGAAGGTCGCGTACACGTTATGCCTCAGGGCGATCTCCTTTACCACCTGGCGGGACGTCATCACGTTGTCGGCCATCGAAAGAGCGTCTGTGGGGCGGACGTCTATCTCGTGCTGGCTGGAGGCGCCCTCGTGGTGACCACGCTCCACCTCGATGCCCATCTCCTCCAGGGCGAGCACGGTCTCCCGCCGTACTTCCGTGGCCTCGTCCAGAGGTGTGAGGTCGAAGTAGCCGCCCTGGTCCAGCAGTTCGCTGCCCCCGGACTCGGCGAAGTAGAAGTATTCCAGCTCCGGCCCCACGTAGTAGGTGTAGCCCAGATCCGTGGCCCGCTGGAGGTTGCGGCGTAGGACGTAGCGGGGGTCACCCTCGAAGGGCCTGCCGTCAGGGTGGAGGATGTCGCAGAACATGCGGGCCACGGAGCGCTCCTGAGGCCGCCAGGGGATGATGGCGAAGGTGGCGGGGTCGGGCATGGCGACCATGTCGCTCTCGTCGATGCGGGCGAACCCGTCGATGGAGGAGCCGTCGAAGCCCGCGCCTTCCTCCAGAGAGGCCTCCAGTTCCCCGGCTGGAATGGCTATGCTCTTCAGGTTGCCCAGGATGTCCGTGAACCAGAGGCGGATGAACTTTACGTCGTGCTCCCGAACGGTCTGGAGAACGTGATCCCTGCCCACGCCATCGCTGCCCATGACTGTCCGCCTCCTGGCCCGTGGGCCGGGCTAAATATCGTAGTACATGTAGAACTCGTAGGGGTGTGGCCTCAGGCGGAGGGGGTCCACCTCCTGCGTCCGCTTGTAGTCGATCCACGTACTCAGCAGATCCTCCGTGAACACATCGCCACGCAAGAGGAACTCGCAATCCCTTTCCAGGGCGTCCAGTACCTTCTCCAGGCTGCCTGGGACGGTCTGAATGCGGGCGACCTCTGCGGGAGGCAGTTCGTAGACGTCTACGTCCATAGGGTCGCCGGGGTCTATCTCGTTCATGATGCCGTCCAGGCCGGCCATGAGAATGGCGGCGAAGGCGAGGTACGGGTTGCAGGAGGGGTCCGGCGTCCGGAACTCCACTCGCTTGGCGGCGGGGCTCAAGGCGTACATGGGGATGCGGACGCAGGCGCTGCGGTTGCGCTGGGAGTAGACAAGGTTCACGGGCGCTTCGTAGCCCGGCACCAGCCGGCGATAGGAGTTGGCGGTGGGGGCCACCAGCGCTGCCAAGGCCGGCGAATGCTTCAGGAGACCACCGATGAAGTACATGCCCGTCAGGCTCATCTGAGCGTAGCCCTCAGGATCCCAGAAGAGGTTCTCACCGTCCTTCCACAGGCTGATGTGGACGTGCATGCCAGTCCCGTTGTCGCCGAAGATGGGCTTGGGCATGAATGTGACGGTCTTTCCGTGCCGGTGGGCTACGTTCTTGAGGATGTACTTGTAGAGCATCACCTGGTCCGCCATGCGCGTGAGGCGCCCGTAGCGCATGTCGATCTCCCCCTGTCCCGCCGTGGCCACCTCGTGGTGATGGAGTTCGATTTCAATGCCCGCCTGCATCATCTTGAGGACGGCCTCGGAGCGAAGATCTTGGAGGCTGTCCACCGGCGGGGTGGGTACGTAGCCTTCCTTCGAGCGAGGCCGATGGCCCAGGTTGTGGCCGCCGTCCTTGCCCGAGTTCCAGATTCCCTCCTCGGAGTCGATGTAGTAAAAGGAGTGGTGTCCCTGGACGTCATAGCGGACGCTGTCAAAGATGAAGAACTCCACCTCGGGGCCGCAGTAGACGGTGGCGCCGATGCCGGTGGACTGCAGGTATGCCTCCGCCTTCTCGGCCGTGTGGCGGGGGCTCCGCCAGTAGGGGCCCCTGGTCAGGGGGTCCTTGAGATCACAGAGCAGGGAGAGGGTCGGCACGCCGTAGATGGGGTCCACGAAGGCGGAGGTGGGGTCCGGGACCAGCAGCATGTCACTTTCGTTGATGGCTTGGAAGCCGCGCAGGCTGGAGCCGTCGAAGCCCACGCCAGAGCTGAAGAGGCTCTCGCTGAGTTCCTCCATCGGAATGGAGAAATGCTGCATCATCCCAGGGAGGTCGGTGAACTTCAGGTCAACTATCTGAAGCCCTTTCTCACGGCAGAAGGCGATGACCTCTCCGGGCGTCTCAAGATCCGGCTTCTTCACTACCTCTACTTGCTGAGCCATCGCTGGTGCCTCCTCTCAATCCGGGCACGCGCTTCAAGAGTTCCTCCAGCTTCACGCCCGTCAGTGCCTCCACCATCGGCGGGAGCTGGGCGATGACGTTGGTTACATCTCTGGTGATCTTGCTAGCTCCGGCGCCGGCGGAGTCGCCACCGCCGTTGGACACGACCACAATCTTCTCCGTCTTGGCCAGGGGTGCAGCCACGGCCTCCGCCATCTTGGGCAGGATGTTGACGAACATCTCGCTGACGGCGGCCTCGTTGTACTCGCCCCAGGCGCTAGCCTTCTCGCTCATGGTCTCCGCCTCGGAGAGGCCCTTCTGCTTTATCACCTCAGCCTCAGCGAAACCGCGGGTCCTGATGGCCTCCGCCTCGCCTGCGGCCTCCGTCTCCCGCCGCTGCCTTTCGGCGGCGGCCAGGGTCTCGATGCGCTGGCGCTCGGCCTCGGCCGGCTTTACAACTTCGGCCAGGAGCTCCCGCTCCCTGCGAGCGACCTCCTTCTCCTCGAGTTCGGCCTGCATGTCCTTCTCGACGATGCCCAGGCGGACCTCCTCCTCTTTGACCGACTGGGCGGTCTTGAACCGCTGGAGGTCATAGGCGAGGTCGGCCTCCGCCTTGACCTGACTGATCTCCGCCTCATATTCGGCGCGCTTCATCTCGTGGTCGCGCCTGGCTTCCTCGATCTTGGTGTCGGCCTGGTAGCGGAAGGTCTTGGCCTCTTCATCGGCGCTGGCCTCACCGATGATGGCATCGCGCTTGACCTGGGCGGCGCGGGGACGGCCGAGGGCCTCCAGATAGCCTCTGGGGTCGCTGATGACCTTAATGGTCAGGGAGATGATCTCCAGGCCCATCTTGGCCAGGTCCACGCTGGCCGCTTCCTTGACCTTACTTGCGAACTCTGCTCGTTTGGTGTAGATGTCCTCGATCGTGGAGGCGCCCAGGACCGCCCGCAGGTGACCGTCGCAGACCTGCACCGCGGTCTTCATGATGTCGTCCAGGGGCCTGGACAGGAACTGTTCGGCGGCAAAGGCGATGGACTCGTCGTCGCCCCTCACCTTGATCTGGACCACCCCGTCCACGGCCACCGGCACCCCGTGCACGGTGTACACCTCGGGCGTCTTCACCTCCAGGTTCATCAGCTCCAGGGACAGGCTCCTGAGCGACTCGATGATGGGCCAGACCACGGTGCCGCCACCGCGGACAATGCGATAGCCCAGTACCCTCCGCTCGCCCTCGGCATCCACCAGAGTGGTCTTGCGGCCGCAGATGATGAGAACCTCGTTGGGTCCCGCTTTCATGTATCTGGCGGCGGCCACTGGCAGGGTTATGGGGAAAAACAGGATGGCCAGGATTACCAGCCAGATGGGCGTCTCGGTTTTCACCGTTCTGCCTCCTTCCTTCTAGGGACTGGCGGTCTCCAGGGTCAATATGGTGGCCCTGGGGAGCCTCCTTGCCCGTATTAGCTCCTCTGTTACGTGTCGCAATAGCTCATCGAAGTTGGGGGAAAAGATGAGACTCGGCTTGCTGTTCCTGTCCACGGCGAAAGCCTCCCCATCGACCTCGTATACAGGCATCTCCACCCGGGCCTCTTCGCCGAAGTAGCTCAGGACGTAACCGCTAGGCTTCGCGTGCCCCTCAAGGGCCTCCCAGACCTCCTCCCCCACCTGTTCCATCTTGAGGTCGAAAGGAGAGGAGAGGGCTCTGTTGGCGACCAGATCGGCGGCGATCTCCCGGCGCAGGGCGAACACGTCCGCCACGTCCAGGAAGCGAGAAGGAACGCCGATGACATCGTAGTTGAGCCGGAGGCCTCCGCTGGTGGGTTGGCTGAAGATGGGTATCCAGCCTTTGCCGTTGCCGAAGGCCAGGGCCATCGGATATGTCTGGAGATCTTTCCAGAGGACGATGCTGACCTCGATCTCATCCCTGGAGCGCAGTTTGCCGATGCCCAAGAGATGATCGCCCAGCCTCTGCCAGAGCTGGCCGATGTCCTCAGCGGTCAGGGTAGGCCCGTCAGGCAAGTGGAGGCAGAGCTTGCCGCCGCTCAGATAGATCGGCAGTTTGTCCCATATGGGCATGGAGAGGATGTAGTAGGGCAGCGTACCATAGTCGATCACCGCCTCGATGGCTTCGGGAATGACGCTCTCCAGGGCAGCCAGATTGCCTTTTTCGACGGTGGTGCCCAAGATCTGCGTCGAGTACAGCTCCTTCACGAGGGGGTGGTGGCCTCGGTTGGGCTTCCAGAAGATGGGCATGTGGGCGATGCGTCCCTCGCCCGGCAGCACGGCGCTCATATCCACCTCAAAGAAGTATCGAGGTTGGCTCTGGGAGCCCTCTTCATAGGAGAGGTTCTTGCTTACCTGAATATCGAAATGCATGGCTCCCCCTCCTATGCTCCTCAGATTCCTCTGCATGTCCTTCCAGCTAAATCGCGACATCGCCTCGCTCCCCCGTCCGTATCCGGACCACTTCCTGCATTGGCGAGACGAATATCTTGCCGTCTCCGACGTCCCCCGTCCAGGCCGCCTTCATGATGGCATTAATGACTTCCTCTACCTCCTCATCCTTGACCACGACGTCCATCTTGAGCTTCGGCAGGATATCGGCGGGAAAACTCGATGTGCCTCGCCAGTAGGTCTCCCCGCGCTGACGGCCGCGCCCCCTGACCGGGGTGATATTGAACGACGGGATGCCCGCCCTCTCCAGGGCATCCTTGACGTCCACCAACTTCTCTTCCCGGACAATGGCCTCGACCTTCTTCATGGCTACCCCCTTGGCAGTTCCTCTACTTGCCGCATGGCCTACCAGGAGCCATAGGCTCGCTCCCCATGCTGGGCCAGGTCTACGCCCACCAGTTCTTCCCTGGGTGAGACTCGCACGGTTGAAAACCAATCCAGGGCCTTCAGGATGCCGAAGGTCATGACGAAGGAGTACCCCCAGGTAGCGCCGATGCCCGCTAGC
>DAOUMF010000103.1:0-19830 GCA_034411955.1 Dehalococcoidia bacterium
TTGTAGGGGCGATGCATGCATCGCCCCTACAGGATGAGCGGTTCGCGTTTGGCTAGGGGGTGATGGCGATCTTGAGAACCCCCTCCGTCTTGGAGCGGAACAGCTCGTACGCCTTGGGGGTGTCAGCCAGCTTCATGCGGTGGGTGAACAACGGCGTCAGGTCGATGTTACCGTGCTGGACCATCGCCAGGAGGCGCGCCATGCGGTCGTGCCCGGAGGGGCAGAAGGTGGTGACTACCTTGCGGTGGTAGAAGGAGGGTGCGCCGACGATGGGCATTGTGAGCTGGGGTGTAAGGCCATAGACGCCGATGCTGGAGGCGGTGCCGCCACGGCGTATTGACCGGGTGGCGGCCTCGAAGGTGGCCTGGGTGCCGACGGCTTCGATAGCGATGTCGACGCCCTGGTTGTTGGTCAGGGCCATGATCTCGGCTACGGGGTCCTTCTCCTTGGCGTTGATGACGACGTTGGCGCCCATCTTCTTGGACATTTCCAGGCGCTCGGGGACGGTGTCGACGCCGACGACGAGGCCACAGCCGCGGGCACGGGCGCCGGCGGTGGCGCACAGTCCGAGGGGACCTTGGGCGAAGCCCGCGACGGAGTCGCCGAACTGGGCGTCGGCGCGATCGAGGGCGCCGAAGGCGGTGGACATGATGTCCGTGGCCAGCACGGCGGCCTCATCGGAAACGCCGTCGGGCACCTTGGTGACGTTCACTTCGGCGAAGGGGAGGCGGAAGTACTCGCCCTGGCAGCCGAAGAGCACTCGGCCCACCTGGCCGCCGCCGCCGGTGCACACAGAATAGTCGCCGCGCAGGCACTCGGTGCACTTGCCGCAGCCGATGAGGCAGGAACTGATGACGCGCTCGCCGGGCTGGAACCGGGTCACCCCCGGCCCCACGGCGTGGACGGTGCCCACGCCCTCGTGGCCCATGGGCAGGCCCTCCGGCAGCAGGACACCAGTGTATAGGGCTCCCAGGAGTTCGTTGGGGTATTCGTCCAGGAAGTGCATGTCCGAGCCGCAGACCGTGGCCATGGACATCTTGAGCACGATCTCGCCTTCACCGGGCTCCGGGATGGGAACGTCCATCATCTCTACCTTGCCGAGGGCGGTCTTAATGCAGGCTTGCACGGGAAACCTCCTCTGATTCGGGTGGCCGCGCCAATGACAGCACAGCGGCCGCTCTACGTCAAGGGGAACGCCCTTTCGTTGACCGCCGGGCCGGGTTGGGCTAATCTGGAGCTTGGCCAAAGGAGAACGCCATGGTAAAGCGGACCAAAGTCGAACTGAACGTCAGCCCTCGCCCGGTCCTGGGCAAGAAGGTGAGGCGCCTGCGGCGTGAGGGGATCATTCCCGCGAACGTGTACGGGCGCGCCCTGGACTCGGTAGCCATTCAGGTGCCCAGGGAGGAGCTGGTGCGCGTCATCCACACGGCCGGCCGGAACGAGATCATCTACCTGCGCCTGGACGGGGAGGAGCCTCGCCCCACCTTTGTGCGCCAGATCCAGCGCAATCCGGTGACGGACGCGATCCTGCACGTGGACTTCTACCAGATATCGCTTGCGGAGAAGGTTCGCATGGAGGTGCCTGTGGCCCTGGTGGGCACCGCCCCCGCCGAGCAGGCCTACGGGGGCACCCTGTTGCACAGCCTTGACAGCATCACCGTGGAGGGCCTTCCCACCGATATCCCCTCCGTCATTGAGGTGGACGTGTCCGGCCTGGAGGAGATCGATGCGACCATCCATGTGGGCGATCTCATGGTGTCCGGCGATGTGACGGTTCTCAGCGATCCCGAGGTGGTGGTGGCGAAGATCGCTCCGCCGCACGTGGAGAAGGAGGTCGAGGAAGAGGTCGTGGAGGCAGAGGAGGCGGCAGAGGAGGCCGCTGCGGAGGAGGCTGCGGAGGAGGCTGCGGAGGAGCCCGCCGCTGAAGGCGACAAGGAGGGCGCAGGCTAGCACTCTGACGACGTGGGCCCGGAGGGGAGAGCGCCTGCTCTCCCCGCTTTCGCTATGACCCGAGCCTGCGGCCGATCAAGTGCCGTGCCCCTCGCAGGAACTCGGCCGCGGCCAAGCGGCGGCGTCCCTGCCGCTGGAGCGACAGCACCGCCAGTATCCCCTCTCCCGTCTGCACGCCGAACGTCCCTTGGTCGGGTTGGAATGGAAGCTCGGGCCGCTGTTCCTCCCTGAGGGCCACCACCGTCCCCGGAGGCGCTCCTTCGCCCGGCAGGGGCCAGGCGTCCCAGATGCGCAGCAGTTGGCCGTGCAGCGTAGTGCAGGCTCCCGGCCAGGGGTTGTAAGCGCGTACCTGGCGCCAGATGCGCATCGCCGGAAGTGACCAATCGATGGCGCCGTGCTGCTTTTGCAGCAGGGGTGTCTTGGTGGCCAGGGAATGGTCTTGGGGTTGCGGTTCGATCTCATCTCGCAGCCAGCGCGGGAGTGTCTCCGCCAAGAGGTCGGCTGCAAGGGCGGCGAGCTTCTCGGCCAGGGAGCCGGCCGTGTCCCGGTCCTCGATGGGAAGGGAGCGTTGGGCCAGGATGGGGCCGCTGTCCATGCCGGGGTCCATGAGGATGATCGTGGCTCCCGTCTCACGGTCGCCGGCGAGGATGGCGGCGGGGATGGGGGAAGCGCCGCGGTGTCGGGGTAGGAGGGAAGGGTGGACGTTGATCATACCTTTGGCCGGTATGGCCAGCGCTTCCTGGCGAAGGATCTGGCCGTAGGCCACGCCCACGCCCGCCTCGGGATGGAGAGAGGCAAGCTCGGCCAGCGCTGAGGGGTCGCGCAGGCTCTCGGGCTGGCGCACGGGCAGGCCCATGGCCAGGGCCGCCGACTTCACGGGTGAGGGGGTAAGATGGCGGCCGCGCCCGGCGGGCCGGTCCGGCTGGGTATACACCGCCGCTATGGCATACCCCTCGTCCGCGAGCCGCTGTAGTGAGGGGACGGCGAAGGCCGGTGTGCCCATGAAGACGATGGCCATAGTGATCCGCTCGCCGATTCTAGCACGCGGCGCTTCCGTAACGCGATACGAACAGTGAGCGTTATACTTGCGGTGTCTGTACGATTAGCCGGTGCGCGCTCCCTCTGGCCGCTGATGGCTCTCCTGGCCGTCGCGGTGCTGTCCCTGGGCGTGGCCTGCAACGGCGGCGGCGACGAGGCGCGTACTATCCTCATCACTCTCACCAGCCCCACTCCGACGCCGGTATCGACGCCCACTCCTACGCCGACGCCGACCCCCACCCCCACGCCAACACCGAGCGCTGAGGTTTGCGGCGTCAACCCGGACCCCGCGCCTGCGAGCGTCCTTCAGGTACAGGAGCCGGAGCCAGGCGAGCGGGTGAATAATCCGTTCCACGTTCGGGGGTGGGGCTCGAAGATCGGGCTTGAGGACAGAGGCGTCGTTGTAGCCCTGGTGGATAAGCAAGGTAACCCGCTGCCGCTGCTTGATGCGCCGCCCCAGCCGCGGGCGAGCAGGGTGGCGCCACCCGGGCTGAAGGTGACGAAGTACACCCGTCCCTTCGCTGTGGACATTCTGCTGCCGGAACTGGAAACCGATACTCCCTACTGCGTATGGGTGTTCCTGGAAACGACCGAGGAGGGCATCGCCAAACAGGTGGTGCAGGTGCCTGTGGTTGTCGCTCCCTAGAGTGAGCTGCGGACGACCACCGGCTCGCCGATGTCCACGCCCAGTAGGGCGGCCGCGCTGCCTCCTGATAGGGCGATCTCCAGGAAGCCTGCGCTGCCCACCAGAGCTGTGAGGTCGTGACCGCCGCCGTACGTGCGCTGGAGCCCCACGATCTGCTGGTCCCTCACCTCCACGGTGAGCCTGTGCGAGGCCAAGTCATCGCCGCGGACATCGGTGATGAGGTTGCCGAAGGCGTCAATGTGGACGATGCGTCCCCTGAGGGACCCGTCGGGCTGCCTGCGCGCCCGGAACGGCGGCAGGGCGATCACCTCTTCCACCGGCTCGCCCAGGTCTGACAGAGGTACTCCCAGGGAGAGGTGCGCCGCCGCCGGCGCGAAGATGTCGCGGCCGTGGAACGTATCGCTGACGGGCTGCCGGTGGTAACGGGGATCAGTCAGGGCCACGCCGGAGGTGCCTTCCGGGAGACGCACCCGTCCGCGTGCCTCGCCTGCCCGGCTTCGGACGTCGTCAGGCAGGGCGGCGGAGAGGACACCGTTGTCCGGTCCCACGAATGTTCCGCTGGGCGTCGCGAGGGCGATGGCCCGGCGCTCGGTGCCCACGCCGGGGTCCACGACGGCCATGTGGATGCTGGCGGGCGGGAAGTAGGGGAGTGACGCTTCCAGCAGGAACGCCCCCTGCTCGATCCGCTGCGGCCTGACCGCGTGGCTCACGTCGACGATAACGGCATGGGGGTTGAAGGAGAGGATCACGCCCTTCATGGAGGCTGCGTAGGGATCGGCCAGGCCGAAGTCGGTGGTCAGGGTGATGACGGGCTGTGGCGGCACGGCCCCGCTACTCGCCCAGGAGTTGGTCGGTCTTGCCCACGGTCCACTGGGTGACGTTGGCGAAGCGAGAGGACGGATGGAACAGAGTGCCCAGCTCTATGCCTTGGATCTCCGCCGCCACGAAGTAGGTGAACACGGGATAGTAGAGGAGGACGCTGGGGACGTCTTCCTGGAACTTCTGCTGGAAGGTGTAATAGAGGGCCTGGCGCCTGTCCAGGTCGGTGGTCTGGCGGGCCTCCTCGATCACGAGATCGACGTCCTCGTTTTGGTAGCCGGCGAGGTTGGCGCCGTCGGCTTTTACCTCGGAGCTGTGCCAGGCGGGATAGGGGTCGGGATCGGGGCCGGGGTCCCAGCCGAAGATCGCCGCCTGGTACTGGTGGGGGATGAGGAGGTTCTGTACGAGTTCTCCCGACTGCTGGGGAGCGACGGTCACCTGTATGCCGATCTGGGCCAGTTGGTTGGCGAGTTCTTGGGCCAGGGCTATGCGCAAGGGGTCCTGATCGGTCATCAGGGAGATGCGCAGCTCCTTCCTCTTCTTGTGGCGGACACCGCTATCGGTCATCTGCCAGCCGGCTTCGTCGAGAAGGCTGCCGGCTTTGTCCAGGTCACGCGGCTGGGGTTCCAGCTTGGGGTTGTAGGCCCAGGTGCCGGGCACCATGGGGGAGTCGGCGCGGACAGCGCGGCCGCCCAGGAGCTTGCTGATGATGTCGTCGACGTTGATGGTGAGGGCGACGGCCTGGCGCAGGGCAATGTCGTCGAAGGGGGGCTGGCTGTTGTTGAGGAAGAGGACGGTGTAGGCCGTACGGTTGGCGGTGTAGGCGCGCAGGCCCGGCTTGGAGGTGAGGAGATCGAAGTCTTCCTGGCTGGCGTCGGGCCCCAGGAGGAGGCCCTGCACCTCGTCGCGGCTGAGGGCGGCAGCGGCGGTGGAGGGATCGGGGTAGAAGAGGAGCTCGATCTCGTCCACGGCGGGTGGTTCGCCGTAGTAGGTGGCGTTGGCGCGCAGGATCGCCTTGGTCTGGTCCAGTTGCGCCAGGCGGAACGGCCCCGTGCCCACAGGGCGCTGGTTGAAGGGGCTGTCGGCTATGGTGGCGCCGGTGGTGCCTTCGAGGATGTGCTTGGGCAGGAGGCCGGTAGTGGTGTGGGCGAGGAAGGGGGCGAAGGGCTCCGGGATCTCACACAGGAGGGTGAGCTGGTCGGGGGCGCTGCAGGAGACTTGGCGCCAGAGCTGTCCGAGGGTCGGATCGCTGGGCAGGTTCTCATCGGCCAGGAGCTTGTAGGTGAAGACCGCGTCCTCGGCGGTGAAGGGGGCGCCGTCGTCCCAACGGACGTCGCGGCGAAGATGAAAGGTGTAGGTGAGGCCGTCGTCGGCGATCTCCCATGACTCGGCCAAATCGGGGAGGACGGCGCCGTCGGGGCCCAGGCGGGTGAGGCGGGAGAACACGCGCGCTGCCAGGTCGCGGTCGGTGTCGTTGAGGGGTGCGATCAGCGGGTTCACGCGGGCGGGGGAGCCCACGATCGCCTCCACGTAGCGCTGGTCGCTGTCGTTACCGTGGGACGAGTCTAGGGCGCTGGCGAGGATGAACCAGAGCACGGCGATGGCGATCACGCCCAAGAGGAGGGCGGCGAGCAAGGGCCATTGAGGGCGCCGGACGCGTCGATGGCTCATGAGTTGATATGAGAGGGCAGTCTAGCTGGCTATCACGCTGACGGCGGAGATGGTCAGGAAGATGACCACCAGGACGACGGTCAACTGGAAGAGCGTCTTCTCAATGCCGCGGCGAGTGCGCACGAAGGACCCGCTCTGGAGGCCGCCTACACCCTCTCCCTTGACCTGCAGGAGGATGATCGCAATGAGAGCGATGGAGATGAATATCTCGCCGACGGCGAGGTAGTCGGTCAGTTGCATTTCGAGCCCGTAGCTTCCCTCACGCTATCTCCCTGGCGCGCCCACCAGCTTCTTCTCCGCCTCTGGGGTTGATGCCGGCTGGTTGCGATCGTAATAGAGGCGGATCAGTGCGTGGGCTAGCTTCTTGGAATCGTGGTGGTAGCGGTTCTTCTCGCTGACCACGTCCGTCTGCAGCAATCGTATCCCATTTTCCAGCAGGGAGTCCAGGGCGACCGGCTGGGAGCGGTCGGCGTTGGGCAATGTGCCGCTGAAGTTGTTGTTGACCACCACGCGGTGCAGGAAGTGACCGCCGGTGTGCTCCTCGATGGCGGCGACGTGGTCTGAGACGCTGAAGCCGTCGGTCTCGCCGGGCTGGGTAGCGACGTTGCAGACATAGACTTTGACCGCTGGCGAGGCGACAAAGGCGCGGCGGACGCCTTCCACGAGGAGGTTGGGTAGCACGCTGGTGTAGAGGCTGCCGGGCCCCAGGATGATCATGTCCGCGTCAAGGATGGCGCGCACCGTCTCCGGGTGGGCGGGTGGGTTCTCCGGAAGGAGGAAGACCTCTTTGATGCGGCCCTTGGCCTTGGTCTCGGTGATGGTGGACTCGCCGTGGATAGTGCGGGCGTCGTCCGTGTTGGCGCAGAGGGTGACGTTGGCCAGGGTAGAGGGGATGATCTGGCCGCGCACCGCGAGGACGCGGCTGGTCTGGCGGATGGCGTCTTCGAAATTGCCGACGACGCCGGACATGGCAACGATGAAGAGGTTTCCGAAGGAGTGCCCTGCGAGCCCGGAGCCGTCGGAGAAGCGGTACTGGAAGAGGCTGGTCATGAGGGGCTCGGCGTCGGCCAGGGCGGCGATGCAATTGCGGACATCACCCGGGGGCAGGATGCCGAGCTCGCGGCGGAGGCGACCGGAGCTGCCGCCGTCATCGGCGACGGTGACGACGGCGGTGAGGTTGGTAGTGTACTCCTTCAGACCCCGCAGGAGGGTGGACAGGCCGGTGCCGCCGCCGATGGCCACGATCTTGGGGCCCCGACGCAGCGCCCGCTGGTTGTATATCATGCTGACGATGCTCTCATTGCCGTTGCGGTTGGGAAGCACGGCGGTGACGATAGAGTGGCTCAGCCTCCAGACGGAGTAGACGATGAGCAACCCGGCGGAGAACATGAACATGCCGCCGCGCACGTAGCGGGGGATGAACTGGAGGGTCAGGTAGTAGACGAAGCCGGGGAAAGTGAAGCCGGAGATGTAGGCCTCGCGCAGGATGTAGGCGAGGCCGAAGGTCATAATCGCGACGCCGAGGGCCATCAAGGCAAGCCATCGCTTGATGTGCATGCCCGGGTAGAGCCACTTCAGCAAGTCGGCGTTGAGCAGGCGTCTCATATTCCCATACTGATAACGCCGATCCCCTGGAAATGTTTACGGGTGGTCACTGAGTTTCTCCCGCAGAAGCTTGTGGACGATGCCGGGATTGGCGCGGCCCCGCGTCTGCCGCATGACCTGGCCCACCAGGAACTTCAGCGCTTCCTCCTTGCCGCGGCGGTAGTCGTCGGCGGCTTTGGCGTGCTCGGCGAGGACGCGATCCACCTCGGCCGAGATCTCGTCGCTGGCTGTGATCTGGACTAGGCTAGCCTTCTCCACGATCTCCTTGGGCCGGCGGGCCGTCTCGAACATCTCCTCGAACACGGTCTTGGCGGTCTTGCCGCTGATCGTGCCGTCCTCCTGGAGGTCGATCAGTTCGGACAGGGCGTCCGGGGTGATCTTGACCTCGGTGATCTCCATGTTGCGGGCGTTGAGGAGGCCGGCGAGCTCGCTGTTGATCCAGTTGGCGACGGCCTTGGCGCGTTTCTTGGTCTTGGCCTGGGGAACCAGGGCCACCGCGGCCTGGAAGTAGTCCGCCTTGGCCCGGGTCTCGATGAGGAGCGTAACGTCATAATCGGAAAGGTCGTATTCGGCCTTGAAGCGGGCCCGCTTGGCCTCTGGCAGCTCCGGCATGCGGGCTCGGATCTCGTCGACCCATTGGCGGCTGACCGCGAGGGGGGGCAGGTCGGGCTCGGGGAAGTAGCGGTAGTCGTGGGCGAACTCCTTGCTGCGTTGGGAGACGGTGCGGCCGCTGTCCTCGCGCCAGCCGCGGGTCTCTTGGACGATGCGGTTGCCGGAGTCCAGCACTTTGATCTGGCGGGTTACCTCGTACTTGATGCCGTCGTAGACGTGGCGGAAGCTATTGATGTTCTTGAGCTCTACCTTGACTCCGAACTCTGGCTGGTGGAGGGGGCGGACGCTGACGTTGGGCTCGCAGCGCATGTTTCCCTCTTCCATGTTGGCGCGGCTGGCGCCGATGTAGCGGAGGATTTGCCGGAGCTTCACGAGATAGGCCCGGGCCTCCTCCGGCGAGCGTATGTCCGGCTCCGAGACGATCTCCATGAGGGGTACGCCGGAGCGGTTGACGTCCACCAGGCTGTAGGTCTCGCCGCTGGCGTCCGTGACGTGGATGAGCTTGGCTGTGTCCTCCTCTAGATGGACGCGAGTGATGCCGATGCGCTTCGTTCGGCCGTCGAAGTCGATCTCCAGCCAACCGTTGCTGCAGAGGGGGAGGTCGTACTCGGAGATCTGGTAGCCCTTCATGAGGTCCGGGTAGTGGTAGTTCTTGCGGTCGAACTTGGCCTGCTGCGGTATCTCGCAATTGAGGGCCAGGCCGGTCATGATGGTCATCTCCACCGCCAGGCGGTTGATGACGGGGAGAACGCCGGGCATGCCCAAGCAGACCGGACAGACGTGAGCGTTGGGGGTCGAGTCCAGGGATGCAAGCGGGCAAGAGCAGAACATCTTGCTGCCGGTGAGCAGCTGAGCGTGAACCTCTAGCCCGATAATCGTCTCGTAGCGGGCGGCGGCGGTGGTCATAAGGCCAGGCAAAGTATATCAGCGGCTGGCGGGGGCGAACAAGGGAATGGTGCCGGGGGTGGGGATCGAACCCACAATCCGCCTAAGGCGGAAGCGGATTTTAAGTCCGCCGCGTCTGCCAGTTCCGCCACCCCGGCACAGGTACGATTTTAGGCCATTTCGAGGTGAAGCGCCCCAGCGGTTGCTAACGTTTCGCCAGCCAAACTGGTGGGCCAGGACGCTACGACATGGGAGTGGGTGACACGTAGGTGGCTCATCACGATACGAGAGGGGCTTCGCTGGAACGGTGCGATCCGGCCGCAAAGACGAGCCGCAGCTTCCCGAGCAGATGGTCGTGGGTTCGATCCTCGCCGCCAACTCCAGATACGAATCTTGCCCCCAGTCACCGTCTGAAGCCCTCTGACACCTATCACAGGCAGGAGTTACAGGGGGGTGGGGCACGGGACGGGAAAAGAAAAGCGCTCCCGAATCTGATGTGATCGCGGGGGTGCGGCGATGAGACTCGGAAAGCGCCAATCATATTAACGCTGATCGCGGGGAAATGTTACAGGACAGCACGTGGGGTCCTTGTTCCGGCCAGGGGACACAGCCTCCGTGAGAACGTCGGGAGCCCCGGTAAGGCGCTCGCAAAGACTGAAGCGCGTTGACGGCGAGCGCGCTTTCGCGCACTATTGTGTTGCTCCCAAACCGGGTGACTTAGGGTGGGCCCGGCGGTGGGCGACCGGCAGGTACACGAAGCTGCCCCGAGAGGCGTGATGTGATGGCGCAGGAGAGCGAGGACGTCAGCGTCCCTATTGAGAAGATGCAGGCGCTCGGGGAGCGCCTCTTCGTAGGGCTTGGCGTTCCGGCGGCTCACGCCCGCGTAACGGTCGAGACGCTGATAGAGGCCGACCTCCGTGGAGTGGAGTCGCACGGCGTGGCGCACCTCGCCGATTTCTACGTCCGGCGCTTGCAGCGCGAGCACATCAACCCCACGCCCAACGTCCGTGTCGTGAGTGAGGCTCCATCGGCCGCCGTAATCGACGGCGACCTGGGCCTGGGATTCGTCGTGGCGCACCAGGCGATGGACCTGGCGATGGAGAAGGCGCTGGCAACGGGCGTGGGGTTCGTCAGCGTGAAGAACAGTACCCACTGCGGCGCCGGGTTCCACTACGCCCTCAAGGCTGCCAGGCGAGACATGATAGGGATCTCGGTGACGACCGGCGGGAACATCGTCGTCCCGCCGGGCGCCAAGAAGCGCGTGTACGGCGCGAACGTGATCAGCGTGGCCGCGCCCACCGGCAGGGGATTCGAGTATGTGCTGGACGGTTCGACGAGCGTCGTTGCCGGCGGCAAGCTGGAGATCGCGGCGCGGCGCGGCACATCGATCCCGGAGGGATGGGCGCTCGATGAGAGCGGCGCTCCGACAACCGACCCAACGGTGCTTGCCCGGGGCGGCGGTCTCCTACCGTTGGGCGGATCGCCGCAGATGGGGGCGTACAAGGGCTTCGGCCTGGGGATCTTCGCCGACGTAGTGTCCGGGGTCCTCTCAGGGTCGGGGGCGAGCTTGACGCTTTCGACAACGGGCGCCGCCAGCCACCTTTTCGCCGCCATCCGCATCGACGCCTTCCTTCCGGTGTCCGAGTTCACCCGCCACATGGGCGAGATGATCGACGGCTTGAAGGGGGCCGAGCGCCAGCCCGGCGTGGACGAGATCCTCATCCCAGGGGAGCTGGAGGCGCGCCTCGAACGGCGGCGCCTGGCGGAGCGCGCGATCCCTCTTCACCCCGCCATTATCGAGAGCCTGAGAACCGCAGCAGAGGAGCAGAACGTCCCATTCGATCTCGTGTAGCACCAGGAGAGGCGCCATGGTTGAGCCCCTGACCACCCAGGAGTTGGATGCACTGCGGGCGATTACCACACCGACCGTGTGCAACGCCATCGAGACGTTCAAGGTGAGACCTCGGAACGAGGGGTTCATGGACAGCACGATCGAGTGCCGCTTTCCGGAGCTTGGGGCGATGGTCGGCTACGCAGTGACCGCGAAGATGAGGGCGAACGAGCGTCCGCAGCAGGCGCTGGCCCCCTGGGATATGTGGGCCGAGATGGAGAACGTGCCCAAGCCGTGGGTGGTCGTCATTGAGGACCTGGACTACCCCGATCCTGTCGGCTCCTACTGGGGCGAGGTCAACGGCAGTATCTTCAAGGGTCTGGGGGCGATAGGCACGGTGACGAACGGGGGCGTACGCGACCTGCCGGAGGTGCGTGCCACCGGCTTCCACTTCTTCTCGTCCTGCGTGCTGGCCTCACACGCGTACGTCCATCTGGTGGAGGTCGGGACGCCGGTCAGCGTGGGCGGACTAACCGTCAACCCCGGTGACCTGCTCCACGGGGACGAGCACGGGGTAACAAGCGTTCCAGTGGAGATCGCCCGGGAGGTGCCGAAAGCGGCAGAAGGGGTGGAGGCACGGGAGCGGGTGATCATCGACTTCGCACGCTCGCCGGAGTGCGCGGCGGACGGCCTTAAGCGGTTGCTCCAGTCGGGCAGATGAGGGAGCGACAGCGGCTTTGCCCGCGTAGCGCGTCGTCCGGCTGCTATCCCGTAGCGTTGAGGCGCGCGTAGGTCCGCTTGTTGTTCTTGTAGATGTTGACGAACTCGCCGAAGAGCTCGTCGTAGGTCTTGCGGTTGTCCGGGTTGGGGTCGTAGGTCCTGGTGACCTTGACGCGCTCAGGGATGTCGTCAAATGTGATGTATCCCAGGGCTGCCGAGGCGGCGAAGGCAGCGCCGCGAGCGTTGGCCAGGCGCGGGTCCTCGACCTGCCGAATCGTCCGGTCGAGGACGTCGGCGTGGATCTGGCACCACAAGCTTGACTTGGCGCCGCCGCCGATGAAGTTGATCGCGTCAAGCCGCCTGCCCGCGAACTTCTCGACGCTGCGGTGCATCCAGCGCGTGTTGTATGCGACGCCCTCAAACACTGCCCTGATGATGTGCGCCCGTGTCGTCGTTAGCGACTGGTTGAAGAATCCGCCGCGCACCAGGTGGTCCTCGACGGGCGTGCGCTCGCCGTTGAGCCAGGGCGTGAAGATGAGCCCGTCGCTGCCCGGCGGCACGCGCTCCGCGATGCGATTGAAAGCATCGAGGGCGTCCGTTGGCCCAGGGCCGCCCGACAGCTCGTCGTCGGCACAGAGGATGTTATCCCTGAGCGTGGTGAGACAGCCGCCGGCGGTCTCCTGCTCTGTGGCCGCCCAGTAACGACCCGGGATCCCGGACGGCAGCGACGTGATGCTGTTGGTGAGGTCGGTTTTCTTGAACGGGACGTGGCAGGTCAGCCAGGACGACGTGCCGATGTAGAGGTGGGGTTCGAAGTCGCGGACAGCCCCCGAGCCGATGGCCGCCGAGGCCGTATCGCCCGTGCCCATCACCACCTGGACGCTCTCGCTCAACCCGAACTCCCCGGCGATCTCGGCCGTGATCGGCCCCAGTATGGCGCCGGTCGGCTTCAGGTCAGGCAGCTTCTCCCGGTCAACGCCCGTGAGCGCGATCAGCTTATCGACGTAGGTGACGTTGGAGAGATCGCGGTTATCGGTCAGCCAGTGGCCGGTAATCGTGTCGTACGAGGCGGCGACCTCTCCTGTGAGCCGCATGTTCAGATAGTCCATCGGCTCGAGGAACTTGAACGTCTGTCGGTAGATCTCGGGTCGCTCGTTCTGAATGTAGAGAATGTGGCCGATGGGGTCCTTGCCCGTGCGGGATGGGACGCCACCCGTCAGCCTCAGCCACCGCCACAGCTTGACGGCGCCGTAGCCCGCAACGTTGGGGAAGCCGGCGGTGATGCGCTTGGCGTACCTTGCCCCCCGGGTGTCCATCCAGATCATGGCGTTCATCAGGTGATTGCCGTCGCGGTCAACGGGGACGGTGCCCATCCACTGCGTCGTGAGGCTTATCGCTACGATGGTGTCGGCGGGAACGAGGCCTCTGCTCAGAAGTCTCTTTGCGCCTGTCGTGATGGCGTGCCACCAATCATCGGGATCCTGTTCCGCCCCGCCGCCGGGGAGCAGCAGGAGGTCGGTCTTCTCAAACTCATGACCGACGATTTCGCCGTCGGTGGAGACCAAAGCGACCTTGGGCCCACCAGTACCGAGATCGACGGCGAGGACGTACTTGGTGCTCTCCGCTGCCATCTCTAGTTGGCCCTCCGTTCCCACGTACGTCGCGCCGTGAGCGCGGCGATATGCCGCTGTGCGTTCATGCCTTGAGCCGGACAGGGCATGGGGTTGACCGCGGTCATAGGCACGCCAGCACCTGGTCATGGAGGAGGCGGTTGCTGGCTACAGCGTTACCCCCTCGGATTGTGCGCCGGCCCCGCCAATCGGTGAAGCGGCCGTTGGCCTCTTCGATTATGGGCAGCAGGGCGGCGCAGTCCCAGACGTGCATGAGCGGGTCGATCATGACGTCCGCCCGTCCCGTCGCGACCAGCGCGTACCCGTAGCAGTCTCCCCAGGTCCTGGCGGGGCCTGCCGCCCCTTCCAGTCGGTTCAGCCCCGCGCGCTGGGCCGGATACGCGGCGAAGTTCAAGTCTGTGGTAAGCCATGCAGCGTCGCTGAGCTCGGGGGTGTTTGAGACCTGCGCTCGCTGACCGCGCCAGTGGCAGCCTTCCCCCCTGGCGGCCGCGACCGTCTCGTTGAGGGCCGGGAGACGGATGACTCCAAGGAGAGGCTCGTCTGCCTGTTCCACGCCGATGAGAACGCCATAGAGCGGCACGCCGTGGATAAATGAGAAGGTGCCGTCGATCGGGTCGATGATCCAACGTCGTTTGGCCTTGGTCCTCGTGTCGCCGAACTCCTCACCGATCAGGCCGTCGTGCGGGAATCTCGACTCGATGGCCTGGCGGATGTACGCTTCCGCCTCCCGATCCGCTATCGTCACCGGCGACGTGTCGGGCTTCGTCTCCACGACGAGCTGGCCCTGGAAGTACTTGAGCGTGATCTCGCCTGCCTTGTCCGACAGTTCGACGGCGAACTCGAGCAGGTCACGAAGAGATTCTCCAGCCATGACGTTCGAAAGCCCCCTAGCCTACATCGACCTTCGCCATGACACCGAGGTGGTCAGACGGAAACAGGGTCTCGTCATCTGGGTGAGGGGTAGCGAACGCCAGGGCGGCCTCCAGGGCGCGGGCGCCAGCCACGAAGACGTAGTCCAGGCATCCCGGCGGCGATGGGTCCCAGGTGTTGACCGGCGTCGGCCAGGTCCTCTCCGGGTCTCGTCCGTGCGCGGCCTCGTGAGCGGAGGTGAGCCGGGTCTTCAGGAGCGCGACCGTCGGCTCCTCCGGGTAGGCGTTGAAGTCGCCGACGACTACGGCGGCAGCGGCGCCGTGCCACGTGTCGAACCAGGCGAGCAGGCGCTTGGCCTGGCTGAGACGAACGTCGGTGGCGGGTGGTGGAAAGTAGAGGTGGGTGTTGTAGAAGTCCAGGGCCTCGCCGCCTTGCAGCCGCAGCCGGAGCCGCTGGGCGACGTTCTCGTGCAGCAGGTAGTCGAGCCCTTCGTGCGCCTCCACCGGCAGCCGTGACATGACCGCCAGCGCCTCCACGTGCGCGCTTCGCCCGGGCCGCGCCACGTGGTAGATCTCGTAGGGGGGCGAGTCGGTCAGGCGGTCGTTGGCCAGGCGGCACAGCGATACCCCCTGGTCGGTTGCCAGATTCACCTCTTGCAGTCCGATAACGTCAGGCCGCAACGCCGTCAACTGGTCGAGCAGGAGCGGAAACCTTTCGTCCCAGCGGCCCATCTTGTGGAACAGGTTGAGGGTGGCAACGGTGACGGTGCTCATCGGACGCCTCGAATTGTATGTCGCCGTCGACAGTGGGACAACAACAGCCTCGTAGCGGGTGGCCGTGCGCGAGGGCCGCCGCCATGCTTACTGGTCAGCGAGCGCGAGGCGAGGCATACTGTCTATGCGTGAAACGGGGAAATGACCATCGCGGAGGGAGGTGACCGATGACGGGGCCAATGGGCAGCGCACAGCGTGGGGTCTACGAGGAGGCCGAACTCGGAGAAGCCGTCCAGTTGTGTGATCGGAGGGGCAGGCTTCTTCGGGCCAGCGTCGGCTGGTCAAGGCATCCCCTCCACACCTGCAATCTCAGGGGCCACTGGCCGAGGAAGAAGAGGTGGAGCTACTGGTGCGTTACCGACGACAGCCGCCTCTTCTCCGTCACCCTTGCCAACCTCGACTACATTGGCGTTGCCTTCGCCTACTTTCTGGAGTACGAGACGAACCGGTTCATCGAACAGACCGTGACGGTACCTTTGGGCAGAGGGTGCTTCCTGCCCGACACGGTCAGGGGCGACATCCTCTTCTCGAACAGAGCGATGAACCTTTCGTTCACAGAAGCCCAAGGGGGCACCCGGATTCGTGTCGAGAGCCCGGCCTTCGGAGGGGCCGCGCTCTCGGCAGATCTTCGAGTCGAGCAGCCGGAAGACCACGAGACGCTGAACGTGGTCATCCCCTGGAGCGAAGACCGTTTTCACTTCACGTCGAAGCAGAACTGTCTTCCCGCCACCGGAACCGTGACGATTGGAGACGAGGCGTTCGAGTTCGCTCCGGGGAGGGCGTTCGCCTGTCTGGATTTCGGCCGGGGCATCTGGCGCTACGCCACCTCATGGAACTGGGCCTCGTTCTCCGGAATGCAGGACGGTCAATCGATTGGCATCAACCTTGGAGGCACCTGGACGGACGGTTCCGGCATGACTGAGAATGCCGTCTGCGTGGGCGGCCGGATCAGCAAGCTCAGCGAGGACGTGCGGTTCATCTATGATCGGTCCAACCTGATGGAGCCGTGGGCCATGAAGACGCAATCGTCGGAGCGGGTCGACCTTCGGTTCACTCCTTTCTTCGAGAGGATAGCGAAGACCGATCTCCTGATCGCCAAGTCCGAGGTGCATCAGCTAATAGGCCGCTATTCAGGCACCGTCGTCCCGGACGAGGGGACAGCGATTCGCTTCGAGGGGATGGTTGGGTGGGTGGAGGGGCATGAGGCCCGCTGGTGATCGCCTGCGGCGCGCGCCCGCAGAGAGCGGTCGCAACAGGCCGCCGGTGTTATAATGCGGCCTTGATGGGTCTGGCCCGTGAAGCCAGGGCGGCGTCCAGGACACCGGTTGCTTCCGCCCTGTAGCGTGAGGGGGACTGCGATGGCGATCGACAAGATTGTAGGGAGCTTCGACGAGGCGGTAGCTGACGTCGCCGACGGCTCCATGCTATTCATCGGCGGGTTCGGTGGCCCCGGCGAGTGCCCCAGCTATCTCATCGCCGCCGTCGCCCGTAAGGCCGTCAAGAACCTGACCATCGTGGGCAACTCCGGCGGCTGGGGCCCGCAGCTCATCGATATGCTGCGCGAACGGATGGCCGTCCTGTTGCGTATCCCGCCCGACTGGTACGACCCGGGCCTCCTGGTGGACCGCGGCCAGGTGAAGAAGGGGATACTCTCCTTCCCGGCGGCCCCCGCCCGCATCTACACGCCCTTCGAGAAGGCGGTAATGGACGGCAAGGTTGAACTGGAGCTCATCGGCCAGGGCAGCCTGACGGAGCGGATGCGCGCCGGCAAGGGGGGCATCGCGGCGTTCTACACGCCCGTTGGGGTGGGGACTATCGTCGAGGAGGGGAAGGAGGTGCGGGAGTTCGACGGCCGCAAGCACCTCCTGGAGGTGGCCCTCAAAGGAGACTTCTCCCTGATCCGCGCCTACAAGGCGGACCGCTACGGAAACCTTGTGTACCGGGGCTCCTCGCGCACTTTCAACGCCACCATGGCCGGCGCCTCCACGGTCACTGTGGCCGAGGTGGACGAGGTGGTGGAGCCCGGCGGCCTGGACCCCGAGCACATCGTGACCCCAGGGGTGTACGTGCAGCGGGTGGTGGTGCGCCCCCGCGAGCCGCGCCCCTGGGACGAGCCCATGTAGGACCTGTCCTGAGCCTGCCGAAGGAGGGCACCGATGCCTGGAGAGCGACTGGACGAGCAGACGATGGCCCTGAGGGCCGCCAAGGAGTTCGGAGATGGGATGGTGGTGAACCTGGGGGTAGGTATTCCCACCTTGTGCAGCAACTTCGTGCCGGCGGGAAGGGAGGTCGTTTTCCAGTCGGAGAACGGGATCATCGGCTTCGGGCCCATCGTCACGGACCCGGACGAGGCGGATGAGAACCTGATCAACGCCGGCGTGCAGCCGGTGCAGCCGAAGCCGGGAATGGCGATCGTGGATCACGTGGAGAGCTTCGTGATGATCCGGGGTGGGCACATCGACCTGGCGGTGCTGGGGGCGCTGGAGGTGTCGGAGCGGGGTGACCTGGCGAACTTCACCGTGCCGGGCAAGCAGGTGGGCAGCTTCGGCGGCGGGCAAGACCTCGCGTTCTGCGCGAAGAAACTGGTGGCGGTCATGACCCACACGACGCGCGAGGGCGGGCCGAAGATCGTCAAGGAGCTTTCGTCGCCCATAACGGCGCCCGCGTGCGTGGACCTTATCATCACCGACATCGCCGCCATCGAGGTGACTGACCGGGGGCTCCTGTTGAAGGAGGCCGTCCCCGGGTGGACGGCGGAGGATATCCAGGCCCTCACGGAGGCAAAGCTCAGGGTCGCCCCCGACCTACGGGAGATGGAACTTCTCTAGGGATGCCGGGCATCCCGGTTCAACCAGCGGCGGCCGGTCCTATCGCGGATCCTCGCTCTTCTGGTCTTTCTCCGTATGTGGCCGCGTCAGTCGGGCCTCCTCCTCGCGCTCCCGCGATATCGCCCAAGTCAGTTGCGTAACGTCGTATGGATACATCTCAATCCTCTCTACTTAGGATACGACGGCTTGGGCGAGGTGGATTTGGCGAGGGCGCTGGCCCGGGGCTGGCTTGCGGGATCTCGGCACGGGAGGTGACGCTTAATGGCGATGGGTAGCTCTCTGGCCGACCTGGCGCGCGCCCGTCAGGGACGTCGACGCCGCGCTTCGAGCTGGGACCGCACGGGCGGCAACGCCGACTTCGTCGGCGTCGGCGCCGGCCAGACGGTGGTTCTGTGCGACCTGGAATGCGCGGGCGTCATCCGCCACATCTGGTGCACGATGGCTGCGCCCCGTAACCCCCTCTACGCCCGCACCACGCTCCTGCGCATGTTCTGGGACGATGCGCCTACCCCCTGCGTCGAGGCCCCCATCGGCGACTTCTTCGGCATCGGCCACGGGATCGTCAAGAACTTCGCGTCGCTCCCTCTGACCATGAGCCCGGAGGACGGACGGGGGTTCAACTGCTTCTTCCCCATGCCCTTCGCCAGTCGCGCCCGCGTCGAGGTCACGAACGAGGCGGACGCCGGGATGATCTTCTACTACTACGTGGACTACGAGGAGCACGACCGCCGGGAGGATGACCTCCTACGCTTCCACGCCCAGTGGCGACGGGAGAACCCCACTGAGGGCTGGGGCGAGGGTCGCTTCGACGATGACATCGAGGCCGGCCAGATGGGCGAGTACCGGCGAGAGGTGTGGGCCACGCCCAACCTGGACGGCAGGGGGAACTACGTTATCCTGGAGGCGGAGGGCCGCGGCCACTACGTCGGCTGCAATCTGAACATCGATTGCTTCTCTCGCCAGAAGAACGACTGGTACGGCGAGGGCGACGACATGATCTTCATCGACGGGGATGTCTGGCCGCCCACCCTCCACGGCACCGGCACCGAGGACTACTTCAACACCGCCTTCTCCCCTCGCCAGGAGTTCAATGCCCCCTACCACGGGCTGACCGTCTACTCCGGCAGCGAGGACTGGCCCTACAAGGGTAAGAACTCCGCCTACCGCTTCCACATCGAGGACCCGATCATGTTCCAGAAGTCGATCCGGGTGACGATCGAGCACGGCCACGCGAATAACCTCTGGAACGACTACTCGTCCACGGCCTACTGGTACCAGACGGAGCCGCACGCGCCGTTCCCGTCGATGCCGCCCGTCGACGAGCGGCTGCCCCGCCCCGACGGGGGGCCCTAGTCGATTCTAGCGGCCAGCAACTCGCCGCGGCCGATCGGCACGACCACAGCGGACAAGCGGGGATCGGACTCGGCTCGTTGCCTGAACTCGGCCAGAGCCCCGGCAGCGGAGATGAGGTTGTCGGCCACGAGCAGGCCGCCGGCCGGAAGCAGGGGCACGATCAACTCGAGAAATCCGATGTAGTCGTTCTTCTCGGCGTCCAGAAAGACGAAGTCGATGGGCTCACGGCGGTCGCGCAGGTAGTCGAAGGCGTCGCCCTGCACAATGGCGACGGCGTCTTCGAGGCCGGCCTCGCGGAGGTTGGACGTTGCGAGCTGGACCTTTGCAGGGTCGATCTCCAGGGTGACGACGGTGGTGCCCACAGATTTGGCCGCTGTGGCCAGCCACATCGTCGAGTAGCCGCCGGAGGTGCCGATCTCCAGGATGAAGCGGGGCCGGGTGCAGAGCACCAGCGTGTGCAGAAAACGGCCTACATCAGGGGTGATCTGGCGCAATCGCTTCCGGCGAGGAAGGTCCTGTTGCCGTTCCAGGGTGTCCTGGCGCTCAAGTCTGTCGAATACGGCGCGGAGTTTGGCGTCCATCATGAACACGGACGGGG
>DAOUMF010000104.1:0-2007 GCA_034411955.1 Dehalococcoidia bacterium
GGGGGCGGGCATAGGCTACTCCTTCGTGCTGATTCCGGCCGCCTCCGCCCATTGCAGGAGGCGCTTGGCCTGCCAGTACATCGGCGTATCGATCATCTTGCCGTCCACAGGGATGGCGGCGCGGCCCTCCGCGATCCCCGCCTTCTCCAGGAGATGGACGATCTCCTTGGCCTCCGCAATCTCCTCCGCGGTGGGAGAGAAGATGCGGTTGACCAGCTCCACCTGGCCCGGGTGAATGCAGTACTTGCCGCGGAAGCCCAGGCTGCGGGCGAAGCTGCCGTCCCGCTCCAGGCGTTCCAGGTCCCTGAAGTCAGGCTCCGGGGTGTCGATGGGGACTAGGCCGGCCGCGGCGGCGGCGGTAGCGAGCTGGGCTCGCGGCCACTCGATCTCCCTCGCTCCCTCGCTGCGCCTGAGGCCCATGTCAGCCGCCAGGTCCTCCGCCCCCAGGGACAGGCCCGCCAGCCGCGGCGACGCAGCGGCTATCTCTCGGGAGCTGAGGATCCCCTCGGCCGACTCGACCAAGGGGAGGATGCTCACGGCTCCCGCCTCCATCCCCTGCTGCCTCTCCAGTATCGTCAGGTAGTGGTCGGCCCGCTTCACCATCTCAGCGGAGTGGGTCTTGGCGAGCACGATGCCGTCCAGGCCGGGCCTGACCACCGCCGGCAGGTCGTCCTCCAGGAGGCCGGTGTCCACGCCGTTGACGCGCACGAACATGGAGTAGCCGCTGCGGGGCATCGTAGCGATCGCTTCCGCCGCCATCGTCCGCGCCCTAGCCTTCTCCGCCGGGGGTACCGAGTCCTCCAGGTCGAGACAGACGACGTCTGCGCCTGCCTCCGGCGCCCGCGCCACAAACCGCTCCACCGTGGCGGGCACAAACAGGACGCTACGCGAGATCGGGATGGTGCGCCTTTCCTCTTCCATCTGGTCGGGCTCCAACCGTGGGCATCAGCGGGCGCGCTTAGGCCTGGTTCGGAGCGTGCGCCCTAGTTTAGTCCCAGTTTACAATGGACTGCAAGCTGACCCATAGACGGCAGGGCCGCGCCGGCCTCGCCGCCGTAGCTTGACCCCATATACCAGCGGTGACTATAATCGCCCCCGACCCCCGCTGCGGATGTTGCAGACCACCCCTCTCCAGCCAGCGGTAGGCCAGGGAAGGAGCTATTCGACATGCGAAACCCCAGGGCGTTCCTCGGGCCACTGGCGGTCGGTGCGCCGGCACCGCCGATCGAGCTTCCCGCGCGGCCGTCTCGAATGATCCACTTCTTTCCCCCGCAGATTGAGAAGGTGCGTGCGAAGATCCCGCAGATCATCCCTCAGGTAGATATCCTGCTTGGCAACCTCGAAGACGGCATCCCAGCCGAAGACAAAGAAGCGGCGCGCGAGGGCCTTATCGAAGTCGTACTGAACAACGATTTCGGCAGCACGTCGCTGTGGACACGCATCAACAGCCTGGACAGCCCTTGGGTCCTCGACGATCTCCTGGCCGTCATCCCAAAGGTCGGCCATAAGCTAGAGGTGGTGATGGTGCCTAAGGTGGAAGGGCCGTGGGATATCCACTACCTTGACCGCCTGCTTGCACAGCTAGAGGCGAAGCACGGAATCAAGAAATGCCTGCTGATCCACGCCATCCTGGAAACGGCGTTGGGAGTCTCCAATGTGGAGGAGATCGCCGCCGCGAGCCCGCGGATGCAGGGCATGAGTCTGGGCCCAGCAGACCTGGCTGCTTCGAGGCGGATGAAGACGACGAGAGTCGGTGGCGGCCATCCAGGGTATCAGGTGATCGGTGATCCCGATCCGGAGAACCCGGACGCAGAGCGACCAGCGGCGCAGCAAGACCTCTGGCACTACACGCTGGGTCGTATGGTCGACGCCTGCAACTCATCAGGTATCCTGCCGTTCTACGGCCCATTCGGCGCTATCGAAGATCCGGTGGCGTGCGAGCATCAATTCAGGTCCGCCTTCTTGATGGGCTGCGTCGGCGCCTGGACACTGCACCCAAGCCAGATC
>DAOUMF010000105.1:0-11252 GCA_034411955.1 Dehalococcoidia bacterium
TCGGGGGTCGGCGAACCACCCGCCGCCAGCGCTCATGAGCGCGACGGCGCCGGCGATGGCGGCCAGCCACGGCATGCTGCTGGAGCCGTCAGAGGGTGCCCCGCCGGTGGTCGGGAGCTCGACCACCTCGGCAACCGCCGTGGGTGTGGGCGTGGGCGTGGGCGTAGCTGTCGGCGTAGGCGTAGGCGTGGGAGCGGGCTCCCAGGTCTTCTCGGCCGTGTCGCAGGCCTCTTCTACCACCGCTAGCTGGGTTGGCACAGTATCCACCGCGTCCAGCGCTGGGACGCGGCAGCCCTCAATGGTGTCCGTGCCGGTGCTGCCGTCGCTGGTGTAGGTGAAGCTGACCTGACCGTTGGCGTCCGTCGTGCAGTCGGCGTTGGCGCTGCAGGTGCCGGTCGCAGCGGCGTTGGGCCCGTCGGTGACCTCGAAGGTAACCTCGACGCCCTCAACGGGGTCGCCGAGGAGGTCGGTAACGGTGGCGGTGACGGTGTGCTCAGTGCCGACCTCGTTGGTGGCGGTCTCCGGGGTTAGGGAGATGCCGACGACCGTGAACCCACAAGGCAGACCCGATGGGTTAAACGGCTGCTGCAGCTCCTGGACCCATATCTTCCTCAGGTCGGGGTCGTCGTTGTACTGGTGGTCCTGGTCCAGCCCGTTGTAGATGATTAGCCCCGCATCGGTGTTCTTCGGGTACTTGGCGTATGTGTGCACCGGCCCGGTTGCGCCAATGGCATTGGTGCCGGACATGTCAAGACACCAGTTGGGATCGCGGGTCACCATCACGTTCATGTCGCCCACGGCGTCGGTGTTGGGGCCGAGGTTTGCCACGTCGATGCAATGCGGGTCTCCGCCGACACAACTGGGGTCGGCGGTATCGGTGGACAGCGTGTTGTCCTCGACGATCGTCAACGTGCCTGGCTCACCAAGTGCACCCGGGTTCGATGTCGTGAAGGGGAAGGGTAGCCAGCTGTAGTCCACCGGGCCCGGGTAGCACTCGCTGTCGTAGATGATCAGCTTGTTGCCGCTCCCGACGAACGCGATGAGGTCCGCCTGGGCTGTTGGACTAAGGTTGTTGGTGTTGCAGGCAAGGGCGTCGCTGGCCACGTTGAGCACGGCGGTGTCGAACGGGGCCAGAGCGGCCGCACTCACCGCCGCGGGCTCCATAGGGGTGAAGGTGAAGTCGCCCAGCTCGCCGACGGCCCCAGCGAGGGGCAGGCAACCGCCATAGGTGTCGTACATCACGTTCGCATCGGTTGAAATCGAGGAGTCGCAGGTTAGGTCCAGCGTGCTGCCGCCGATGATGGCCACGTCGACTGATTGTCCCGGGTGTGGGTTGGCGTCCGCAGTGCGAGGGCCGAAGCTCCCTGCCACAAGAATGGCAATGGCGGCGATGAAGAGCGCCGCCAGGAGCCCCAGCCCCAGGAACGTGGGCAATCTTAGATAACGAAACATTCGGTCCCTCCTCCTGCGCTAATGGGATGTGAGCAGCATGACAATTCGATACAAACTATTCTTATACCCTATTCCGGTGCGTTCTGTCAACTTAGGGCGCCCATTTATCATGTTAGTGACGTCATTCCAGGTGTTACCGATGTTTGTGAAGAGAATCATTTTGGTCTGCTGCATTGTTGAGAGCGAGGATCCGGCGCTCTGCGAGGCCGCTGCCCGCGCCGATGACGACAGCCAGAACAAGCGCCGCTAGCGGCGCTAGCCGAAGAAACACAGGTAGTCTTGGAGAATGAGACATTGGTGGCCCTCCCGCTGGTACTGCAAATGCAGTTGTTATAGGTTAATCTTTGTATACACGTTGGCGAGGGCTGTGTCAAGCGGTTTGCCGCAGCAGGCGCCTCCCGCATCTGGAAACGAGAGGGGGACGGCGTGAGCCCTCCCCCTGACTGGTGGTGGTACGGGTTGGGTGGGGCTTAGCGGACGCGCCTTCGCTGGTAGGCGAACCAGAAGCCGCCGGCGCTCATGGCCGCGAGGGCGATGGCGATGGCGGCCAGCCAGCCGAGGCCGCCGGAGCCGCCGCTAGAGGGCGCTCCGCCGGTCTCCGGCAGCTCTGCAGCCGGGGAAGCCTCCGGGGTGGGGGTGGGCGTGGGCGAGGCTGTGGGGGTAGCTCCAGGCACCGTTACCGTCACTGTCTGCTCGCCCAGGACGGCGCCGCCGACTATGCGCGCTTGCACCGTGCACTCGTAGGTGCCCGCAGCCGTGCCCTCCGGCACTGCGATGGTCTCCGTGAAGGTTACGCTGGCCAGACTCGCCACGTCTTCGTGGACAGCCGGATCGAAGGTAATCTCAAGGTCGCAGGCCTCGGGCACCGTAACGACCTCCATAGTGACGTCGAATGTGATCGCCGCGATGCCGCTGAGGATCGCGTTGGCGATCTGGCTGGGGCCGACGCCGGTGAGGTGCACGCCGCTGGTGGCGCCAGCGATGCGGGTGGCCTGCCCAGTGGATCCGCCGATGGTGCAGGTGCCGGAGTAGTCGGAGGCCGAGGTCGTCGGGTCATCGTCCAGGGCGGAGGGATACCCGCTCGTAGTGCTGATGGCGACGACCGTGATACCGGCGGCCGCCAGCTTGGCAGTTGCGGATGCTTCGGTGATACCGTATCCGAGACCCGAGATGGCAGCACACACAGGGTCGTGTCCGGGGGCGTCGCCGAACCAGACGAGGATGCTTGAGGCGTCTGCCCGCCACGCTACGCCTGTCGGGTCGGCCGGGTCAGCGATCTGGTCCAGGGCAAAGAGCTGTCCTTCGGACCCATCGGAACCGCCGCTGACAGACCAAGCGGCAATGGCATCTGAGGCGTCGGCCGCACCACCAATCCCATCGTCGGGCCCGATGGGGGCATCATTGCTGAACGCATAGGCGTCGTTGGGGAAGTCCTTATAGTTGCCAGCACCGAACTGGACGTCCGCAATCGACGCCGAGATGCTGCTCATGACGGCGGCAGCATCGGTCTGCACCTGGGAGATGACCTCGCCCATGCTCCCCGTCGTGTCGGCCATGAAGTAGACGTCGGCCTTCGGCGGAGCCTCAGGAACCGTCACCGTCTTCTCCACATCCGCTGACTCGCCGGGCGACAGCGTCAGGTCCACCGCGGCTGGGTCGACAGGCCCATCGCCGGAGGCGCTCCGATGGCTCCAGGGGGCCAACAGCAGCAATGCCAGCACCGGTAGCAGAAGGGGCATGGTTAGCTTGCGCATGTTGCCATCCTATCAGTTGGACACGGGCTCGATGTATCCTATATAGGTCTTGGCCAGGTTGCTGTCAAGATATCCTCTCCAGGCGACGCTCGGCTGGGGCATAGACGTGAGGAGGCGGACCCGGTGCGCTCTAGCCAGCCGGCAGCGGGCTGGTGGAGGGCGTCGCCCCCCGACGGCCGTCGCCGCCGGTGTCGGCCTGCTCGTAGGTCATGCGGTAGAGGCGGGCGTACAGGCCGTCCCGCGCCAGCAGCTCGCGGTGGGAGCCGCTCTCCGCGATGCGTCCCTCGTCCAGCACCACAACGCGGTCGGCCCCGCGGACGGTGGACAGGCGGTGGGCGATGACGAAGGAGGTGCGGCCCTTGAGGAGGCGCTTGAGGGCGCGCTGGATGACCACCTCCGTGCGGGTGTCGACGTTGGCGGTGGCCTCGTCGAGTATGAGGATGCGGGGGTCGGCGAGGACGGCGCGGGCGAAGGCGATGAGCTGGCGCTGGCCCTGGGAGAGGTTCTGGCCGCGCTCGTGGAGGACGGTGTCGTAGCCCTGGGGAAGGCGCTTGATGAAGCTGTGGGCGCCCACGGCGCGCGCCGCCTCCACGATCTCCTTGTCGCTGGCCTCCAGGCGACCGTAGCGGACATTTTCGTGGACGCTGCCGGAGAAGAGGAAGGGGTCCTGAAGGACGATGCCGAGCCGGCGTGCCAGCGATTCCCGCTTCACCTGGCGGACGTCTGTGCCGTCGATGAGGAGGCGGCCCTGGGTGACGTCGTAGAAGCGGGGGACGAGGGAGGTGAGGGTGCTCTTACCGGCGCCGGTAGGGCCGACGATGGCCACGGTCTCGCCGGGGCGCACCTTCAGGTCGATGTCGTGCAGGACCTCCACGCCGGGGACGTACTCGAAGTGGACGTGGTCGAAGGTGACGTCGCCGCGGATGTCGGGGAGGTCCAGGGCGTCGGGGGCGTCGACGATCTCGGGCTGGGTGTCCAGCACCTCGAAGATGCGCTGACCGCCGGCCATGGCCCGCTGGAGCTGGGTGTACTGGAGGACGAGGTCGCGGACGGGGTCGAAGAAGCGCTGGACGTAGAGGGCGAAGGCGATGACGACGCCGATGCCGAGGGAGCCGTCGGTGACGCGCAGGCCGCCGAAGATGACGACCAGGGCGGTGGCGGTGGCGACCAGAAGCTCCACACCGGGCATCACTGCGGCGGTGAGCCGGCCGGCCTGCACGTTCGCGCTCCAGTTGTCCGCGTTCACCTCGTCGAAGCGGCGGATGTTCTCTTCCTCCCGCGACAGGCTCTGGACGACACGGACGCCGGAGACGTTCTCCTGGAGGTTGGCGTTGACCATGGCTATGGCCTGGCGGGCGCGGATGAAGGCGCGGCGGGCGCGGGTCTGCCAGAGGGCCATGCCCACTATGAGGGCGGGCACCACGGCGAAGGTGATGAGGGCCAACTGCACGTCCTGGTAGAAGAGGAAGAAGATGACGAGCCCCAAGCCGGCGAAGTCGGCGAGGATGGTGAGGAGGCCGGTGGTGAGGAGCTCCTGGAGGACGGTAACGTCGTTCTGGACGCGGGACATGACGCGGCCCGTCTCGTTGCGATCCAGGAAGCCGAGGGAGAGCTTCTGGATATGGTCGAACATCTGGGTGCGGAGTGTGAGGAGGACGTTGTGGCCGATGAAAGCGGTGGACATCTGCTGGAGCCACTGGCCGGCCCAGGCCAAGAGGGCGAGGGCGAGGAGGGCGCCGCCGATAACGTTAAGGCCGGCGAGGTCGCCGGAGGGCAGGAACCTGTCGATGGCGAGGCCGATGAGGAAGGGCTGGCTGTTGGTGGCGGCGGCGAAGATGAGCATGCCGAGGACGGCCAGGGCCACCCGCCGGCGGTAGGGCCTGAGGTAGGGCAGCAGGCGCACCATGACGGAGTGGTCGTACAGCCTGCCCAGCTCCTCGTCGTCCCAGCCGTCGGCGCTTCGTTTGAGGGCGCCGCCGGGGCCCCTTCCACTGGGATAGTGGAAGTGGCTCCAGCCGCCGGCGGTCGCTCCGCCCCAGTAGGCCATGGCTATCCCCTCACCGATCCTTCGCTGTCACCCTGAGCGAAGCGAAGCCTGCCCTGTGCCTGGCCGAAGGGGGTCTTTCGGTACGCTAGATTCTTCGCTTCGCTCAGAATGACAGGGGGAACGCTCAGAATGACAGGGGGAGCGCTCAGAATGACTGAGGGAGCGGTCAGGATGCCAGAGGGAGCCGCCGAATTCATTCGGCGGGCGCGGACAGCACGAGAGCGGTCGTAGGCCCCACCCAAGATTCTTCGCGGCCGTCGTGTGGGCCCCGTGCGGGTCTGGTCGCCGCTCAGAATGACACAATGCAAGTAGGCCATGGCTAGGCTCCCCCCGCCGCAACAGGGGCGCTTTCGAGCGCCTCCTCCTGCTCGCGCAGCTCCAGGTCGTATATCTGGCGGTAGAGTCCGCCTCTGCGCAGGAGCTGCCGGTGGCTGCCGCGCTCCACGATCTCGCCGTCGCGGAGGACGAGGATCTGGTCGGCCATCTTGACGGTGTGCAGGCGCTGGGCGATGACGAAGGTGGTGCGACCCTTCATCAGCTCGGTCAGGGTCTGCTGGATGAGGTACTCCGTCTCGGTGTCGACGCTGGAGGTGGAGTCATCGAGGATGAGGATGCGGGGGTCCCTGAGGAGGGTGCGGGCGATGGCGATGCGCTGCTTCTGGCCGCCGGAGAGGGTGATGCCGCGCTCGCCGACCCAGGTGTCGTAGCCGTCGGGGAGGGCGGCGATGAAGTCGTGAATGTGGGCGGCCCTGGCGGCGGCCTCGATCTCCTCCTGGGTAGCGCCGACGGCACCGTAGGCGATGTTGTCGCGGATGGTGGCGGAGAACAGGAAGACGTCCTGCTGGACGGTGCCGATGGCCTGCCGCAGGGAGGCTAGGGTGGCGTCGCGGATGTCGATGCCGTCGATGGTGATGGCCCCGGCGGTGGGGTCGTAGAAGCGGGGCATCAGGTTGACGACGGTGGTCTTGCCGGAGCCGGTGGGCCCCATTAGGGCGATGACCTGGTCGGGCTTCGCCTCCAGGTCTACGCGGCTGAGGACGGGGCTGATGGAGTCGTAGCTGAAGGAGACGTCGTGGAAGCGGACGTGGCCGCGGACGTCCCTGAGCTCGACGGCGTTGGGCTTCTCCTTGACGGCCGACTCGGCATCGAGGATCTCGAAGATGCGCTGGCCGGACGCCTGGGCGCGCGAGACTATCATGATGACCCAGCCCAGCATGCGCACCGGCATGTTGAGGATGGTGAGGTAGAGGAGGAAGGCGGTCAAATCGCCGATGTTGAGGTTGCCGTTGATCACCTCGCGGCCGCCGAACCAGAGGGTGACGGCGATGGCGGCCAGCCAGAAGCCGGTCATCATGGGGGAGTTGAACGCCTGGATGCGGCCGGAGTGGTAGGAGTCGACGAACAGGGCCTCGGCCTCACGGCGGAACTTGCCTCCTTCGTAGCGCTCCCGTGCGAAGGCCTTGACCACGCGGGCGCCGGTCAGCGCCTCCTGAAGGACGGTGGTGATTCGGGCGAGGCCCTCCTGTATCTTCATCCAGAGGGGGCGCAGGCTGAGGGCCATCACCGTGGAGCGCCAGGCAATGAGGGGGAGGAAGGCCCAGGCGACGAGGGTGAGCTTCCAGTTGGTGACCGCCATGAGGACGAGGGGGCCCGAGAGGAGGAGGAGGATGTAGCCGAAGCGGAGGACGCCCATGTGGACGAACCAGCGGATGGCCTCCACGTCCTGGGTAGCGCGGGACATGAGCTGGCCGGTCTGCTGGCGGTCGTGGTAGGCGTAGGAGAGGCGCTGGAGGCGGTCGTAGATGCGGTTACGCACGTCGTAGGCGACGCGCTGGGAGATCCACTCGCCGAGGTAGGTCTGGAGGAAGGTGAAGACGCCGCGGAGGGCGGCGGCGGCGATCACGGCGAGGGAGGCGATGATGAGCGTCTGGGTGTTGCCGTCGGTGACCAGACGGCCGCCCTCGACCTTGGCGCCGAGGCCGAAGTTGATGGCCCAGCGGATGAGCTGGGGGATGGCGAGGACGAAGGCGCCGGCACCGACGACGGCGAGGAAGGTCAGGGCCGCCCGCCTCTTATAGGGGCGGAGGAAGGTCAGCAGTCGTAAAGTGTACATCGGAGGTGAAAATGCGTATCAGGCCGGCTATATCTATTCTAGGTTTGTCTGACGCTGACGTAAAGGCGCGGGTGGGGCGCTCTCGGGCCGTTGGGGCTCACGCGACTGCTGTGCTAGAATAGCCGCCGTCATGATGCAGACCATCTCCGTTGGCCAGCTCGTACGCCCCATGCAGGTGGGCGACATCGCCCAGGTGATGGAGGTGGAGCGGCAGTCGTTCCCCAGCATGTGGCCGGCGACCGCGTTCAAGCGGGAGTTGGAGCACAACCGCCTGGCGCGCTACCTGGCGGTGGTCGAGCGCCGGGCGGAGTCCCCGGCGGGCGGGCAGCCCAGGCCGACCGTCGCCGCGCGCAGCGGCCTCGGCCGCTTTCTGGGCGGGCTGCGCCAGGTCCTGGCCGGCGATGGCATGCTGCCGCCGCCGGAGGAGCGTGAGGAGCTGGTCGTGGGCTTCGTGGGCATTTGGCTGCTGGTGGACGAGGCGCACATCGTGACCATCGCCGTGCGGGACAGCCACCGCCGGCGGGGCGTCGGCGAACTGCTGTTAATCGCCGCCATCGAGACGGCACTGCGGGAGAGGCAGTCGGTGGTGACCCTGGAGTGCCGCGTGTCCAACGCGGCGGCGCTGCGCCTGTACAAGAAGTACGGGTTTGAGCAGGTGGGGCTGCGTCGGCGCTACTACTCGGACAACCAGGAGGACGGCTACATCCTCACCGCCGCTGGCATCGATACCCCGTCCTACGGGCGTCGCTTCCAGCGTCTACGCGACGAGCACCGCGAGCGCTGGGAAGAATACGAGCTCAGCCTGTAGCGGCTTAGCTCGCACGGCCCCAGCGGCCGAAGCCTGCCCGTCAGCAGGCAGGCATGTCCGCCGAGAAGAGGCGGTCGGCCGAAAAAGCCCGAATTGTGATGCCGGTCATAGCTTGCCTGACTTGGCCTTTGCTATGAAGGAGGTGACTGAAGCAACCGGAGTCTCAGGGGGTCGCAATGGACGCCGAACTGCTGAGCCGAGCCAGAATCCAGGACATCGAGCGGGAGATGAGTCGCGTCAGGCTGGCCGCCGCCGCAGATAGGGCGAAGTCGCAGCACCGCCGGGCGGCCCCTGACCGCAAGGCACAGGCCGTTCTGGCCACGCCGCTGCGGGTGCTGCTGGCCCTGCGTCAGGCGGTGTGAGGGGAGGGGATACGATGACGATGGCGATGGAAGCTCAACCTCAATCCCGCAACGGCGAGGTGCGCGCCGGTGATCGCGTGCTGATCCTGGACGCGCCCTCCTGGTGTCGCCGCTACTTCGCCGGCAAGGCCGGATGGGTGGTGCGCACCCTCCCCTTCGCCGGGGGCGACGTGTGGGTTCGATTCGAGCACCCGGTGAGGCCCTGGTGCGAGCGCATGGACGTGGTGGAGGAGTTCCCGTTCGCGCCGAACCAGGTGGCGGCGGCCTAGGGCCGACGTACCCCAAGGCTCTCGGTTATCCCAGAATGTACTGACGGTAAGCGCCTATGATGGCTGTGGCCACGCGCGCCGCAACCTGAATGTGGAAATCGGAGATAGTGAGTTCAGACCGGCGATCTAGATCCCTGGGCGAGTGCGCTACGTCGTAGTCGTCCCTGACTCTCCTTAGGTGCTTCAACAGATCGCGTGTGAACCTGTTGCCAAAGCCAAGCCTCCGATAGAACTTCTGGTACCGCGACCCTTCGTTGGTAGGGTCTCCCAAGATCGTGGTGATGGCTTTCCAATAGCTCAGATAGACCTCAGCTCGCAGAGGGGAAAACGGTATCACTTCTGGGTTCAGCGCAGAGACGCCCTCTTCCTTGTGCTGTGCAAAGTAGAGAGCCTTGTTGTAATACTCAAGCGCCAGCGCTAACCGCGCATCACGGAACCAGCGGTCGCGGCCTGTCCGCAAATCCCTGAGTTTTGCCCTGAGGCCATCCAGGTTGTAGACGATGACCTTCGCTAGCGTGAATGGCGAGGGATATCGGTAAAGCTTCCTTTCATCACTTGTGACCTGAACTGGCCAGGCGGTGAAGAAGTGGCTGAGATCAAATGAAAGATGCAGCAGCAGATTCCGGACAATGTCGCCAACGATTAGCAGGGCTTCTCTGTAGTTGTCTGCCGTGACATGGATCTTGACGAAGTTGTCTTCGATCCTCGTTTCTGGGTTGCCACGGCTCAAGCGGAAGTTCACCCGCTGCCTTGGCCGCCTAGTCACGGTCTGCCAGCCTCTGCCAACGACATTACCCGTGTACGTATCTATGACATCACCCTCAAAAGATCCTCGCCTGCCAGGCCTTACGGTCCAGCCATGGTCCTCCAATCCAAAGACGCCGCTTGGCGAAAGCTCAAAGATGAATTCAAATCTTGGCATCGGTACTTCCTATTCCACACGAATTATAGCAGTGTGCAATGCTCTGGCAGCGTCGGATTCTAAGGTGAAGCCTTAGGGGCGGGTGGGTGGGACGTACAACTTGGGGTCCTGGCGTCCGGCCCGCCTAGCGCTTTCCGTACATCCTCGTCCCGCCTGACGCCAGCCACAGAAGAACCGTCGCGGGCGCCAGCACCATTAGGGCGACCAGCCCGAACAGGAAGCTGCCGCCGAAGGCCAGCACTAGGGAGACGAAGACGCTGCCTCTGAGGATCGGCTGACGGCGCTCCGTGCGGGCCATGGAGGCCCACACCGCCGGCAGGTACAGGGCCGCCATTAGAGCGGGGACGGCGGCGAACGGCCGCCCGATCTCGGGCGGGTCCGCCACCGCCGCGGCGGCAATCGTGGCCAGGGGCGCGAAGCCCAGCAGGCCGCCGATGAGGCCCGTCCAGGAGACGCCAGGCGCCGCCTCTACCGGCTTGGCCGGCGGCGGAGAGGGCGGCGCCGCCAGCTCCTCTGAGGCCGATCGGTCCCGCCTCTCGCTACGACGGCGCCGGCGGGAGCGGCGTCGTCTAGCCGTCCTTGGCCTCCCCGTACTGCTTTCGCAGGTCCGTCTGCACGAGGATCATGTAGTGGAAGCCTTCAGGCTTCCATAACCGTTCTGCCCCACACGAAGGAACCGGTATACGGATAATCGCTTGCCACCGGCACCAATGCCGCCCGCACCGGATTAGCTGTAACATAGCGGGCTACCTCGCGAATGTCCTCCTCTGCCCGAAGCATATGGTCATAATAGCTCTTCTGCCACAGCGCTGCTGAATTCGAGCGTCGATACGAATAGCCGGTCTGCTGCTTGAAGCTCTTCATGAACTGAGGCAAGTCCGATTCAGGGCCACCTTGGACGAGCAGGTGCAGGTGGTCGGGCATGAAGCAGTAGGCGAGAACCGCGAAGTCATGCCTTTGTGAGCAGGAGCGCAGGGTCTCGATGCAGCTTTCCACCACAGGTCTCTGTGTGAGCAGCCTGCTGCGCTGTGCGCAGCCAAGCGTCAGGAAATACGCTCTGGCTCCGCGGTATGTTTCCACCGAAAGCCTGTTCCGTTTGCGGCGAAAAGTCGACGGCATCGGCAGTGCTCTATGGAGGCCTAAAGGCCTCCGCTACATCCGGCTACCCCCTCACTAGTCGTTCTTGGCCTCCCCGTACTGCTTTCGCAGGTCCGTCTTAAGGACCTTGCCCAGGTAGTTCCGGGGCAGCTCCTGCGCGAAGGCGTAGTACTTGGGCGCCTTGTAGCTGGCCAGCCGCTGCTTGACGAAGGTCGTCAGCTCGTCTGGGGAGGGCTTCTCGCCACCCTCCGCTACGATCACCGCCTTCACTTCCTCCCCCCACTCCACGTCCGGGACGCCGATGACGGCCGCCTCGCCCACCGCGGGGTGCTGCTCCAGCACGGCCTCGATCTCGCCGGTGGCGATGTTCTCGCCGCCGCGGATGATCAGGTCCTTGGTGCGGCCGGTGATGTAGATGTAGCCGTCG
>DAOUMF010000106.1:0-2516 GCA_034411955.1 Dehalococcoidia bacterium
GCATCGAAGTGCCTAACCAGAGCACCTCACTGGTTGCCATGCGCAGCGTTGTCGAAAGTACCGCCTTCCAGCGGGTGAGCGCCCGCTCCCGCCTGGCCCTGGCCCTGGGCAAAGGGGTCTCCGGCGAACCTGTCGCCGCCGACCTGGCCAAGATGCCGCACCTGCTGATCGCTGGCACCACCGGCAGCGGCAAGAGCGTCTGCATCAACTCCATCATTGGTTGCCTGCTCATGCACAACGCCCCGGAGGACGTGCGCATCGTGCTGATCGACCCCAAGCGGGTGGAACTGGCCCACTTTGAGCACATCCCCCACCTAGTGTTCTCCAAGATCATCATCGAGCTTGAGGAGGTAGTGGGCACCCTTCAGGCGGTCATCCATGAGATGGAGAGCCGCTACCGTCGCTTCGCCTCCATCGGCGTACGCAACATCGAGGCTTTCAACAAGAGCCCTCGCGCTACCCACAAGCTCTCCTACTGGGTGGTGATCATCGACGAACTGGCTGACCTGATGATGGTCGCGCCCATTCAGGTGGAGCGTCAGATATGCCGCCTCGCCCAGTTGGCCCGCGCCACCGGCATCCACCTGGTCATCGCCACCCAGCGGCCGTCGGTGGACGTGGTCACCGGTCTCATCAAGGCGAACTTCCCCACCCGCATTGCCTTCGCCGTCTCATCCCAGGTCGACTCCCGCACCATCCTCGACGGCGCCGGCGCCGAGAAGCACCTGGGCCGCGGCGACAAGCTGTTCATTCCCACCGACGCCGCCAAGCCCAAGCGCCTCCAGGGCTCCTTCGTCTCCGACGCCGAGCTGGACCGCGTCGTCGCCTGGTGGACGAACGACCGCTTCCGCCACCTCAGGCCTGACGCCCTGGACCACCTCATCGCTGAGGCGAAGGAAGCCGCCGGCGAGGAGGTGGAGCGGGAGGAGGGGGAAGATCCTCTGTATGAGGCTGCCAAGGAGCTGGCCCTCCAGCACACCCGCGTCTCGACGTCCCTCCTCCAGCGTCGGCTGCACATCGGCTACCCGCGCGCCGCCCGCCTCATCGACCTACTGGAGAAGGAGGGCATCGTCGGCCCTTCCGAGAGTGGCCAGTCCCGCCAGGTTTTGGTCGCCCACACTGACGACATGGAGCAGACGGAGTAGCCCGCCGCTCTGAACGCAACCTGAACTCAGATTCCTCACTCATAATTCCCGCCACGGCTTGACAGGCTGCTTCCCGGTGCTATACTGAGATGAAGCCAAGACGACTGGAGGTGATAGCCGCTGATCAGAGTCCATGCTCGATTTGCGGTGCTCCAGGTGGAGGCCGCTAGCTCCCCGTCGCGGTAGCGCGGGGAGACGCGACAACCGCTTCCCGGTCCATAAGCGGAAGGCTGAAGCGCACAAGGCTGGCCTGTCGAGCGGGTAATCCGCCGAAGGATAGGACCGGTTGCGGGACGAAAGCGAAAAGAACGGGCCCCGGCACTCAGCCGGGGCCTTGTTTCTCAGACAGCACGATCATCCGTAGAGTGTCCAGCCCGTAGTCCCGGCCGTCGAAGCCGCCCCACGTCTGCCGCACCATCAGGCCGGCCCGAGAGAGCATGTCCGCAAGCTCCTTCAACGTATACATCCGCAGGTCGATCTCCCGCTCGCGGCGGGTGCCGTCGGGTTCGATGCTGAGGACGCGGTTGCGTTGATGGCCAGCCAGCGAGTCGAAGTAGCGGTCTTCCAGCAGTAGAGTGTCGTCGGCCCCTTCACGCCAGTCGTGTGCCTCCCAGTGGCGCACCAGCATCTCGCGGTTGATGGTGTCCAGGAGGAAGCGGCCGCGGGGCTTGAGAGCCCTGGCCACAGCCATCAGCACCTTGAAGTCCTCCTCGTCGCTCTCCAGGTAGCCGAACGACGTGAACATGTTGATGACGGCGTCGAACTCCCCATCCCAGGGGATATCTCGCATGTCGGCCCGATGCCAACGCACGCTCACGTCGGCCTTTTTCGCCGCCTGTCGGGCAAGGCCGAGGTGGAAGACCGACAGGTCGAGGCCGCTCATCCGGTAGCCGCGACGGGCCAGCTCGACAGCGTGGCGCCCTTCACCGCAGCAGAGATCGAGGACGCTTGCCCCCGCGGGTAGGCCCAAGGCCTCCACGATGAAGTCGACCTCGCGCTCCGCTCGCTGGAAGCGCTCCGCCGGGGCCCAGGCGCGATAGTAGAACCCCTCACGGAAGAAATCCACGTACCACTTGCTCCGGCGCTTCGTCATGTCACACCCTCCGAAACGGTTCGGGCCCACCGCCGTCGCCAGCGGTGGGCCCAGTGTGCCTTCGAAATGGGTGATGCAGGCTAGGTACGGCCTGTCCTGAGCCGGGTCGAAGGGCCCTCCCGCCTCTGGCGGGCTACGATGAGGATGAGGCCACATACTACCCGCATCATGGTGAACCGCATTCTAGGCCGTGCGCGCGATGGCGTCAAGGGCAACGGGCAGCACCGCACCCTAAAGCCTGCCTGCCGGTAGGCAGGGGTGCGGCATCGACCCCACTC
>DAOUMF010000107.1:0-8182 GCA_034411955.1 Dehalococcoidia bacterium
GAGCGACTACTGTTCGGGAGTGACTTCCCCCTGGTGGATCAGACGGCCGCGCTGTCCGATGTCCGGGGAAGCGGGCTGGAGGAGCCTGCCCTGCGCGGCGTGCTGGGCGAGAACGCCCGGCGGTTGCTCGGCGGGCCCGTGAGCTAAGGGCACGCCTTTCTTCACGATCTTCCCGTCGTCGGGCCGTTGACAGAGGCGAGAGGCCGCTGATATTATGACGCGTTCGCTGCCGAATGCCGGTCCGATCCGCGGTGACGGCGTCCCGTCACCGGCCGGAGCGAGTAGCCGCCACGGTCAGCCTGAAGGCCCTTTTCCGGCCGTTTCCCGCCTTGGTGTGGACCCAACCTCCCTTTGGGCTCGTCACAGGAAGGCCGAGTGGCTTTCCTGTGACGTTTTTTTGGGTCCCCTTCCCGCTGCCTCTGGCTATAATGGGACGTGCAAATGTGCCCCATGAGACCTGAAGAACGGTCGCTGCGTCTGTTCGTGGCGGTGGACCTGCCGGAGGAGGTGCGAGGGGGGTTGGGTCGCCTCCAGGAGGAACTGCGGCGCCACGACCTCTCCGACCTGCGTTGGGTGCGCCCGCAGGGGGTCCATCTCACGCTGAAGTTCCTGGGTGAGACGCCCGCCGACAGGGTGGCGGCCATCACGGAGGCCCTGGCCGGCGCCATCAGCGGTCGGCGATGGTTTCGCCTGGCCCTGGGGGCGCCGGGCACCTTCGGTAACCGCCGCGGCCCGCGGGTGCTCTGGCTGGACGTCATCGGCGATATCGAGCGCCTGCAGGAGTTGCAGGCGGCGGTGGAGAGAGCGCTGGTGGAAATCGGTTTCCCCCAGGAGGAGCGGGGCTTCTCGCCCCACCTGACGCTGGCGCGGGTGCGGCAGCCTGCGCGTGCCGACACGGCCGAACGCGTCGCTCATGCCCTGCGGGCTGTGACGCCGCCTCAGGCCGAATTTGACGTGCGAGAGGTGGTGCTCATGCGCAGCACGCTGCAGCCCGGGGGCGCCGTATACGAGCGTCTAGCCGCCTTCCCCCTGGAGTGATGTGGATGGACGTGGAGGAAGCCGCCGCGCGAGAACAAACGGAGGGCGCCCCGAAGGCCCGCGGGCGGCGGCGGCCGTTCCTCCTGCGCTACCTGCGTCCCCGGATGGGGGCGGCGCTGGTGCTGTGGCGGGTGGAGGCCCGCACGGCGATGCCGCTGGCGCTGCTCCTTATCGCCACCCTCGGCCGCTGGCCCGGCGCCCTGGTGATGGGATCCGTGATGGCGGCCTACGCCGCCCTGTTCCTGTACCTCCTGGAAGATGCCGCAGCCCTAGACGACCTGCGGGCCTGGGCCGGTCGCCGGCGCCTGGGCCGGGCGCTGGAGCGACTGGCTGTGCGCGGCGACGCCGTGGGGAAGGCGCGCAGGGCGGCGGCGCTAGTGCCGGTGGTCATGGTTCTCGGCCCCTTCTGGCGGGCCGTCGCCTTCCATCTGTTCCCGGTGCGGCGCGTTATCGCCTATCCGCTCGCGGTGGGCGGGAGCATCCCGCACTCGCTCCTGTGGACAGGCCTTGTGTTGGGCGGCATCTGGGAAGGGCTCGTCTGGCCTTGGATCAAGGGACTCTAGCGCGCTCCAAAGTCCTGGACGCACCAGCGGTAGTCGCCGCTGACGTAGCAGCCCACCCCGATCTCCGTGGCTGCGTCGCTCAGCATGGCGTTGAGGTGAGCGGGGCTGGCGACCCACATCTGGATGATGTGGGCGGCGGCGGCACCGTAGAAGCCGCGGTAGAGGTTTTCCGCGAGGTAGGACCAGCCCGCGTACCCGCTGGCCTGAGTTCGAGAAGCAAGGGTTGACCCGTCCGGTCCGTCGTGGGCGAACCAGTCGTTCGTTGCCATCGTCTCGGCGTAGGCTTGGGCGGCGGCGGCCAGGGTGCCGTTGGCGGCCAGGGAGGGCAGGCCGTGTTGTGACCGCAGGTCGTTGGTCAGGGTGACGATGGCGGCCGCCGCCTCCGTGTCCGCGTAGCGTTGAGGCGGGGGTGGAGGCGGCGCTGGCGCCGGTGCGGGTATTGGGTCTGAAGGAGGTTGAGGCGCCGGTATCGGTGTGGGCGGGGGTACGGGTGTGGGGCTTGGAGTTGGTGTGGGCGCCGGGGTGGAGGTGGGGACAGGCACAGGGTCGGGCGCTCGAACCTGTTGCAGCACTGCCAGCGGTTCCGCGTAGACGCTGGAGGCCGCGGGTTGCGGCGCGGCCGCGCTGGGGCTGACGCCGCCGAGCGACGCCAGCAGGAGCAGGAGCAGGCACCAGCCCGCTCCGCGCAGGACGGTATTCGCTGGAACGTGTGGCATTGACGAATCTATAGACGCGTACCGATGCCCCATTGTTACACTCTACCGGGATAAACAGAGTCAGGGAAAGATACGTTACAGGCCGTAGCTGGCGGCGGCTGTGGCTGCCTTGGGACGCTTGCTCTAGGAGGCGTAGCCCGCGGGGTGGGCCTGATGCCAGCGCCAGGCGCTCTCGATGATCGCTTCGAGGCTGGTGACCGAGGGCAGCCAGCCCAGCGCCCGCCTGGCCATTTCGTTAGAGGCGACGAGCCTAGCAGGGTCGCCGGCCCGCCGCGGCTCCTCGCGGACGGCGATGGGTCTGTCGGCGACCCTGCGGGCGGCCTCGATCACCTCGCGGTTGGAGAAGCCGCTGCCGCTGCCCAGGTTGTAGACGCCGCTGCCTCCGCCTGAGGTGGACTCCAGCGCCAGGATGTGCGCAGCCGCCAGGTCCGTGACGTGAACGTAGTCGCGGATGCAGGTGTCGTCGGGGGTAGGGTAATCCGTGCCGTAAAGGGGGACGGCCTCTCGCTGCCCCATCGCCGTCTGGAGGACGATGGGGATGAGGTGGGTTTCCGGCCGGTGATCCTCCCCGCGCAGCTCGGTGGCGCCGGCGGCGTTGAAGTAGCGTAGCGAGACGTAGCGGATGCCAGCCTGCCGCTCGTACCAGGGGAGCATCCTCTCCACTATCGCCTTGGTCTCGCCGTAGGGGTTGGCCGGCCGGAGCGGCGCCTCCTCAGTGAGCGGCAGCGATTCGGGCTCTCCGTAGACGGCGGCGCTGGAGCTGAAGACGAAGCGCTCCACGCCGTAGGCGACCATGCCGTTGAGGAGAGCGATGCAGCCGCCGACGTTGTTGGCGAAGTATCGGCCGGGATTGAGGACCGACTCGCTGGCCTGGATGTAGCCCCCGTAGTAGACGACAGCGTCGAAAGCGTGGGAGGCGAACAGGCGGGCCAGCGAGTCCTCGTCCCGCACATCGCCCACCACCAGTTCCGCCTCCCCGCTTACGGCTTCACGGTGGCCGCCCACCAGGCTGTCGAGGACAGTGACGCTGTGCTCGGCCTGGACGAGCTGGTCGACGGTGACGCTACCGATGTAGCCGGCGCCGCCGACGACCAGGACCTTCAACGCGCGGCCATCCTCTCATCGGGTGGAGGGTTGTGAGGCACGGGCGGAGTCAGTCTTCGATGCGCTTGAACAAGAGGCAGGCGTTCTGGCCTCCGAAGCCGAAGCTGTTCTTCAGAGCCACCCGCACGTCGGCGCGGCGGGCCTCGTTGGGGACGTAGTCTAGATCGCACTCGGGATCGGGGTGCTCGTAGTTGATGGTGGGGGGGATGACGCCATGCCGCATCGCCTCCAGGCAGGCGACGGACTCCAGCGCGCCGGCGGCGCCGAAGGCGTGGCCGATCATGGACTTGGTGGCGCTGACCGGTATGCGGTATGCTTGCTCGCCGAACATCTTCTTGATCGCATGCGTCTCGGCGCTGTCATTGATCTTGGTGGAGGTACCGTGGGCGTTGATGTAATCCACCTCGTCAGGGGTGACGCCAGCGTCCTCCAGGGCCCAGCTCATGGCGCGGATGGCGCCCTCGCCGTCGGCGCACGGGGCCACCACGTGGTAGGCGTCGTTGCAGGCGCCGTAGCCGGCGATCTCAGCGATTATGGGAGCGTCGCGACGGCAGGCGTGCTCCAGGTCCTCGAACACGAAGATGGCGGCCCCCTCGGCAGCCACAAAGCCGTCCCGCTCGGCGTCGAAGGGGCGGCTGGCCTTCTGGGGCTCCTCGTTGTGCGTGGACAGGGCGCGCATCACGGCGAAGCCGCACAGGCCCAGCTCGCAGAGCGCCGCCTCGGTGCCGCCGGTGAGCACTACATCGGCGCGGCCGGAGCGGATGAGGTCCAGGGAGTCGCCCATCGCCTGGGTGGCGGCGGCGCAGGCGGTAATGACAGTGTTGGAGTAGCCCTTGGCCCCCAGCACCAGGCTGAGCTGGGCGGCGGCCATGTTGGGCAGCATCTTAGGCATGAACAGGGGGTCGATGCGCATGCCGCTCTTGTCCCGTATGGTGTGGACGGCCTGCTCGATGGCGGGCAGGCCGCCGATGCCGTTGCCCAGGATGACGCCTACCCTGCTGCGGTCTTGCTGCTCCAGGTTCAGTTCGGCGTTCTGGAGCGCCTGGCGGCTGGCGGCGACGCCGAAGTGGCTGAAGCGGGACATGCGGCGAGCCTCGCGGCGGTCCATGTGATCCAGGGGGTCGAAGCCCTTGACCTCGCCGGCGATGCGGGAGGGGTAGCCGCTGGCGTCGAACTGGGTCACGTAGTCGATTCCAGACTTGCCCTCAACGCAGGCCTGCCAGAACTCCGAGACGGAGTTCCCCAAGGGGGTGACGGCCCCCATGCCCGTGATCGCCACCCGCCTGCCGTTCCAGCCTGCCATACCGAGCACCTCCCAGATGCTAGTTTCCAGTCGTTATCGCAGTCCCCCCAGGTAGGCCCGTCCCTCCGCCGCCACGAACAGCGAGCCTGTCAGACATATTACTGCTTTGTCATCCGCTGCCGCCATCGTTTTCTCCAGCGCTTCTGCCACTTCTTCGCCCACTTCGGTTTCCACACCGGCCTCCAAGAATGCCGCCGCTATTTCACCCGGCGGCATCGCCCGCGGGTGGTTGGCCCGGACGGCCACCACGCAGCGAGCGATGGGGGCCAACTCCTGGGCTAGGCCGGCCACGTCTTTGTCCGCGGACGCGCCCACTATCAGGAACGCACTGCCGCAGGAAAGGTAATCCGTTAAGCTCTCCCTCAAGCGCCGGGCCGCATCGCGGCTGTGGGCGCCGTCGGCGACGACGACGGGGTGCCGGCTCAGTATCTCCATCCGTCCAGGCCACGATACGCTGGCCAACCCCCTTTCGATAGCTTCGTCGCCTATGGGGAGGCCACGTTCCGTCAGGACGTCCGTGCAGGCGACGGCGGTGGCGGCGTTCTCGAGCTGGTGCCGTCCCAGAAGGGGCAGCCGCAGATGGAGAACGCCGCGGGGCCTGTCTAGCCGGAACGCTTGGCCATCGAGATCGTGGGACAGCCGGCGCCAGGAGTAGCTCCCGGCCACGTCCACAGTGGCGCAGCCGGCGTCCCCGGCGGCCCTGGCGATAACCTGCCGCGCCGCCCCGTGGGGCTGGGGCCCGATGACGACGGTGGAGCCGGGCCGGATGACGCCCGCCTTCTCGGCTGCGATCTTCTCCACCGTGTCGCCGAGCACCTCGGTGTGCTCCAGGCCGACGGCGGTGACGGCGCACACCTCCTTGGTCTCGAACACGTTGGTGCTGTCGACACGGCCGCCCAGGCCCACCTCCAGCACCTGGCAGTCGACGGCGTGCTCCCGGAAGGCGAGGAACGCCAGCGCCGTCAGCAGGTCGAAGGTCACCAGGCTGCGGCCGCTCGGCAGAGGACCCTCATCCTCTATCGCCTCCCGGAGGGCGGCCGTCAGGCGGGCCCACTCGTCCTCAGCCAGGGGCCCGCCATCGATTCGCACTCGCTCCGCATAGCTGTGGAGGTGGGGGCTGGTGAACAGGCCCGTGCGCAGGTTCGCGGCTCGAAGGATGCTCTCCACCATCGCCGCCACGCTCCCCTTCCCCTTGCTGCCGGCGATGTGGACGGTGCAGCGCCCCAGGTGTGGATCGCCCAGGCGGCGCAGGAGCGACAGCAGCGGCCCCACATCCGGCCGATCCTGGAAGCGGCCGCTGCGTTCGAAGTCCGCGAATGATAGGAGGTAGTCTATGGACTGGCGATAGTTCACGGGCTGGCAGGGGTCGGCTAGCCGCGATGGAAGTCGGGCTGCCGCTTATCCAGGAAGGCGTCTACGGCCTCCTTGAAGGCGGGCCGCTCCGTGGCGGCGGCGAACTCCACGTCCTCCCGCTTGAGCACCTCTTCCAGGCTCGTCTCGGCGAGATGGGCCCAGGCCATGCTCTTGATGACCTTGAGGGACTCGCTGGGGTTGAAGGCGATCTCCGCCGCCGTCTCCACGGCGACGTCCATGAGCTGCTCGTGGGGAACGACCCGATTGACGAGGCCGATGTGGCCCGCTTCGGCGGCATCGATGATGCGCCCCGAGAGCATCAGCTCCAGGGCCTGGGTGATGCCGACGATGTGCCCCAGGAGACGGGTGCTGGCCAGCTCCGGCAGGACCCCGACCCGCACGAAGCGCATGGACAGGCGGGCCTGGTCGGAGGCGATGCGTACGTCGCAGGGGAGGGTCATCGTGAGCCCCACGCCGATAGAGAGGCCGTTGATGGCGCAGATTATGGGCTTGGAGCGCTGGATGAAATGGACCCAGTTCTCCTCCTCCCTCTGGCGCTGGCGCTCCTCACCGCGTTCCCGCGCCTGGATGTCTCTGTCCCAGCCCTTGATGTCGGCGCCGGCGCAGAAGGCGCGGCCGCTCCCCGTGAGGATCACGGCCCCAACGCCGGGGTCGGAGTTGAAGGTCTCGATGGCCTCTCGCACCTCGCGGAACATCGCATCGCTGAAGACGTTCAGACGGTCCGGCTTGTTGAAGGTGATTATGCCGACGCGATCGCGCTGGTCGGTGAGGACGTACTCGTAGGGCATGACTTACCTCCGCTGTCTGTTGGCTGCCTCCGGCGGCGCGATTATAGCACCGGATGCCTGCCACCTCTAGGCGTGCGCTCCTATAATGGGGCTGTGCCGGAGCCACCTCTGCCCATTCACACCCAAGACAGGCGCCGTCTGGACGCCCTGCTCTCCCGCACCTGGGCCCTCGCCGAGGAGAAGACTCATCCGCTGGGCCGGCTTCAGGGCCTCTCGCTGGGCCGCTACCGGCTGCTCGCCCTGCTGGGGCCCAAGAACGGCGTCGGCGCCCGCTACTTCCAGCTCCTCCTCGTCGACTCCGCCGGTCGCCTGACCGAGGAGGCGGTGGCCTTCGGCCTGCACAACTCGGGGCCCTACCCCGGCTACAACTGGGCGGAGGTCATCCGCTACGAGCCGTCACCGCGGTTCGGCGACGAGGCGGCTGACCTGCGGGCGGCAAAGCTGGAGGAGCCGCTGTTCCGGGCGCTGTCCGATCTGGTGCCCGCCGGCGGCCACCTGATGGCGGAGTACGAATCCCCCGCCCAGAAGGAGAGCGAGCGCATCCTGAGCCTGGGCTACCCTCCGGTGGCCTCGCCCCTGGGTCTCCTCCTGTTCCGGGTGGGTTGCCGCTCCTTCCGCGACTGGTACATCTCTGAGGGAGGCCGCGAGGGGCCGCGCAAGCTTCAGGGCTTCAAGCCGTTGAACGAGGCGCTGGCCAGGGAGAGGACGGAGGCGCTGCGGCGAGAGGTGGAGGCATGCCTGGCCGGGCCGGAAAGCCCTCAGCACGGCTCCTACGGCCGTACCGCCCGCCGCCTGGCGAAGACGGTGCTGGAAGCGCTGGAGGGGCGACCGGAGGGCGCGGCCTCGCCTTGACACCCTGGAGTCGCCCCCGTAACATGAGCGTCGGCGACCCGTCTATATACCGCCGCGATAGCGTCTCGATCGCGGCTACGGAGGGCGGCTCTCGATCCCTGATCTATGCGGTGTCCTAGCGCATTGGAGGTGTCTGCGTGGTTACCATAAGCGTCATCAAGGCTGACATCGGCGGCTACGTCGGCCACTCATCTTCGCACCCTGAGATCCTCGATCTCGGCCGCGAGGAGATGGAGCGGGCGAAGCAGCGCGGTCTCCTCGTCGATCATCACGTCAGCCACTGCGGCGACGACATGTTCCTCATCATGACCCACGAGCGGGGCGAGAACAACGAGGAGATCCACAAGCTGGCCTGGGACACCTTCCAGAAGGGCACCGAACTGGCCAAGAAGCTGAAGCTGTACGGCGCTGGGCAGGACCTCATCGCCGACGCCTTCTCCGGCA
>DAOUMF010000108.1:0-2779 GCA_034411955.1 Dehalococcoidia bacterium
CCCGTAGAGCGACTCCTCCTGCTCATGGAGCTGGGAGGTCACGGCCAGCCACTCCTGGCCCACCTGACCCTCCCGGACGCCGGCCGCCACCTCCATCGCCTCTCCCTTCAGGTGCCGGGTCATGCCGTCCAGGAGGACCAGCAACCCCTTGCCGCCAGCATCCACCCCCCCCGCCTCGGCCAGCACCGGCAGCAACGTCGGCGTTCGCTCCAGGCTCTCCGAGGCCGCCTCCACCGTCACCTCCAGCACGCCGACGATGTCCCGTGCCCCCGAGTCCAGCGCCCGCCGTGCCGCCTCGCCCGCCTCCCTCATCACCGTGAGGATAGTGCCCTCCGCCGGCTTGGTCACCGCCTTGTAGGCCGCGCCCGCCCCTTCCTCCGTCCCGCGTATCCAGGTGTCGGCATCGATCTCCTCCGCCTCGCCCATCGCCCGCGCCATGCCGCGGATGATCTGGGAAAGGATCACGCCGGAGTTGCCGCGGGCCCCCATGAGCGCGCCCCGCGACATCGCCGCCATGATCGCTCCTGCCCCCTCCTCACGGCAGCGCTGCGCCTCCTCAATGACCGAGCGCATGGTGAGGTACATGTTGGTGCCGGTGTCGCCGTCGGGCACAGGGAAGACGTTGATGGCGTTGACAGAGTCGGCGTGCTTCTCCAGCCAGGCGGCGGCGGCGGCGAACATGTCGCGCAACTGGCTGCCGGACAGATACTCCACGCTCACGCGGGTGGCCATGGTGGATTGAAAGCCATTTCGAATATCACTTCTCGCGGCATCTTCGGCACGACCCCTAGAATACGACTGTGAGCCTGGTCAGGGAAGTGGGAGGGGCGGGCCCGCCTTGCCGCCGCCGGATGCGGATGCTATCATGCGCATTGCTGCATTCTAACACAGGCAGGGGCTAACTAGATGGCCAAATGCGACGTCTGCGGCAAGGGGACTACCTTCGGCCGCAACATCAGACACAAGCACTCGGGGCGCTGGGTACGCAGGGCCCCCAAGACGAACCGTACCTTCAAGGCCAACGTGCAGAAGAAGACGTTCGTCATCGAGGGGCAGACGGTGCGGCTGAACGTCTGCACCCGCTGCCTGCGCACGCAGCTCAAGGTAGCGGTCTAGCCTACCTCTACTTATCGCCCGCCTTCGCCAGTGCCTCCTTCAGCCGCGCCATGTTCTCCGCCACCGAGGCGCTGTCATTAAACACCGCCGAGGCCGCCACCAGCGAGCTCGCCCCCGCCGCCGCGCACACCGCCGCGTTCTCCGCCGTCACCCCGCCGTCCACCTCGATCTCTGTCGCAAGGCCCGCCCCGTCGATCTTCTCCCGCAGACGCCGCACCTTGGGCAGCGCCCCCTCGATGAACTTCTGGCCGCTCCAGCCGGGGTTCACGCTCATCACGATCACCTGATCCAGCTCCGGCAACAACGACTCCAGGGCGCTCACCGGCGTCCCCGGGTTGATGCAGGCCCCCGCCAGCTTCCCCCTTCCCCGCACCTCCTGCGCGATGCGGTGCAGGTGCGGCGTCGCCTCCACGTGCACGTTGATGATGTCCCCGCCGGCGTCCATGAACGCCCCCACGTGCCGCTCCGGCGCCTCGATCATCAGGTGGATGTCCAGCGTCAGCCCCGTCACCCGCCGCACCGCCTCCACGATCGGCGTCCCCAGCGTGATGGGAGGCACGAAACGGCCGTCCATCACGTCGATGTGGATGGAGTCCGCCCCGGCGGCCTCCGCCTCCCGCACCAGTTCCCCCAGCCGCGCGAAGTCTGCCGACAGTATCGATGGCGCGAGCTTGATGCCGTTAATCACCGCTTGCCCTCCAGTCGCTTTCGCGCCCGCTTCAGCGCCGCCTCCACCTGTCGCGGCGATGTGCCCCCGGGCGCGTCCCGCGCCTCGATCGCCGACCGCAGGTCCAGCGACAGCACATCCTCCTCGAACTCTGGGGAGAACCGTCGGTACTCCTCCAGCGACAGCTCCGAGAGGGCCTTGCCCTCCATCTGGGCGTAGCGCACGAGTTCCGCCACCGCCTGGTGCGCGTCGCGGAAGGCGACGCCCTTCCGCACCAGATAGTCCGCCACGTCTGTGGCCAGAACGTAGGAGCCCTGCGCGGCCGCCTCCGGTAGAAGCGGGTCCACCCGCAGCGCCGACAGCATCGCCGCCATCACCTCCAGCGTCGACAGCAGCGTGTCCACCGTATCGAACAGCGGCTGCTTGTCCTCCTGGAGGTCGCGGTTGTAGGCCAGGGGGAGGCCCTTCAGGGTGGTGAGCATCGCCATAAGGTTGCCGTACACGCGTCCGGTCTTGCCGCGGGCCAGCTCCGCCACGTCCGGGTTCCGCTTCTGAGGCATGATGCTGGAGCCGGTGGCGAACTCCTCCGGCAGGCCGACGAAGCCGAACTCGTCACTGGCCCAGAGCACGATCTCCTCCGCCAACCGCGACAGATGCATCATCGTCATCGCCGCTGCTGCCTGGAACTCCACCACGAAGTCGCGGTCGGCGACGGCGTCCACGCTGTTCTCGGCCAGCCGCGAGAACCCCAGCTCGCGGGCCACAGACTCGCGGTCGATGGGGTAGGGCACGCCGGCCAGGGCCCCGGAGCCCAGCGGTAGGGCGTCGGCCCGTCTGCGGCAATCGGAGAACCGCTCCTTATCTCGGTCCAGCATCTCGAAGTAGGCAAGGAGGTGGTGCGCCAGCAGCAGGGGCTGCGCCCGCTGGAGGTGCGTGTAGCCAGGCATGATCACGTCCCCGTTGGCCTCGGCCAGCGCCAGCAGCGCCGTCTGCACG
>DAOUMF010000109.1:0-4383 GCA_034411955.1 Dehalococcoidia bacterium
GGCCCTGGCTGGCGAGCTGGAGAAGCTGTCCGTCTACGCCGGTGACCTCCCGGTGGGAGATGAGGAAGTGCGCGCTCTGGTCACGGCCGTCCGTGAGATCTCCGTGTTCCCCCTCGTGGACGCCATCGTGGAGGGGCGCCCGGCGGCTGCCGTCAAGATGCTAAGGCAGATGTTTCAGCAGCAGAGCAGCGCCCCCTATGTACTGACAATGATACAGCGACAGCTCCGCCACCTGGCTCTGGCTGGGGAGATGATGGACGCCGGGGCGAGCAGCCGTCGCATTGGGGAGGTTCTGCGCCTGCCTGAATTCGCCCTCGACAGGCTACTGGAGCAGGCGCCGCACTATCCTCCCCAGCGCCTGCGAGCGGCCTTCCGGCGCCTGTTGGAGGCGGACCTGCAGATCAAGCGCGGCATCTACCACGATGAACTGGCCCTGGAGCTGCTCGTGCACGACCTGTCTCAGGCCGCGTGGCCCGCCGCCGCGGCCTAGGCAGGGCTGGCGTCGGTCTCGAAGGCGTAGATCGGGTTGTAGCAGGCGACGGCCTGACCGAGGTTCATCTCGGCTAGGGCTGGGGCCGGCTCCCTGCGGCAGAGTCCGGTGGCCTTGGGGCAGCGGGCCAGATACGGGCACTCATCGGTCAGCTTGCTCAGGTCGGGCGGTGTGCCGCGGATGGCCGGGAGGGGCTTCGTTCTGTCCTGGTCCCATCGCGGTCGGCTCCTCAGCAGAGCCCAGGTGTACGGGTGCCGCGGCTGCTGGAACACCGCCAGCGCGCTCCCCCGCTCGACGATAGAGCCCGCGTACATCACCGCGACCTCATCGGCCATCTGGGCCACCACGCCCAGGTCGTGGCTGATGAGGAGGATGGAAGTGCCGCTCTTCTGCTGGAGTTGGCGAAGGTCCTCCAGTATCGCCGCCTGGACGGTCACGTCAAGGGCGGAGGTCGGCTCGTCGGCGATGAGGACCTGGGGATTGAGGGCGGTGGCGATGGCGATCATGACCCGCTGCGCCATCCCGCCCGACAGGTGGAAGGGGTAACGACGCGCTATCTCCTGGGGCTCCGGGAGCCCCATCTGGGCAAGAACGTCGAGACTTCGCCTCTGCGCCTCCCGTTTGGACACCGGGAGGTGAGCGGTGATGATCTCCTCCACCTGCTCGCCCACCGAGAGCACCGGGTTCAGGCCGGTGGCGGGGTCTTGGAAGACCATGGCGATCTCGCTTCCCCGTATCTGCCGCAGCTCTTCCGGCGAAAGGTTCAGGACGTCCCTGCCGTCGAAGCGGATGCGGCCTGCCGTGATGCGGCCGGGGTAGGGGAGCAGGTTGAGCACGGCCAGCCCGACGCTGGTCTTACCGGCGCCACTTTCTCCCGTGATGGCCAGAGTGGTGCCCCGCCTCAGACAGAGGGAGACGTCTCTCGCGGCCCTTACTGTCCCTTCGGCGGTGTCGAACTGGGCACAGAGGCCCTCGATGCAGAGGATCGGCTGGTCCAACGCAGGCCGACCTTTCCCGGCTGTCCCGCCTGCCCATCGTGAGCTGGCTGTGGGGAGATTATACCCCGATGGGGTGGCTGTGCACCCCTAGCGCAGCGCCCTGATAGCGCCGATGACGCGGCCCTGCACCTCCACGTTGTCGGTCTCGGTATAGATGGGCTCCATCGCCTGGTTGGCGGGCTGGAGGCGGACGCGGGAGCCCTCGCGGTGAAGATACTTGAGGGTCGCTTCCTGCTCCCGCTTGAGCCAGGCCGCCACCATGTCCCCGTCCCGGGCGGCCGGCGCCGGTTCCATCAGCACTATGTCGCCGTCGTTGACCAGGGCGTCGATCATGGAGTTGCCTTTGACCCGCAGGGCATATACGTTCTCGCCGCTGCTGACCATGTCCGGTGGCACCTCCAGCATCTCCTCGGGGTCGTAGCTCTGCCACGTGTCGGCGGTGGGGACAGGGATGGGCTGACCGGCGGCGATGGTGCCGATGATGGGGACCGGGACGACGCGGGGCCGGCGGCCCCCCGGCTCCAGCAGCTCGATGGCGCGGGACACCTCGCGGTCGCGGCGCATATAGCCGTTCTTCTCCAGTATGCGCAGGTTGTAGTCCACCACGGAGGTAGAGCTGATGTCGCACGCCTCCTGGATCTGGCGGATGCTCGGGGGATAGTCGTGCTCGTCGATGAACTCGCGGATGAACTCCAGGATGCGCCGCTGCTTCGCCGATAGCTCCTTCATAGCCCTTCTCCCTGACAGGTTATGGAACCTTTGTTCGCTAGAACACTAGTCTAGAGAGCATCCGTTCGATTGTCAATACCCGCGTGCCCCTTATACAATCGCTGAGCCAGTAGCTAGCACCGCTGGAAAGGAGTGGACCGTGGGCAGCGGCCTTGAAGACATTCGAATACCGGACGATGGCGACCGTCCCAACAAACGGGCGCTGGTCGTGGCCGCACACCCGGACGACTCGGAGTTCGGTGCCGCCGGCACCGTCGCCTTGTGGGCACGGGACGGCTGGGAGGTGTACTACCTCATCTGCACCGACGGCTCCAAGGGGTCCGACGATCCCAGCATGACCCCCGACAGGCTGGTGCCAATGCGCCGGGACGAGCAACGCGCAGCCATCCGGGTCCTGGGCGGGAAGGATGTCTTCTTTCTGGACTACGTGGACGGCGAGCTGGCCTACACGCGGGAGTTCGCCCGCGATGTGGTGCGCGCCATCCGTACCATTCGGCCCCACGCCGTGTTCACCAGTGACCCCAATCAGATTGTGCGCAACATCTTCATCAACCACCCGGACCACCGCTGCGCCGGCAGTGTCGTGCTGGACTGCGTCTACCCTCTGGCTCGCAACCGGCCCACCTTCCCGGAACTGCTGGAGGAGGGCCTGGAGCCCCACAGCGCCAGGGAGGTGTACCTGTGGAGCGCCACCGACATCAACCACAAAGTCGACATAACTGAGGTGATGCCCCTCAAGCTCGAGGCGCTGAGCAAGCACGCTAGCCAAATGACTGGGATGGAGGCACGGCTGGACCAGATACGCTCCTTCTGGCGGGAAGCGGACGGCCGCTACATGGAGAACTTCCGCCGCATCGTCATCCCGTTCTGATCGCCATGCTGTTCGCCCGCTTCCGCCACGGCGAGGTCGAGTCGTACGGCCTGGTGGAGGGCGGCTTCGTGCGACCCCTCCAGGGCGACCTGTTTGGCGAATACCGCCTCCTGGATGAGGCGGTCTCCCTGGACTCCGTGACGTTGTTGCCGCCGGTGCGTCCCGGCAAGATACTGGCCGCCGCCGTCAACTACCCTTCGCATGTGGCCGGGAGCCAGCGGATGATCGGCCTGGCAGAGGTGCCGCCGGAGCCGGCTCTGTTCCTCAAGCCTTCGTCCTCCGTGATCGGGCCGGAGGAGGCGATCGTACTGCCCCGCGGAGTCGGCCGCGTCGACTATGAGGGTGAGCTGGTGGCCGTCATCGGCCGCCGTTGCCGGGCGGTGGCTGTGGAGGAAGCGCTGGACTATGTGTTCGGATACACCTGCGGCAACGATGTCTCAGCCCGCCGCTGGCAGCGGGAAGACCTCCAGTGGTGGCGGGCCAAAGGTAGCGACACCTTCTCGCCCATCGGCCCCCTCATCGCCACTGGCCTCGATCCCACAGACCTGGAGCTGCGCACTCGCCTGAACGGGAGTGAGGTGCAGACGACGAGTACGGCGATGCTGGTACACGGCGTCGCGGCCCTGGTGAGCTTCGCCTCTCAGGCGATGACGCTGGAGCCCGGCGACCTGGTGTTCACGGGGACGCCGGGAGAGACGGGCAATCTTAGCGACGGCGATGTGGTGGAGGTGGAGATCAGCGGCATCGGCGTGCTGCGCAACCCTGTATTGGCGCAGGCCGGCTGAACGGGCGAAAGTATAGAGGGGCGGGCGCCTAACGCTGGAAGTTGCAGGCCTAGCTTTCGCCGTGCCTGCTGGAGGGGACCGGGAGGCGGCGGAGGAGCTTCTGGGCTTCCTCAGCGACGCCGACATCGCTGGCATCGCAGTAGGTGGCGTAGATGGCCCTATCGATCAGGCGCAGACCATCGCTGTTTAGCTCCCCGCGCTGCTCCTGACGTAGACGGAGCAGGCGATTTAGCCTGCGCAGGAAGTGAAGCTGCAGAGGCGAATAGCTGGCCTCGTTCTCCGTGACCGGAGCGGCCATCTCGTTCATCCCTCCCTCGGACTCCTCGATGCCTCTCATGTCACCCGGCTGTCGCTATGAAGGCTATCCTCTTCTAGAGTATAGGCCGCGCTGCAAGAACGCAAGGCCACCCCGGCAGGTTGGGGGTGAATAATGGGTGGACCCACAGATTGAGGCTGGGCCATGCGGAAGAAAATCGACAGCGGTCGTCGCGTCTGGCTCCTACGGTGCGG
>DAOUMF010000110.1:0-2827 GCA_034411955.1 Dehalococcoidia bacterium
CGACGCGGCCATGTATTGGGCCAAATCTGCCGGCAAGAACCGCGTCGGCGATTGGAGCGAGCTAGCCAAGACGTCCGCTTCAGACGGCCCGACAGCGGGGACTGAGCCCCACGACGGCGCCGAAACCCCCAGCATGCCGGTTGGCCGCAGGACGTGATCACGTAGCCACAGAGCCCGCACGGCCGCTTCCCGCCCCGGCGAATTCTACAGTCGCCGCAGCACCGGCCGGGGGAGACGGGCCCGCAGGTACTCCGCCAGCGCCTTCACATAGCGGGCACCGCTCTGCCGCACCATGTAGTGCCCCCGCTCGCCGTGCCAGAACCCCGCGCTGCGGCCGATCTCCGCCAGGATGTCCCCCATCTTCTCCTGCGAGAAGTCGTCGGCGCCCCGGCACAGCTCCAGCACGTCCGGCAAGATCTGGTGCAGGGCACCCGCCCCCAGCGCCTTCTGGATCACATATTCCTGAGGCTGGTCAAAGGCGCTCTGCCAGCGGTCTCGCGCCGCGCACCAGTAGTTCAGGAGCAGCTTCCCCGTCTCCTCGTCCGTCAGCCGCTTGACGAAGTTGTCCCGCACTAGCGGGTCCAAGGAGGAGACCATCCCGTGCTGTCGCATCAAGTGATGGGGCCGCCGCTTCTCTCCTGGCATCAGGATGGTCCCGTACCAGGGGCTGGATGGGTCGCTGTTGAGGACGTCGCACAGCTTGGTGGCTCGGCCACGCAGGTAGTTCCGCTCCCCCTCCCGCTCCAGCAGGGCCGCACCCTCGGTCTCCCGCATCGTCAGCAGGTGACGGTCCACCACGTCCGTGGGCACGCCCTTCTGGCGGGTGTTGATGACGTGGAAGTAGCGCATCTCCTCGTAAGCGTCGATCCCCTCCACGATGGTCACCGGCAGGGGATAGTCCGCCACCCACTGCGCCTTGTCCTTCGTGAGCGCCCGTTCCAGGCCGAACAGCCGGTGCTGGCCGTCCACGACCCACATCGTCACCCCGGGGGGTATCGTCAGCATCCCGGGCTCGCCGCCGCCGCTGCCCAGGCCCGCCGGCTCGAACGTCGCCCGGTCCGGCTGCCGGATGCACAGCAGGAGCGAGGTCGGCACCACCCCCTCTTCCTCTCTCATGTAGACCGACATCTGGCGCAGCCGCGACGGCGTCAGCGGTCGCTGGTATCCCTGTCGATTATCGTAGCGGTACGTATCGGGACGGCAGCGCCCCAGGAACTCCCGCAACGGCACCACGGTGGAATACAGGTTCACGTCCGACCGCTTCTGCTGAAACCGAAGCGCGAAGACACGCAGCGCCTCCTGGGAGGCTGCCTGCTGGGCCTGCTCAAGGATCGCAGTGGAGGATGTCATCGGCCCCTCCTATCTCTCAGCATGCTTTGATAAAATCATAAATCACGTAAGCGTTTTGTCAATACTTGTTCCTGGCACCCGCCCTGCCGATGCTATACTGGGAGTGACTACGAGGACTATACGCCAACCCGGCGGCAGAGCCAAGATACCCATCTCCGACAACGCCCGCGTTGTCCTGGAGCGCCGCTACCTGGCCAAGGACGCGGAAGGGCGCCCTATAGAAACGCCGGAGGAGATGTTCCGTCGCGTCGCCCACAACATCGCCCAGGCGGAGCTCCTCTATAAGCCCCTGGAGGTCCCCTCGACTGGCTCAGGGCAGGCCTCCGCCGCCGCCCATTGGGGGGAGCGCTTCTATCAGCTCATGGCACGGCTGGAGTTCCTCCCCAACTCGCCTACCCTCATGAACGCCGGCCGCGACCTCCAGCAGCTCTCCGCCTGCTTCGTCCTGCCCGTGCCCGACAGCATCGAGGGGATATTCCAGGCCATCAAGGACACCGCCCGCATCCACCAGTCCGGCGGCGGCACCGGCTTCGCCTTCTCCCGCCTGCGGCCGGAGGGCGACCGCGTCCAGTCCACGATGGGCGTCGCCTCCGGCCCCGTCTCCTTCCTCAAGGTGTTCGACGCCGCCACCGAGGCGATAAAGCAGGGCGGCACCCGCCGCGGCGCCAACATGGGCATCCTCGCCGTCACCCACCCCGACATCGAGCAGTTCATCGCCCTCAAGAGCGACATGCGCACCCTGACCAACTTCAACATCTCGGTCGCCGTCAGCGAGGAGTTCATGCGCGCCGTGGAGGACGATGGGGAGTACGAGCTGCTTAACCCGCGCACCGGCGAGGTGGCTGGCCGCCGCCGCGCCCGCCATATCTTCGACCTCCTGGTGGCCAACGCCTGGCGCAACGGCGACCCCGGCATCGTCTTCATCGACCGCATCAACGGCGACAACCCCACCCCCAACCTGGGCGACATCGAGGCCACCAACCCCTGCGGAGAGCAGCCCCTCCTCCCCTACGAGTCCTGCAACCTCGGCTCCTTGAACCTAGCCCGCTTCGTCAAGGGCAACGGCAGGCAGGGCGCCAAGCGCCGACTCGACTGGAGGCGGCTGGCGGAGGTCATCCCACAGTGCATCCGCTTCCTGGACGACGTCATCGATGTGAACCGCTACCCCATCCCGGAAATAGACGAGGCCACCAGCCTGAGCCGCAAGATCGGCCTCGGCGTCATGGGCTGGCACGACACCCTCCTCCAGCTCCGCATCCCCTACGACTCCGAGGAGGCCCTCGCCCTGGGCGAGGAGGTCATGCGCTTCGTGCAGGAGAAGGCCAACGAGGCCTCCCTCGCCCTGGGGCAGGAGCGCGGCCCCTTCCCGGCCTTCGACGGCTCCCGCTACGCTCCCGACCCTTCGACAGGCTCAGGGCAGGGCTTCCCCTACCGCAACTCCACCCGCACCACCGTCGCCCCCACCGGCACCCTGTCC
>DAOUMF010000111.1:0-2249 GCA_034411955.1 Dehalococcoidia bacterium
CCCAGTCTTGAAGGACGCACCCTGAAGGCCGATGCCGCCCAGGTGATGCAGGCCGCAGCCGTTGGGGCAGCCGCTGACCTTGATGGGGATCTCCCGCACACGGGGATCATCGATGCCCATCTCCAAGACGGCATCACGAAGGACGTACCCCACGGCTTGGGAGGAGGTGATGGCCAGGGAGCAGGTGTCGGTGCCCGGGCAGGCCACGACGTCGGCGATGAGCCCGGCCTCGGCGGCGCCCAGGTCCAGGGCGGTGAGTTCAGCGTGAAGGGCGGGCAGCGCCTCATCTCGCACCCAGCGGAGGACGAGATTCTGATTCTGCTGCGTGCGCGCCGTGCCGCCGCTGAATCGCCGCATGATCTCAGCCAGGCCACGGAACTGCTCCGGCGACAGGTTACCCAGGGGCACCGTCACTGTTACCGCGACATAGCCTTCTTGGCGCTGGCGGTGGACGTTGGTCTCCCGCCAGCGCTGGAACTCCGGCCCCGGCCGGTGGCTGTTGCGGGGCGGCTCCCCGGGCGTCGGCCCCTCCGGGGCGAGCTGGGTAAGGGCCTCCATGTCCAGAGGCTCCCTGGCCCCGGGCTGGCCCAGTTCCTCCTCAACCTGGCGGCGGAACTCGTCCACGCCGAGCTGATTGAGGAGGAACTTGATACGGGCCTTGTTCGTGTTCTTGCGCAAGAAGTTGGGCAGGCCGCCCTCCTTGTCAAACACCCGGATCATCGCCTCCGCCACGCGGATGTACTCTCCCTTCTCCACGGGCACGAAGTCGTAGACGACGTCTGCCTGGCGGGGCATAGTAGAGAGTCCGCCGCCGACGCGGACCTCGAAGCCGCGTACCTTGCGACTGTTCTCTCGCTTTACCTTGGCGATGAAGCCCAGATCATGGAACGGGGTACCGGCGCAGTCGCTGTCGCAGCTGGAGAAGGCGGTCTTCCACTTGCGGGGCAGCCGCTGTGAGATGGGGTTACGCAGCATGACGCGGGCGTAGGCCGCCAGGTAGGGGGTAGCGTCGAACACCTCGTCGGGACAGGTGCCGGCGTAGGGACAGCCAGTGACGTTGCGGACCGTGTTGCCGGCCGCCTCACGGGTGGTGATGCCGACATCGGCCAGGAGCCGCAGGACATCGGGTACGTCGTCGAGGTTCACGAAGTGGAACTGGAAGTTCTCGCGGGTGGTGATGTGGCCGCGGCGGTAGCCGGAGTACCTCTCAGCAACGACCGCGCAGGCCTCCATCTGGTCGGCGGAGACACCGCCATACGGGAGCTTGATGCGGATCATCTGCGTGTTCTCTTGTCGCTGGCCGTAGACGCCCTGCATCAGGCGGAAGGGTCGGAACTCGTCCATAAGCCCTTCCTCATCGGCGCGGAAGCGGCGGGCCTCCCGCTCGAAGTTCTCGATCTCCTCGTCCAGGGTCACGAGGACGCGCCCGGGCTGGAGATCGGCGGGCACGGCGGCATGGGCCCTGTAGGAATCGCGTCGCTTCTCCTTCACCTGCATCGGAACACCACCTCGCTAGAGTGCATAAGCGGCAAGTTTACTATTGCGACCATGTAAGTCAACATTCTACCGGAACGCATGCGGTGATGTCAACCCTGTCCGGCCGGAAATACGAAGAGGCCCCGCCGCGCGGGCGGGGCCCCCTGGCGTATGCTTTCCCTTCTAGACGTTTAGACGGCGCCGTGCTGCCACAGCAGCCTGCGCAACCCCTCCCAGAACTCCAGCGACAGCGGCACGCTGAGACCGAGCTGTCGCCTCAACTGCTGCGCGATCTGCAGGAGGGGCCGGATCTCATCCTGTGCTTCGGGGTAGCGACTGCACAGCTCGTCCAGGTCCGTCTCCCCCCGGTCGATCGCCTCCAGACACTCCTCAAGGGCACGGGCCAGCGCCAGCTCCTCCACGCTCCTCACCTCCTCGGTTGCTGGCACGTGCGGTGGTGCAATCTTCATCGTACTCACCGTTAGCATAAAGGTATAAGAATGTCAAGCAATGGCTCTTTCGATTTTGCGGGTAGCTAGGATAGAGAATATTGGAGGAAGTGGCTAAGCCTTGTCTCCCCCTTTTCGCCGCCAAGTGGCACCGCCCACCCAACAGGTGAAGCGAGGCGATAGCACCTAGACGGCAGCTGACTGGCGTGACACCTAGCGATCAGCCACCCGCTACCGCTGGCACGATGCTGACCTCGTCCCCCACATTGAGGGGCGTCTGCAACCCAGCCTGGAAGCGGACATCCTCGCCGTTGACGTAGACGT
>DAOUMF010000112.1:0-11216 GCA_034411955.1 Dehalococcoidia bacterium
GCTTGAGGTTGCGGTACTGCTCCCAGGGGAAGCGGTCGAGGTGGTTGGGGGTGACGTTGAGGAGGCAGGCCACGTGGGGACTGCGGGTGGCCATCTGGAGCTGGGTATGGCTTATCTCCAGCACCACCCAGGTGTAGGCGCGGACGTCCGACAGGTGGTCAAGGAGGCCGACGCCGATGTTGCCGCCCACGAACAGTGGCTTCTCATCGGCGCGGAACATCTCGCCCAGGAGGGCGGTGGTGGTGGTCTTGCCGCTGGAGCCGGTGATGCCGACGATTGGTCCCGGGCAGAGCTCCATGAACAGGGTGAGCATGGACCATACGGGGACGCCCTGACGGCGGGCCTGGTCCAGGCCGGGCAGGTCCAGGGGCACCCCCTGGGAGACGAAGACGGCGTCGGCGCTCGTCACCGCCCCTGGGTCGTTGCCGCCCAGGGAGAAGCGGACTGACAGGTTGGCCACCTGCTGGACGCGGTCGGCCAGGCGCTCGCGTGGCTTGGCGTCACTGACGGTGACGCGGGCGCCGCGGGAGGTGAGGTAGCGGACGGTGTCCACTCCCTCCAGGCCCAGGCCTACGACGGTGACCCGCTTATCGGCGAAGTCCAGATCGACCAGGCGGTCCAGGTTCATGCTAGACCTCCATCGCCAGAATCGTGCCCACGACTGCACCCAGGATGCCGATGAGCCAGAATCGCTGCACCACCTGGGGCTAGCTCCAGCCCAGCTTCTCGAAGTGGTGGTGCAGCGGCGCCATGCGGAAGATGCGCTTGCCGCCGGTCAGGCGGTAGTAGGCTACCTGGAGGACGTCGGATGCTCCCTCTAGGACGAAGACGACGCCGATGAGGGGGAGGATCAGCCATTGGCCGGTCATGAAGGCGGCGGTGGCCAGGCCGCCGCCCAGGGCCAGGGCACCCGTATCGCCCATGAACATCTGGGCCGGGTGGCTGTTGTACCAGAGGAAGCCCAGCACGGCCCCGGCCACGGTGAAGCAGAAGGTGGCCAGGAAGGTCTGATCCTGGATGAGGGCGATGATCCCGTAGGCGGCGAAGGCGACGGCTGAGGTGCCGGCGGCGAGGCCGTCCAGACCGTCGCTGACGGCGACGCCGCCCGCGGTGAAGACGATGACGCCCACCGCGATGGGGAGGTACCAGGCGTCCAACTCGTGCCGCCCGGCGTAGGGGACGTTGGCGGCGCTCAGCTCAAGCCCCTCGTAGAGGCCGAAGGCGGCGGCGATACCGATGGCAACGAAGGCCAGGAACTTCACCCTCTTGTTGAGGGCGGCTCTGACGCGGTCCTGCAGAGAGCCCAGGTCGTCCAGGAAGCCGAGGGCGCCCAGCGCTGCCATGACCGCCAGGGGGAGGCCGATGGACTGGCGCCCGACCAGGTTGGCGGCGACGCTAAAGGCGATCACTGCGGCCAGGATCAGGAGGCCGCCCATGGTGGGCGTGCCGGCCTTGGCCTGATGGCTCTCTGGGCCCCACTCGCTGACGTGCTTGCCGACCTTCAGGCGGCGCAGCAGCTCCACGAAGGGCCTTCCAACTATCGCCGTGGCGGTCAGCGTCATCGCTCCCACGCTCAGGGCATAGATCATGGCGCCACCAGGGCGTCGACAACGGACTCCAGGGCCACGGCGCGCGAGGCCTTGACCAGCAAGTAGTCGCCGGGTTGCAGCTCATCGCGCAGGATGGGTTCGGCTTCCTGGATCGAGGTCAGGAAGCGGACCTCGGCCGGGCCGGCCGTCTGTGCCGCCTCGTACAGGGGTTGCGCTCGCTCGCCGAGGACGAGGACGAGGTCGGCGCAGGCGGCGGCGCGCTGGCCCACCTGACGGTGGCCTTCCTCCTCGGCGGCGCCCAGCTCCCGCATCTCGCCCAGGAGGGCGATGCGGCGACCAGGCAGCTCGGCCAGAAGATCCAGGGCGGCGAGCATGGACTGAGGGCTGGCGTTGTAGCTGTCGTCCAGGATGGTGGCGCCGTTGGGGCCGGGCAGGACGCGCAGGCGTAGCTCCGGCCTGGCCTCCAGCAGGGCGGCGGCGATCTTGGTTAGGGTCATGCCTTCGGCCAGTCCCACGGCGGCGGCGGCCAAAGCGGGGTAGAGGTGGTGGCGGCCGGGCAGCGGCGCCTCCACCTCCGCCGACGCCTCATCGTGGGTGATGCGGAAGCTTATCCCCTCCAGCCCGCGGCCCCGCAGTTCGCTGCCGCGGATGTGGCACCCCTGGGACTGGCCGTAGAGGAGGACGCGCGCGTTGGTGCATGAGGCCATGGCGGCGACGTTGGGGTCGTCCCCGTTGAGGACGGCCACGCCGTCCGAGGGCAGGGCCGCCACCAACTCCGCCTTGGCGGCGGCGATGGCGTCCATGGAGCCCAGCCGCTCCAGGTGCACGGGGCCCACGTTGGTGACGACCCCGATCTGGGGTCGGGCGATGCGGCAGAGGAGGTCGATCTCGCCGGGACCGTACATCGCCATCTCGAGGACGGCGCGCTCGTGCTCAGGGGTCAGTTCGAGCAGGGTGAGAGGGATGCCGATCTCCGTGTTCAGGTTGGCGGGGCTCTTGAGCACCCGCCAGCGGGTGCCGAGGACGGCGGCGATGAGTTCCTTGCAGGTGGTCTTGCCCACGCTGCCCGTGACGCCCACCACGCGCACATCGTGACGGGCGCGCCAGTGGGTGGCTAGCCGCTGGAGGGCGGAGAGGGAGTCGCTGACCTGGAAGACGGCCACGTCGGGCGGCGCCTCCAGCGGATGCTCCACCACCAGGCCGGCCACTCCTCTGGCCAGGGCGTCCTGCACGAATTCGTGGCCGTCGCGCTGCTCGCCGCGAAGGGCGAAGAAGAGGTCGCCTGGCTGGACCTGGCGCGAGTCGATGACGGCGCGCTTGAATGCGCGGTCGGCCGGGCCGCGCCCGGCGACCAGGAGTTCAGCCGTCCCCTGAACTACTCTATCCACCGCCAGCGTCCTTCCAGATACTAGCTGATCATCTGATCTCCGAAACGAGAGCGGGTTCCTGGGGCGGGATCTTGAGGTAGGCCAGCGTCGCCTGGGCGACATTTTGGAAGGCGGGAGCGGCCACCACGGTTCCCCAGGGAACCCCGTTCGGTTCGTCGATCTTGACCATCACGAGAAGCTGAGGGTCCTCCAGGGGGACGACCCCGATGAAGGACGAGATATAGCTGTCCTTGTAGCCGCCGTTGCTGGAGGCGACGTTGGCTGTGCCGCTCTTGGCGCCCACCGTGTAACCCTGGACGTCCAGGGAGATGGTTGGGATTCCCTGGACTACAACGCCCATCATGTCCAGCAGGGTGCGGGCGGACTCCGGGCTGATCACCTGGCGGACCACCTGTGGCTCGGTGGGCTGGGTGCCGTTAGGGCCGATGACCTCCTTGACCAGCATCGGTTTCATGAGCTTGCCGTCGTTGGCGATGGCGGCGATGGCCATTGCCATCTGAAGGGGCGTGACGCTGATCCCCTGGCCGAAGCTGTTGGTGGCCATGTCCACGGGCCGCCAGTTGTCGGGATCGTTCTCGGGGGTGCGGACGCGGCCTCCGACCTCGCCGCCCAAGCCGGAGCCCGTGGGCTCACCGTAGCCAAAGCGGTACACATAGTCGTAGAAGCGTTCGGCGCCTACCTGCTGGGAGAGCCAGGCGGCGCCGGTGTTGAGGCTCTTGGCCAGGATTTGGGTCACGGTCTGGGAACCGTTAGCGCTCAGGTCCCAGTTGCGAATGGTCCAGCCGCCGGAGCGGAAGGCGCCTTCGTCGTACCACCAGGTGTCGGGGCTGACCAGGCCCAGGTCTAGGGCGGCGGCGGTGGTGATCAGCTTGAACACGGAACCCGGCTCGTACTGGTCGGTGATGGCACGGTTGCGGTAGAGAGCCAGCTTGGACTCGTCGCTGAGGTCGCGCGTGGTGAGGTCGAAGGTGGGCCGGCTGGTCATGGCCAGGATCTCGCCCGTCTCCGGTCTGAGAACGATGATGGTGCCGCCTTTGGCCTTGTGCTCCTTGATGGCCCGGTCCAGCTCTTTCTCGGCCAGGCGCTGGATGAACCGGTCGATGGTGAGGACTACGTCGGAGCCGGCGAGGGGGGGCAGTTCGCTGCGATCTCCCAGGGCGATCTCTTCGCCCACGCCGTCGCGTTCAAAGACGAGGGTGCCGCGGGCGCCGCCGATGATCCCCTCCAGGTCCGCTTCCAGCCCGGTGAGGCCCACGTTGTCTCGTCCCACGAAGCCGATGAGCTGTGCGGCCAGGTTGCCTTCCGGGTAGACGCGGACGCTGCTGCGCAGGAGGCGCACGCCGGGAAGGTTTAGCTCTCGGATACGGGATGCCTCCTCGTAGCCGATGCTGCGGGCGACGGCGATCTCGTAGATGCTGGCTCCCTGTACCGCGGTCACCATCTCTTTGGGATCGCCGTCCGTGACAGCGGCGATGGCGGCAGCGGCCCTGTTCGCCTCTACGGGATCCTTCCAGGCCCTTACCTCAGCCATGACGTCGTAGGTTTCCTTGCTGGCGGCGAGGGGGTATCCGTTGCGGTCCAGCAGGGCACCGCGGCGGCCGGTCACCGTCTCCCGGGCCACGTGGATGTTGCGGGCTTCCGCGGCGTAGTGGTCATGGTCCACGATCTGGAGCTGCACCAGGCGGGCGACCAGGGCGAGGGCGGTCAGGGCGATCAGGGCCACCACGGCCCCTAAACGCCAGTTCAACCCCCGCTTGCGCGATGCCACTCTGCTTCTCCCCTACGGTAAGGGCAGCCAGTCCAGCAGTTGCTCCCAGATGGCAGGCTCACTCCGTCCTTCTTCCGGAGCGGGTGGCAGGTAGCGGCTGGGAAGCCTCCGCGGTTCCGGCGGCTCCGCGGCCACGCTGATGTGACGGGTCTCCTCCGGCTCTACCATCTTGAGATCGGTCCGGGCCACTTTCTCGATGCGTTCCAGACTGGCCATCGTGGCCACTTCCAGCTCTGTCTCCTGGATGCGCGCTTGCCAGTCGTCCCGCTCCTGCTCCAGGCGGTTCACGTTGCCGTTGGTGCTGGTGGCAAGGCTGGACTGAACCAGCGGCAGGAGGGCGGCGACACCGATGGCCAGGGCGCTGATGATGAGCAGGGTGGGGAGGCTGGGCGAGCGGAGGGACTCTGGCAGGAGATGTCGCTCCGTCTTCTGTATGGTAGCCAACTGTTCCTCCTTAGAGCCTCTCGGCCGCTCGCAGGCGGGCGCTGCGGCTGCGCCGGTTGGCGGCGATCTCTTCAGCCGAGGGGCGCACGGCACCCCTGGTGATCTCCCTGAGGCAGGCTCTGTGAGCGCATGTGCAGGTCGGCGCCTCCGGCGGGCAGATGCAGTCGCGGGACTCACGGCGGATGAACTGCTTGACGATGCGGTCCTCCAGCGAGTGAAAGGCGATGACGACGAGGCGCCCGCCGTGGCCCAGGACCTGGATGGTCTGCTCCAGGGCGGAGGTCAGGGCGCCCAACTCGTCGTTGACGGCGATGCGCAGGGCCTGGAAGGTGCGGGTGGCGGGATGGATGCGGCGATGGCGGCCGCTCGCGGCGCCGGACACCACGGCGGCCAGTTGCGTCGTCGTGGCGATAGGGCGGCCGGCGACGATGGCGCGGGCGATGCGCCGGCTGGCCGGCTCCTCGCCGAATCGCCAGATGACGTCAGCGAGGTTCGCTTCGTTGTAGGTATTGACTAGTTCGTGGGCGGTGAGGCCCTGGCTGTCGTTGAAGCGCATGTCTAGGGGCGCCTCCACTTGGAAGCCGAAGCCGCGCCCCTGGTCGGCGAGCTGATAGGAGGATAGTCCCAGGTCGAACAGGGCGCCGTGGACAGGCACGAAGTCCGCCCTCTGGCAGACGTCTGCCAGGTCACGGAAGTTGGCCTGGACTAGCAGGGTCGAGTCGGCGAAGGGTTGGAGTCGGGCGCGGGCGGTGTCCAGGGCGGAGGCGTCGGTGTCGATGCCGAGGAGCAGACCACCGGGGGCGGCGGCCTCCAGAATAGCCAGGGAATGGCCACCGCCGCCCACCGTGCAGTCTACGTATCGGCCGCCGGGCTGGACAGCCAGGTAATGCAGGACCTCTTCCGCCATAACCGGAGCGTGGTTCTGGGTCGCGTTAGGGGGCAAGATTGCAACCACCTCCCTTACTCCAGCGACTCCAGTTCGGCGGCGTAGGCCTCTTCCACCTGTTGCAGCTCCTCCTGCCAACGGTCGCGGTTCCATACCTCCAGGCATTCCCGGCGACCGTTGATGGTGACCGCCCCGTTGAGCTGGGCGGCCTCGCGGAGCTGTGCCGGAATCAGGATGCGGCCCTGACGGTCCAGCTCGGCGTCCCAGGACCGGGCGAAGAACCCGCGGCGCAACCGCCGACCTTTGAGGCGCGTCGCGGGCTTCGCCGTCACCAAATTAGCCATGTCGTCGAAACCCTGTGAGGTGTATACCTCCACGCAGCCCTCAGGGCTGAGGGTGAGCACTATCCCCTCGGCGAACTCGTGGCGGTAGCGGGCGGGGATGGCCACCCGACCGCGGTCGTCCACCGTATGTTCGTAGATGCCCCTGAAGGCCATATCCCCGGTTCCCCTTCTGTGCGAGGGACAGCTGTGCTAATATGGGCCTGCCCGTTGCCGGGCAGGCGTGGTCTAGAAACAAAAATGGGAGAAGCCCCCACTCCTCCCCACTTCGTCCCATAGCATACCACCGGCGGGGCCTTTGTCAAGCGCTTATGCAATATTTTCCCCACCGTTTTCAGAATTCGTCTCTCCTCAGCTATGTCCTTCCGGGTCGGCATCCTCGTCATCTCCGATAGGGGAGCCCGCGGCGAGCGCCAGGACACCTCCGGCGCCGCCATCCGCGAGATGCTCTCCGCCCTCGACGGAATCGTGGAGCGTTTTGAGGTCGTTCCGGACGACCGGGCTGCCATCTCCCAGCGGCTGATCGACTGGGCGGACGATGACGGCCTCGACCTCATCGTCACCACAGGCGGCACGGGTCTGGGGCCGCGGGACGTCACGCCGGAGTCCACCCGAGAGGCGATCGACTATGAGGCGCCGGGGTTAGCGGAGGCGATGCGGCTGGAGGGGCTGAAGCACACGCCGATGGCGATGCTCAGCCGGGCCGTGGCTGGCGTGCGGGGCCGGACGCTGATCGTGAACCTGCCCGGGAGCCCGCGCGGCGTCCGCGAGAACCTTTCCGTGCTGCTGCCTGTGCTGCCCCACGCGCTGGAGGTCCTGCGGGGGCAAACGGAGCACGGGGGCTAGGTGTCGGCGCGCAGCCGCGGCGAGTGGGGAGAAGTGGGGACGAATCCGTCCGGCTCAGGCTGACTGATCCTGAGTGTGCGCGCCGCGCAGAATGTGGTTCACTGACCGGAGCGCGTGTTTCGTGGAACGGCACCCCATCCTTGAGGCCGGGGTCTGGTTAGGACTTACGGGGACATCAGCGTATCATTACTGTCGTGCGCATCGATATCCTGACCATCTTCCCGGAGATGTTCCGCGGCCCCTTCGATGAGTCCATCGTTAAGCGGGCGATGGAGAGCGGTCTGGTGTCCATCCACCTGCACGACATCCGGCGATGGGCCAAGGACCGCCACAAGACGGTGGACGATTACCCCTACGGCGGCGGGCCGGGCATGGTGATGAAGCCGGACGTGGTGTTCGCGGCCGCGGAGTCGGTGCTGGAGATGGCGCCGCAGCGGGAGCCGGTCATCCTGCTCACGCCCATCGGGCGGCGGCTGACCCACGGGGTCGTCGTGGAGTTGGCGGCCAAGGAGCGGCTGGTCCTGCTGTGCGGACACTACGAGGGGTTCGACGCCCGCGTGCACGAGCGCCTGGCGACGGACGAGATCAGCATCGGCGACTACGTGCTGTCGGGCGGGGAGCTGGCGGCGATGGTGCTGGTGGACGCGGTGGTGCGCCAGGTCCCCGGGGCTATCGGCTCGCCCCAGTCGGCGGTTGAGGAGTCGTTCGCCGAGGGGCTGCTGGAGGCGCCGCACTACACTCGGCCGCCGCAGTTCCGCGACTGGCCGGTGCCGGAGGTGCTGCTGTCGGGCAACCACCGGGAGGTGGCGAAGTGGCGTCGGCGGCAGAACCTCCTGCTGACGGCGCGGCGGCGGCCCGAGTTGCTGGCCTCGCTGGAGCTGACGGCGGAGGAGAAGGAGTGGCTGGCGTCGTCCGGGGACGCCGGTGAGACGTAGGGCGACCTTTCTCCGACAGGACGCCCTGGGTTACAATGCCGCTGGCCATCCAGGAGGGAGGACTGTCACGCCATGACTACTAAGACACACGCCGGCAACTTCTTCGAGGACTTTTCAGTAGGGCAGGTCTTCCGCCACGCGGTCCCCCGCACCGTGACGGAGGGCGACCTGGCGCTGTACATAGCGCTTACCGGCGATCGCAGGCCGCTGCACTGTTCGAGGGAGTTCGCGCGTTCACTGGGGTTCGGGCGGGAGGTCGCGCACGACCTGCTGGTGTTCCACATAGTGTTCGGGCGGGCCGTGCCGGACGTGTCGCTCAACTCGCCGGCCAACCTGGGCTACGCCGACGTGCGGTTCCTGACTCCAGTCTATGTGGGCGATACGCTGCGCGCTGAGACCGAGGTGATGGGCCGCCGCGAGACCTCGAGAGGCGACGTGGGCATCGTCTGGGTGCACACCCGGGGGTACAACCAGCGGGACGATACGGTGCTCCAGTTCTACCGCTGGGCGATGGTGAACAAGCGTGACCCTGAGACGAACAGCGGCGCCGACGACGCCCCGAAGCTGCCGCCCCAGGTGAGCGTCGACGACCTGTTCGTGCCGCCGGAGCTGGACCTGTCGCGCTTCGATCCCGTGGTGACGGGCGGCAAGGCCCTGTGGGAGGACTACGAAACGGGCGAGCGAATCTTGCACCCGCAAGGGATGACGATCGAGGATGCGGAGCACCAGTCGGCCACGCGCCTGTACCAGAACACCGCCCGCGTGCACTTCAACGAGCTGCTCCAGAAGAAGTCGCGGCTGGGGACTCGGATCATCTACGGCGGCCACATCATCTCGCTGGCGCACGCGCTCTCGTTCGACGGGCTGGAGAACGCGATCCGCGTCCTCGGCTTCAACGCAGGGACACACAGCAACCCCACGGTCGCCGGCGACACGCTGTTCGCGCTGACGGACGTGGTGGAGCGGATCGATCTGGGCCGTGAGGACGCGGGCGCTCTGCGGCTGCGACTGGTGGCCGTGAAGAACCTGGACCCGAATGAGGAAGAGATCGAGATCAAGGTGAAGGACCCGGAGAGCGGCCGCGAGGGCTACCATCAGAACGTGGTGCTGGACCTCGACTACACCGTGCTGATGCCGCGGCGCGGCTGACAGCCGCTGGCGAATGCCCTACTTCCCGTGGTCTCCGTTGGCTGGCGGTGATCGCAGCGACATGACGGGAGATGACCGGTCGTGAAGGAGCAGGAGCGAAGGCAGCTTCAGGCCGAACTCGCGGCTGATCGCGAGGCCCTGCTGGCCGTCGCGTCCGGCGTGGACGGCCAGGACCTCGCTCGGCACACTCGTAACCCCGGGGGGGCGGTGCGGGACGTGCGCGCCCACGTCCTGGCCTCGGACGCGGATCTCATCTCTCTGCTCGAAGCGGCGGGCAACTCGATCGCCGAACCTATCCGGATAAACAGTCTGGAACAACATCAGGAGGAGATGGCCCGCTGGATGGACGCGACTCCGCAGGCGCTCGCCCAGGAACTGCGGGAGCGCGGCGACCGCTGGCGAAAGCTCCTGGCCGCCTCGCCGCCCTCGGCGTTCGCGATCACGGTGGGCACGAGCGGCTGGATCAAGGGTGCGAAAAGGCTCCTTGATGTGATCGGCGATTGGCGAGGACACGACTCGCAACACGCCGAGGATGTCCGCCTAGCGCTCGTGGACGGCTCTTCCGGCGCGTCGCCGTAGCCGCTGCGGCCTAGTCCGCCTACTCGTACAGCTTGACGACTCTGACCCGGCCGGCTGGGTCCGCCTGCACGCACAGGTCGCAGAGGACGCACTCGTCCTCGTTCTCCTCCACCACGCGGGCCTTGCCCTCGCCGTCCAGGTCGAAGATGTCTACCGGGCAGACCTCCACCAGCTTCTTGGCCAGCTCAGGGTCCGCCGCCGCCGAAGGCTCGACCTCCACACGGATGAACATGGAAGGCATCAGGCGGCCTCCTCCAGGCGCTGCTTCACCAGCTTGGGGATATCGGATATCTCCTCGGCCACGGAAATGCCAGCCTCGGTCAGGCGGCGGATCTTCTCGGCCGCGGTGTCCTGCTTGCCCTCGACGATGGTGCCGGCGTGACCGAACCTCATTCCGGGCATGGCGTCCATGAATCGGCCCGCCATGAAGGCGACGATGGGCAGGTGGGAGTTGCTCTCGGTCACGTAGGCGGCCAACTGCGCCTCCATCGGCCCGCCCGGCTCCGAGTAGACGACGATGGCCTTGGTCTGCGGGTCGGCCTCGTACAGGGGCATCAGCTCAGCGTAGGTGGAGCCGATGATGGCGTCGCCGCCGATGCTGATGGCGGTGCTCTGGCCCAGGCCGGCGGCGCGCAGGGCGTTGGAGATCTCGGTGGTCATGCCGCCGCTACGTGACATAACACCGACAGGGCCGGGCTCATACGCCTTGCGGGTGTCCTCGGCAGGGCCGCCGACGCCGCCCATCTTGGACTTACCGGGGGAGATGATGCCCAGGCAATTGGGGCCGATGACGCGGGCCTCCTGCCTGCGGGCCAGCTCCAGTATCTGGGCGACCTCGCCGCGAGGGATGCGCTCGGTGACGACAACGATGAGCTTGATGCCGTTCTCCAGCGCCTCGAAGGCGGCGTCTCGGGTGAAGGCGGGGGGCACCGTGAGGACGGAGCCGTCCACCCGCTCGCGGGAGGTGATCTCGCGGACGGTATCGTATACCGGCACGCCGTAGACGTCGCGGCCACCGCGGCCGGGGGTCACGCCCCCGACGATCTTGGACCCGTAGTTAAGGCACTCGCGGGTCATGTTCACCGCCTCGCGGCCGGTGATCCCCTGGATGATGAATGTTGTGTTCTCGTCGATAAGTATGGACATAGCACCTACAGGCTAACCAGCCCCGCGGACTGAAGTCCGCGGCTCCCTGTTTCCGCCCATGCCGCCGACTTCAGTCGGCGGTGCGGAACGACCATGATGAATGTTGTGTTCTCGTCGATAAGTATGGACATGGCTATATGCGCTCCAAGAATTCGACACCGCAGGTTGAAAGCCTGCCTGCCGG
>DAOUMF010000113.1:0-3890 GCA_034411955.1 Dehalococcoidia bacterium
GCCCCGCGAGGAGCTGCGCAGCCGCCTGCGCCTGGACAGCCGCGCTTTCGACCAGGCCGCGGCGCTGTGGTCCCGCCGCGAGGAGATCAGGGAGGCCTCCGGCATCACCTCGTTGCCGGAGCACGAGCCCCGGCCCGAACCCGAGCAGGAGAAGCGCGCCCACGAGCTTCTCGCCGCCCTTAGGGCACAACCGCTCACGCCGCCGATCCTGGAGGGCGAGGACGATCTGCTAGCCTATCTGGAAGACCGCGGCGATATCGTGCGGGTGGACGAGAGGGTCGTCTTCGCCGCCGAGGCCTACCGCGAGATGGTGGAGCGGGTGGTGGCGCACCTCAAGGAGCGGGAGACGATAACCCTGGCCCAGGTGCGCGACCTGCTGGGCACCAGCCGCAGGTACGCCCAGGCCTTGCTGGAGCACATGGACCAGCAGCGCATTACCCGCCGCGTGGGAGACGAGCGGGTGCTGCGGAAGGGCTGAAGGCGCGGGTCATGCCCCGGTTGGGCTGCGCAGCCGCTTGGACGCGTACCACGTGACGCGCGTTGGCTTGGGGCGATCGCAGTATATCTCGAACAGCTCGCCTTCCACGGTGCGCACGCGATAGTAGTTGCGGTGATGGCGCGTCCGCCAGTTTCGCAGCCGGTCCGCCTTCCCAAAGCCCCAGTCCTGCCACTCGTCCACTATCGCCTCGATCTCGTACTCCCGATCGTCCAATCGGAAAGCCACCGGCTTCTTGACAAGCCCCTCACAGCGAACCTGGATCTGGCGGCCTATGAACTCGTCCATCTTCACTCACTGGCGGCTCCCGGCTCCCCCGCCTCCTTGGGGGCCGCGGCGCTGATGCGCCGGTGCAGGTACCAGCGGGTGCCCCGGCTCCCTTCCTTCCGCTGCCGGCGACGGGGCGACCAATCCGCGTAGAGCTCGTACACCTCACCCTCCTCCGTCCGCACCCGGTAGTAGCGGCGCTCCTGCTGCTGACGCCAGTCCCGCCCCCGCCGCGGCCCGCTGAAGGCACCCCCCGGCCAGCTCGCGATCTGCTCCGCAACCTTGTATTCCCGAGAGCCGAGACGAAAGGCCAGGGGCAGCGGTGTGTCGTCCTCGCTGAGCGTCACCTCCACCTCCCGGCCGACGAAATCGACCGGCATCCTACGCCTCGGGCGCCGGGACGGGCCGGCCCGGCAAGAGCCGCCGCCACAGCCGCGACAGGTCGCCCTCCTCCCAGGACACCAGGATCTGGCTAGCGATGAAGATGGAGCTGTAGGTGCCCGCGATCACTCCCACCAGCAACACCAGCAGGAAGTCCTGGATGGTGGCTCCTCCCAGGAGCAGCAGGGCGATGACGGTGAAGAGGACGGTGATGGAGGTGTTGAGAGACCGGGCTAGCGTCTCTGTGAGGCTGACGTTCACGACCTCGTCGAAGGGTGCATTGGGATTCCTCGAAGCCGTTTCGCGGATGCGGTCGAACACGACGATCGTATCGTGGACGCTGAACCCGATGATGGTCAGAAGGCCGACGATGAACATGGTGTTGATCTCGGTGCCGAACAGCTTGCCCAGGATGGAGAACACGCCCAGGATGACCAGCGCGTCGTGCCCTGCTGCGATGATGGCGGCAATGCCGTAGCGGTGGGCCTTGGGCACGTTGCGGAACGACCACGAGATGAACAGAAGGATCGCCGCCGCTGCCGCGCCCACGGCGATCGCCGCGTTGCGCCCGATCTCCTTGGACACTATCTCCGATACCTGGTTGAAATTGCTCAACTGGAAGGGGCCCAGCCTGTCCCTCAAGCCCTTCTCGATCTCATCCCGCTCCGAGGGGGGCGCTGGCCCGATGGGTGGTCCGGCCGGGCCCGCCAGCCCGCTGGTGCGGATGATGAAGCCGCCGTCCTGCGTCGTCTGCACCCGCGCCTCGTCATGGCCCAGCTCCGACATCACCTTGCGCACGTCCGTCGAGGTCACCGACTTTTCGAACTTCGCGGTGAAGGTGGCGCCGCTGCTGAACTCGATGCCCGGCCTCAGAGAGGGCGCGATCAGCAGGGAGACGATGCCGGGCAGCAGGATCGCCGCGGACAGCGCGTAGTAGAAGCCGCGTCGCCTTATGAAGTCGACGCTCCAGCCGGGGCCGCCTCCCCTCCGCCCTGGCGCGGCTCCCTCCGCAGCGACCTGCGGGGCCGCCGGACCGATGCCCACCTGCTCCGGCTCGGCCCCGAACAGCGCCATTCTCCGCGCTAGCGGCGTCCCCACCAGGAGCCGCAGGTACGTGCGGGTCACCGTCAGCGCCGTGAACATGCTCACCAACACGCCGATTCCCAAGGTGAGGGCGAACCCCTTCACCAGCGACGCGCCAAATCGGTCGCCGAACCAGTACAGGATGGCGCACGTGATCATGGTGGACACGTTGCTGGCCCAGATAGCCGACCAGGCGCGGTTGAAACCGTTCTCGACGGCGGCCATCAGGTTGCGTCCGGCCCGCAGCTCCTCCTTCAGCCTCTCGAACACCAGCACGTTGGCGTCCACCGCCATCCCTACTGACAGGACGAACCCCGCGATGCCAGCCAGGGTGATGGTGACCGGCCCGATGATGGGCCCGACCTTGAACAGCATCAGCACCACCGAGACGTAGGTGCCCAGCGCCAGCGCAGCCAGGACGCCCGGCAGTCGGTAGTACAGCACCATGAACACCATCACCGCCAGAATGCCGATGAGCCCCGCCTGCACCGTGCGTACCACCTCCCGGTCGCCCAGGGTGGCGTCCACCTCCGTCTCCTGGATCGCCCGCAGGGGAACCGGCAGGGCGCCCGCGTTGAGCTGAATTCGCAGCGTGCGCGCCTCGTCCAGGCTCAACCCAGTGATGACGGTGTCGCCGCCGCTGATGACGTCCCTCACCGTGGGCGCTCCAATGATCTCGTTGTCCAGCACGATGGCCATGGGCAGCCCAACCAGCTCCTCGGTGACCTGCTGCAACAGGCGAGCGCCCTCGCTGGTGAACTCGAGGAGAACGCAGGGAGGTGTCTGGTTACCGCACCCGACGAAATCGGTCCCCACCCGCGCGTTGGGCCTGAGGAAGCTGCCCGTCAGCGCTCTCTGCACGCCTTTGCTATCGAACCCCGTCGCCGGTTCCCACTTCACGACGCCCGGTTCTCCCTTTTCGCTCGGTGGGCAGGTGACGTCGTTGCTGGTCGGGTCCCGGCTGAACAGGCCCGCCTGGTATGGGACGGAGTAGGTGCCTCCATCCGCCGTCCGACATATGACGTTGTTGGACTCTTCCTCCAGGGCCGGCTTGCGGAACTCCAATTGCGCGGTCTTCCCCAGGAGCCCCTTCGCCTCACCTGGATCGATCCCCGGCACCTGCACGGCCAGCCGGTTGTTCCCCTCGACCGTGACCTCCGTCTCCGAGACGCCGAAGGCGTTCACGCGCCGCTCCAAGATGGCCTGGACTCCCTTCATCGCCTCGCCGACGTCGGTGCCCGCTGGCAGGCGGCTGACATCCGCCTCCAGCAAGAGGTAGCTGCCGCCCTTGAGGTCTAGCCCCAGCCGCATCGCCCTGCGCTCGAACCCGCCCACCTTCAGGCCGTTGCCCTCTGGCCACGCCACGAAGTCGGGCAGGTAGCGTTTGGGCGCTCCCGGCCAGACCACGATGATCGAGAAGGCGGTGACGACCACCACTATGGCGAGAATTATCCAGTTCGTTCTGTTTCGCATCGGCTACCCCTGCCTCTGTTCCATAACGCTCTGTTCCGCGGCGCCCGACTCGGCTCTTCCCAGATTGTGGGCTATCGCCGATGCGTGAGCGCGCACATCCAGCCCGCCCAGGTCAAGGATCACCTCCGTCGGCCCTCGCTCCTCCGGCACCCGTATCTCCTTGACCGTCGCGATCAGCCCTCCCTGGGTC
>DAOUMF010000114.1:0-5535 GCA_034411955.1 Dehalococcoidia bacterium
GACCCAGGCCTTCTGGCGGTTCGTAGCCCACGACTGGCGTTACAAGGGACGGTGGGAGGAGCTGGTGAGGCGCTCCATGCTGGCCCTGCACCTCCTGCTTTACGTGCCCACCGGGGCGGTCTGCGCCGCCGCCACTACCTCCCTGCCGGAGCAGATCGGCGGCGATCGCAACTGGGACTACCGCTTCTGCTGGCTACGGGACGCGGCCTTCACCCTAGACATATTCAATCGCCTGAGCCACACGGGGTACACCCGCCCCTTCATCGAGTGGCTGGCCGTCCAGGCCCTGGACCTCGGCCAGGGGGAGGACATCCATTCCCTGTACGAGATCAGCTGCGAGGACCCTCACGACATGAGGGAAGACGTGCTCGGTCATCTGGAGGGCTACCGCGGCTCGGCGCCGGTGCGCGTGGGCAACGGCGCCTTCCACCAGTTCCAACTCGACGTCTATGGCGAGGTGCTGCTCTCGTTCGATTCCTACCACCGGGCGGGAGGCATCGTCGACGGCACCCTCTGGGCTCTGGCGGAGGCGATGGTGGAGTCGGCGCTGCGTCACTGGCAGAAGCCGGACAACGGGATATGGGAGGTGCGCTCGGAGCCCAGGCACTTCACCTACTCCAAGCTGATGGCGTGGGTGGCTGTCGACCGCGGGCTGCGCCTGGCGCGGGCGCTCAAGAAGCCGGTGGACTTCGACGGCTGGCGCCGCGTCCGCGAGGCGATCAGGGCCGATATCCTGGAGAAGAGCTGGAACAAGAAGCGCCGCAGCTTCGTGCAAGCCTATGGGGCAAAGAACCTGGACGCCAGCACGCTGTTCATCCCCATGGTCGGCTTCCTGCCTGCTGACGACCCGCGCATGGCGGCCACCATCGAGGCCGTGCAGAAGGAACTGACCCGGGACGGCCTCGTCCACCGCTATCTGCCCTCGCAGACCGATGATGGTGTGGGCGGCGATGAAGGGGCGTTCACCATGTGCAGCCTGTGGCTGGCCGGCGCCATGATCACCGGCGGCCGCGTGGATGAGGCGAGGGGGATATTCGGGCGGGTGGCGAGCCTGGGCAACCGTGTGGGCCTGTACTCGGAGATGGTGGACCCCGGCACGGGCGAGTTGCTGGGCAACTACCCGCAGGCGTTCACCCACATCGCCCTGATCCACACTGCGCGCAACCTGGACCGGGCGCTGAACCAAGTGGAGCTGGGCAAGGTGGTCGCCGCCTAGACGCGGACGAAGCGATAAAGCAGGAGAGCCGGGCCTCTTGGCCCGGCTCTCTGTCTCCTAGTGGTGGGAGGGCCCCGCCGACTACTTAGAGTGGATCTTGATGGTCTTGGTGCGGCTGCCCTCGACCTTGGGTAGGGTGATGGTGAGGACGCCGCCCTCGTACTCGGCCGTCGCCTTCTCGGCGTCGACGGCAGCGGGAAGGGGGAGAGTGCGGCCGAAGGCGCCGTAGCTGAGCTCGCGGCGCAGGAAGTGCTCGCGCTCCTCCTTCTCCTCGTGCTTGGTCTCGCCCTTGATGGTCAGAAGGTCGTCGTTGACGGAGACCTCGACGTCGTCAGGGTTGACACCGGGCAGGGCGGTCTTGGCCACTACCGAGTCGTCCGTCTCGTACAGATCGACAGGGATAGGGCGCACGCGCTCGTGCCAGATGGTAGGGGTCCGTGTCTCGTCGAACAGCCTGTCCATGACGCGGCGCATGGCGGACATCTCGCGGAAGGGGTCCCATCGAACCAGTGCTCTCATTTCATACCTCCTCTCGTGGGTCTCCCACCAGTTGTTTGCACCTCTATGTTAGCAAGGGAGAGATGCCATGTCAATACTCTTGATAATACTCTTATCAAGATTTCTCCTGCGGCAATTGACATCAGAAGCTGTCTGACCTACAATTGAACCATGGCTGGCAAGAGCTATTACGATATCCTTGGCGTCTCCCACAACGCCTCCGAGAAGGAGATCCGTCAGACCTATCGCCGCCTCGCCCGCAAGCACCACCCCGACGTCAACCCCGGCGACAAGCAGGCCGAGGAGCGGTTCAAGGAGATCAACCGGGCCTATGAGGTGCTCTCCGACGCCGAGAAGCGCCGGAAGTACGACCGCTACGGCGAGCAGTGGGAGCAGGCGGAGGCGTTTGAGCGGGCGCGTCGGGCTGGCGGCGGCGAGGGCGCCTCGTTCGGCCAGAGCTTCGACCTCGGCGACTTGTTCGGCCGCGCCACCCGCGGCCGCGGCGGACCCTTCGAGGGCATCTTCGAGTCGTTCTTCGGCCATCGCGGGCCCACGCGGGGCCAGAACGTGGAGTACGTCACGGAGGTTACCCTGGAGGAGGCCTTCCACGGCGCCAGCCGTCGCATCGGACTGCAATCGGAGCAGGCCTGCGGCACCTGCGGCGGCAGCGGCCAGATCGCGGGCGCCGTGTGCCACGTCTGCCAGGGCGCCGGCGCCGTCCTCCAGTCCAAGCGGCTGGAGGTGAAGATACCGGCCGGCGTCCGCAACGGCTCTCGCGTGCGCATCGCCCGCGAAGGCCGCCCCGGCGTGGGCGGCGGGCCCCGCGGCGACCTCTACGTCGTCGTCAGGGTGCGTCCGCACTCACGGTTCGAGCGCAAGGGCGACGACCTCACCACCGAGGTCGGCGTGCCGCTGGAGGATGCGGTGCTGGGCGGCGAGGTGGAGGTGCCGACGCTATCCGGCAACCGGGTGGCGCTCAAGATACCGGCCCTGACCCAGAACGGCCGCCGGTTCCGCCTGTCCGGGCTGGGCATGCCCCGCCTCGACGCCAAGGGGAAGGGCGACCTCTACGCCAGGGTGAGTGTGATCCTTCCTGAGAGGCTCTCCGACCGCGAGCGGGAGCTGTTCGAGAAGCTGCGCGAGGAGCGCCGCAAGCAGAAGGTGGGTGCGAGGTAATGGCTACATTGCGAGGAGGTCAGAGTGCCACCAGAACTGAGGAAAATACTCGAAAGCCATATAGGGAAGGACTTTCCAGAGGCTAATTCATTGTCCTATGTCGCCGAAGAGGAAATCGATGAAGGCTGGAAGGTAGTGGTGCAGATCACAAGTGAGAAGTTGAAGGAGCCTAGGACCTTGCGCTTTTTTGTCTCCCACCAGGGAGACGTTACTCCTGGCCGAATTCAGGGAAGTGACTAAATATGGCCAACCGTGATTGGGTTCGCGAGGATGACGAGCCCTGCTTCGTGATCAGCGTGGCGGCGCGCATGGTGGGCATGCACGCCCAGAGCCTGCGCCACTACGAGCGTCTGGGCCTGGTGCGCCCTTCCCGCTCCCGCGGCCGCGTGCGGCTGTATTCTCGGGCGGACGTCGAGCGGCTGCTCCACATCCAGCGGCTGGTGAACGACCTGGGGGTGAACCTGGCCGGGGCCGAGGTGGTGATGCGCCTCAGCGAGCGCATCCGCCGCATGGAGGGGGAGATGGAGCGCCTGCGGGCCGAGCTCCAAGCGTATCGAGACCGGATGCTGCCCGCGACGGTGGAGGAGGAGGGGGAGGAAGGACAGATGTAGTGGCGACGTTCAGGTCGCCACTGATGGCGTGGAGGCCTGAAGGCCTCCGCTACACGGATGACACGAGGTGAAGTGAGATGATGCGACAAGACAGGTTCACGGAAGGGGCGTCCGTCATTCTGAGCGGCGACCACGCCCGTACGGGGAACCAGCGTCTGCCGCGAAGGCGTCAGTCCGCCTTGGGCGGGAATCTGGGGAGGGGCAGCTTTCGGGCTCGGCGGATAGCTGCCTCCCCACCCAAGATTCCTCGCTTCGCTCGGAATGACAGACCAGAAACTGAGGTGAAGTGAGATGATGCGACAAGACAGGTTCACGGAAGGGGCGCAGGAGGTCCTGGCGGCCAGCCAGGAGCTGGTGCGCAAGGAGCGCCACAGCCAGTGGGATGTGGAGCACGTCCTCATGGCCCTGCTCACGCACGAGCGGGGCGCCGCCCCCGCCGTCTTCGAGCGCCTGAAGGTGGATACCGACAAGCTGCGCGAAGCGGTCGGCCAGGCGCTGGCCAATGCCCCCAAGCTGGCCTACGACGTGGTTCAGGTCTACACCACGCCCCGCATCGTGCGCATGCTGGAGGCGGCCAACGCCGAGGCGGAGCGCCTCAAGGACGAGTACGTGGGCGTGGAGCACCTCCTCGTCGCCATCGCCGATGAGCGGGAGGGGGAGGCCGCCCGCATCCTGGGCCAGTTCGGCGTCGATAAGGAGAAGATATACCGCGCCCTCCAGGAGGTGCGCGGCGGTGCCCGCGTGGACAGCCCCACGGCGGAGTCCAAGTACCGCGCCCTCGAGCGCTACAGCATCGACCTGACGGAGGCGGCCCGCCAGGGCAAGCTGGACCCCGTCATCGGCCGCGAGGACGAGATCAAGCGGGTGATGCAGGTGCTCAACCGCCGCACCAAGAACAACCCCGTGATCATCGGCGAGGCCGGTGTGGGCAAGACCGCCATCGCCGAGGGGCTGGCCCAGAAGATCGTGGCCGGCGACGTGCCGGAGAACCTCAAGGACAAGCGCGTGCTGGCCCTGGACATGGGCGCCATGGTGGCCGGCTCCAAGTTCCGCGGCGAGTTCGAGGAGCGTCTGAAGGCGGTCATGGACGAGATCAAGCAGGCCAAGGGCGAGGTCATCGTCTTCATCGACGAGATACATCAGGTGATGGGCGCGGGCGCCGCCGAGGGCGCCATCGACGCTTCCACCATGATGAAGCCCGCCCTGGCCCGCGGCGAGCTCCAGTGCGTGGGCGCTTGCACCCTGGACAACTACCGCCAGCATATCGAGAAGGACGCTGCCCTGGAGCGACGCTTCGCCCCCGTCTACGTGGACGAGCCCAGCGTTGACGATACCATCGAGATGGTGAAGGGGCTGCGGCCCCGCTACGAGACGCACCACAAGGTCAAGATCACCGATGACGCCATCGCGGCGGCGGTCAGCCTCTCGAACCGCTACATCTCCGACCGCCACCTGCCGGACAAGGCGATCGACCTCATCGACGAGGCGGCCTCCAAGCACGTCATCGAGGCCCAGAGCATGCCGCCGGAGGTGCGTGAGCTCCAGGAGCGGGTGGACAAGCTGGGGCGGGAGGCGGAGGCCGCCGTCCAGCGCCAGGAGTACGAGGCGGCCGCCCACATCAAGACGGAGCTGGAGCAGATCCGGGCCGAGTACGAGCAGATACGCTCCCAGTGGGAGCAAGAGCACGTCGGCAGCATGACCGTGGACGAATCGGACATCGCGGAGCTGGTGGCCAAGATGACGGGCATCCCTGTCTCCCGCATGCTGGAGGGCGAGAGCGAGAAGCTGCTGCACATGGAGGAGCGTCTGCACGAACGGGTGATCGGCCAGGAGGAGGCGATCCGGGCGGTATCGGAGGCGATCCGCCGCGCCCGCGCCGGGCTCAAGGACCCGCGCCGGCCCATCGGCAGCTTCATCTTCCTGGGGCCCACGGGCGTGGGCAAGACGGAGCTGGCGCGGGCCCTCGCCGAGTTCCTGTTCGATGACGAGCAGGCGATGGTCCGGCTGGACATGTCCGAGTACATGGAGAAGCAC
>DAOUMF010000115.1:0-26733 GCA_034411955.1 Dehalococcoidia bacterium
GATCCCGGCCTGGCGCATGCCGCCCCCGAGCATCTTGCGGAACCCCCGCGCCCGGGCGATGAACTCTCTGCTGCCACAGAGGACGGAGCCCACGGGACAGGCGAGTCCTTTGCACAGGCTGAAGGCCACCGAGTCCGCGTATTGCGCCAGGCGGGACGCAGGCACCCCCAGGGCTACGGCGGCGTTGAACAGGCGCGCCCCGTCCAGGTGCAGGGGCAAGTTGTGCTCATCGGCCAGGCGCCGCACTGCGGCTAGGTCGTCCTCGCTGAGGACGCTGCCGCCGCAGCGGTTGTGCGTGTTCTCCACGCAGATGAGCCCTGTGGGAGGGAAGTGGATGTCGCGACCGCGGACGGCGCGCCGCACCTCCTCCAGGTCCAGCCGCCCCTGCTTGTCGTTGTGGACGGGGCGGAGGCCGAGGCCGCCCAGGGCGAAGGCGCCCCCCGCCTCGTAGTGCAGGATGTGGGCCTCATCTCCGACGATGACCTCGTCGCCGCGCCGGCAGTGGGACAGCATCGCCGTCAGGTTGCTCTGGGTGCCGCTGGTGGTGAGGCGGGCGGCGTCCTTGTCCATGACCTTTGCCGCCATCGCCTCTAGACGGTTGACGGTGGGGTCGCCTCCGAAGACGTCGTCCCCCAACTCGGCCTCCGCGATCGCCTTCCGCATCGCTGGCGGCGGCAGGGTTACGGTGTCACTCCTGAGGTCGATGGTCTTCATCGCTCTACGAAGCGGATCCCGCGCCTGAAGCGGTGGCCCCGCCACGGGCGGGCCTGTGGCTCAAGAGGGCCCCTCCACTAGCGGGAGCGTTCCCATAGGGACTGGTAGGTCTCGCCACCGCGGATGGCGGTAATCACCTCCGCCTTCTCCGCCTGCTCCAGCTCCTCGAACACGGCCTGACAGGCCTTGAGCATCGGCTCGCCGCCCAGGCTCACCATTCGGGCTTCGATTTTGTCCCACAGCCCGGAGGCGCGGAATGTCTCCATCTGCCGCGGCCACATGAAGGACATGATCTTGTCAGGCAGAGGCAGGCGGGGTCGCATCTTCTTCAACGCCTTGAAGCGCTCCTCCACCGAGCTGGCCTTGTCGACGATGGCGATGAGGGGTGCGTCGCTCTCAGTGGTGCGGGTGTCGATGAGCAGCCGCTTGTCGAGGATGGCGAAGCGAATCACCAGCACATCGGCGGCGTCAATGACCCGCGCCACCTCGTCCAGATCGAGCCCGTAGTCGTCCATACAGGGAGATTCTACCGAGGGCCGTCAGCGGGGGTCAAACGCCGATGCTGGTGCGCCTGCGCAGCGCCAGCCGCTCATCTCACTTCACGTGGTACCTGACCCGCTCCTTTTTGTACTCCTTGGTGCTGTAGAGGATGATGTAGTCGTCGACTCCGATCTCCTGAGACATCCGGCGGGCTATCTCCTCGCACTGGCTGCGGCTGGGGGCGTGAACCATACAGAAGATGTTGTAGGGCCAGTCCGGGTACACGCGGCGCTGGAAGCAGTGGCTCACCTGTGGATAGGAGGCGAGGCGATAGCCGAGATCGGGGAGCTGCTCCTCGGGGATGCGCCAGCAGATCATGGCGTTGGCCAGGAAGCCCGCCTTTTGGTGACGTAGGACGGCAGCGAAGCGTCGCATCACCCCTGACGCTACGAATTCTCTGGCCCTAGCGAACATCCGCCTCTGGCGGATCCCCAGACTGTCCGCCCAGCCCTGAAAGGGGGCGGGCTCCAGGGGCAAATCTTGCTGGAGGACGCGTACGTAATCCAGATCCTCTTCCGTGAAGCTCCGCGGCGGCTCCTTGCTGGCCCGCCTCCTCTCGGCCACGTTGGCGCCCTGCTCCAGGTCCAGCTCCACCCCGATCTTGAACACACGGAGGGCGGGAAGGATGCGCGTTCGCCGGGCCCCTGCCACATCGGACAGGTGGGCCACCTCCGCCTCTAAGTCAGCACCGGGAGGCAGGGTCAACGTGAACCACAGGTTGAACGAGTGATCGCGCTTGTAGTTGTGGCTCACTGTGGGCTGCTCCGAGACGCGGCTGGCCGACTCGTTGATGTGCTCTTCGGGGATGTCCATGGCGACGAGAGTGCTGGAGTAGCCCAGGCGTCGGCTATCGAATATGGCGCTGATCTGGCGGATGATCCCGGCCTCCTTCAGGCGCCGGGCCCGCGCCAACGCGTCCTCCTCGCTGATCCCGACCCGTTCGCCGATGGTGGCGAAGGGACGCTCGACGAGGGGGAACTCCTTCTGGATCAGGGTCAGGAGCCGCCGGTCGATAGCGTCTATGGCAGAGGCGGCGGTCACGAGTAGCGCTCCTCCTTCCAGGGGTCGCCGCGCATGTGGTAGCCGTACATCTCCCAGAAGCCGGGCTGGTCTTTCTCCATGAACTCCAGGGCACGTACCCACTTGGCGCTCTTCCAGAAGTAGAGATGGGGTATCACCAGCCGCAGGGGCCAGCCGTGGGGCGGTGTCAGCTCCTTACCGTCGTGCTTGTAGGCCAGGAGCACGTTCTCCCGCAGGAGGTCGGCCAGGGGGACGTTGGTGCTGTAGCCACCGTGGCAGTGGACCATCACGCTCTCCGCCGAGGGCAGGGGCTGGAAGTGCTGCAGAAGGTCTCGGAAGAGGACGCCTTCGAAGCGGTTATCCATGCGGCTCCAGGAGGTCACACAGTGGATGTCGCAGGTGACGGTGGCCGTGGGCAGGGCTCGGAACTGCTCCCAGGTGAACTGCACCTCTCGCTCGACGGCGCCATAGATGCGCAGTCGCCACTCATCCGGGTCGATTCTCGGCGTGCCGGCGTAGGTGAGGACGGGCCAGTCCTCCACCACCTTCTGGCCGGGCGGCAGGCGGTCGCCGTATCTCTCACGGTCTCTGGAGCGACGGGACAGGATATCGAAAACCAAGAGCGGTGGCCTTTCCAGCGGGCGACAGGCGTCGGCTTGATTTGAGGATAGCAACCGCCTATAGCTAACGTCAAACCTAGGCGTACCGCCCATCCACTGGCTGTGGCGTCACCTTCAGCCGCAGGTTCGGTCGTCGAGCCCTCCCCTCCCCCATGCTATCATCGAAGGCGATGCCGACGATCGAGGCGACGAAGCCTGTCACCCCCATACCCGCTGCCTCCCGCCTGCGACGGCTCCTGTTCATCGCCGCCGCTCTCATCGTTCTCGCCCTGGACCAGGCCAGCAAGGGGCTGGTACGGACGCTCATGGATCGCGGCGAGAGCTGGCCGGACGGCTGGCCTGTGCGCCTGCATTATGTCACCAATACTGGAGCAGCCTTCGGCATACTCAAGGACCAGACTGGATTCCTGGTGATCACGACCGTAATCGGCTTGGCTGCTATCTACCTGTACTACCGCTACCCGCCCTTCGACCACTTGGTGGCGCCGGTCGCGATGGGCATGATGTTGGGAGGGGCTATCGGCAACCTTGTGGACCGGCTGCGCCTGGGCAGAGTCACCGACTTCCTCGACTTTCCGTTCTGGCCGTCCTTCAACGTGGCCGACTCCTCGATCGTCATCGGCGTCGCAGTCCTCCTGGTGGGCTACGCGATCTTCGCCAAGCCTCCGCCGCCGAGATCTGAACGTGAAGACGCTGGAGCTGACGGCCGATAGGGCGAGCGAGAGGCTGGACGTCTTCCTGGCGCGCCGGGTGGGCGGCCTGTCCCGCAGCCATGCCCGCCGCCTGATCGATGAGGGCCTGGTGACGGTGGATGGCAGGCGGGAGCGCCCCTCCCACCACCTGGCCTGCGGCGCTCGCGTCGCGGCGACATTGCCCGCCGCGGAGGAGGCGAGGCCCACGGCGGAGCTCATCCCGCTCACAGTCATCTATCGTGACGAAGACGTCATCGTCGTCGACAAGCCAGCGGGGCTCACTGTCCACCCAGCGCCTGGGCACCCCAGCGGCACGCTGGTGAACGCCCTCCTGGCCATTGCCCCGGAGCTGGCGGAGGCGCGGGAGAAGATGCGGCCGGGGATCGTCCATCGTTTGGACAAGGACACCTCGGGGTTGTTGGTCGTCGCCAGGAGCGAGCGAGCGCGGGTTAGCCTGATCCATCAGCTCAAGGAGCGAGAGGTCCACAAGACCTACCTGGCGCTGGTACAGGGCGTGCCGCAGCCGTCCCAGGGTACCATCGAGGCGCCTATCGGCCGGCATCCCAGGAACCGCAAGAAGATGGCGGTTGTCGCCGGCGGCCGCGAGGCAGAGACGAAGTACCGCGTCCGCGAGGTACTGAACAGCTTCGCCCTGCTGGAGGTGGAGCCGGTGACGGGGCGCACCCACCAGGTCCGCGTCCACCTGGCCGCCATCGGCCACGCGGTGGTCGGCGACGGCGTCTACGGCAGACGTTCGCCGCTGGTGGGACGCCAGTTCCTCCACGCCTGGCGCCTGGCCTTCGAGCTGCCGTCCAGTGGCCGTCTGGTGGAGTTCGAGTCGCCTCTGCCCGCGGATCTGCGGGACGCGCTGGGGAGCCTCAGGGGCTAGACCGCTACTTCTTGCCCGTGCCGATGGGCATGACGCCGGTGGCGTAGATGTAGATGCGGTCCCGGAAGCGGGCCAAGATGGGCTTCTTGCCGTCCGTCTCCAGCTCGCGGATGTGTCGGGCCATCACCGCGCCGTAGCCCTTGAGGGGCACGGTGCGCACGTACCAGTAGTCCTCGCCGCCGTACACGAGCTTGAGGGCCGGCTCCACTTGGCCGAACTCCATGTACGGCACCTCCACGCGATCGGCGTACAGCGTCCCGATGCGAGCAGGGTTGACCTCGAGCACGCCCTCCATGCCGACCCTCACGGTAGCCGCTTCCACACGTAGGTTCAAGGAGACTCTTGACCCCACCGGCGCTGTGACCAGCCAGCCGTTCTTGCTAGAATGAGCCCGCCATGTCCGTTCGCGTCCGCTATGCCCCATCGCCCACCGGCGAGCCCCACGTGGGCAACATCCGTACCGCCCTCTTCAACTGGCTGTTCGCCCGCCACCACGGCGGCGCCTTCATCGTCCGCCTGGAGGACACAGACCGCACGCGGTACGTCGAAGGCGCGGAGCAGGCCATCTTCGAGTCACTGGCCTGGCTCGGCCTGGACTACGATGAGGGGCCGGACCCCTCCGACCGCAGCCGCGACATCGGGGAGCGGGGGCCCTACGTCGAGTCCCGCCGACTGGAGACGTACCAGCGGTACGTCGCCGAACTCGTGGAGGCCGGGCACGCCTACCGCTGTTACTGCACCCCCGAGCGGCTGGATCAGGTGCGCAAGGACCTCCAGCGGCAGAAGCGCCCCCCTAAGTACGACCGCCACTGTCGTGACCTCCCGGAGGACGAGCGGCAAAAGGCGGAGTCAGAGGGGTTGCCTGCGGTCGTCCGCTTCAGGACGCCCCTCTCTGGCCAGACCGTCTTCCGCGACCTCGTCCGGGGCGACATCGTCTTCGAGAACGACACCCTGGACGACTTCGTGTTGCTGAAGTCAGACGGGTTCCCGGTGTACCACCTGGCCAACATCGTGGACGACCGGCTGATGGGGATCACCCATGTCCTTCGCGGCGACGAGTGGCTGTCCAGCACCCCCCGCCACGTCCTCCTCTATCAGGCGTTCGGCTGGGAGCCGCCCGCCTTCGCTCACCTGCCCATGATCCTGGGCCCGGACCGCGCCAAGCTGTCCAAGCGTCACGGCGACACGTCCGTCCTGGCCTTCCGCGACCGGGGCTTCCTGCCCGAGGCGCTGTTGAACTTCCTCGCCCTTTTGGGCTGGTCTCTGGATGACCGTACCGAGATCATCGATCGCGAGACGCTCGTGCGCCACTTCACCCTGGACCGGGTCGTCGCCAACGCGGCTGTCTTCAACCGTGAGAAGCTGGAGTGGATGAACGGGGTGTACATCCGCTCCCTCGCGGACGACGAGCTGGCGGGGCGTACAGCACGCTTCCTGGAGCGGGGAGGCAGGATTGTGGATCGCGACCTGCTGCGGCGGGTCGTACCCCTCATCCGCGAGCGCATCAAGCTCCTGACCGAGGCTGAGGAGATGGCCGGCTTCTTCTTCCTGGAGGGGGAGCTGCATTACGGGACGGAGACGCTGCTGGGCAAGAAATTCGCCGACGACCGCGGCGGCGCCGCACAGGCGCTGGAGACGGTGTTGCAGCGGACCAGGGACCTCCAGCTCTGGGATCACGAGACGCTGGAGGGCGCCATCCGCCCCCTGGCCGAGGAGCTGGCGCTGAAGACCGGCGATCTGTTCGGTCTCATCCGCGTGGCCGTGACGGGCAGGACTGCGGCGCCGCCTCTGTTCGAGACGATGGCGGTCCTGGGGCGCGAGCGGGCGGTGGCACGGCTGGAGTCAGCCGTCAGGAGGCTGGAAGCCTGAGCAACCTGGGGGCCGGGGTGAAGATACTCGTCTTTACCGAGGGGACCGCCACCATGCATCCGTCACAGGAGAGATTCTTCGACGTGCCGTCGTTCATTCCGACCAGCGGTGCCGTCCAGAAACTGAAGTCGTGGCAAGCTCGCGGTGCCGAGATCTGCTATCTCACTTCGCAACGCTGTGATCAGGAACCGCAGGCGGTTGAGGCGACGCTTCGCCGTTTTCGCTTTCCATCAGGAAAGCTCTACTACCGCGAAGAAGGGGAAGAGTACGTGGACGTTGTGAGGCGGGTAGGCCCCGATATCCTTATCGAAGACGATTGTAGGAGCATCGGTTGGCAGGAAGTGATCACCCCAAAGCTGCAGCCCGGGTGGAACGTCCACGGTGTGGTTGTCCCGGAGTTTGGCGGCCTGGCGCACCTGCCGGATGATCCGCAACAACTGAGGCTACTGTAGGGGGCAGCGGCTGTGCTCCGCCCTGTGGAGGCTGGGGGCGGAGGCGGCGTAGGGAGGCGCATAGCGAGCGCTTTCTCAGTATAATGAGCGCTCGCTATATAATGCTTTCTTTTCGCCCTAAACCTCTTGACTTGTGCTCCTGGTGGCCTACAATATTCGTGATTCCAATCACATGATATGGATGGAAAGATTTTGACAACGCGTAAGCAAGTTCCAGCTCCGGCCGTCAAGCGGTTCCCGGTTCCGCCTATTACGGCCTCGCGCGTCTTGGCTCTCCTGGCGGCCGGGGCTGGCTCTAACCTCGGTCTCGAACAAGGGGTTGTCGCACCCCCCCCCCGGGGCCATCGTGCCCCCGAGACACGAGGGGCCGCCGTACTATTGGGCTGCGCGGCGGCCTCTTGTCGCCGCCCGGGTCGTCATCGCCCAAAGGGAGGGAACTGCCGGCCCGGGCGACCCCTTTCTGTACGCTAGGCTGATCCGCGGCCTCTGCCTGCGCGCGACTCCTCTCTGGGCAGGCCAACAGTCGTCCCGTTGCTGAGACGCCCCGCGTGCATCAGGAACAGCGACTGCAACGCGCCCTCTAGGTCAAATTCATCCCTCCACAACAGCTTGCCTACGCGCAACCCCACCAGAATCGCCAGGATTAGATCGGCGAAGCCCCGGGGATCCACCTCCGGCTTGTACATCCCTTCTTCCCTGGCCCGCGCGATGAGGGACTCCAGCCACTGCCGGCGCAGCGCCCAACTTTTTTGGGTGATGGTGGCCAGCTTCTCGTTGCGGAGGGTTTCGGCCCACGTTTCGATGTCAAACCGGGTTCGGCTGTCGACATTGGGGTCACGTATCGTCTGGAGGACGAACGATGTCGCCTCCTGGAATGCGGACCGCGCATCCCCGGCGCTTTGGGCCATGGATGTCAGAAGGCTGACTGCAGAGCGCGCCGTGTCCTCAATGACGGCGCTGATGATCTCTTCCTTGCTGCCGAAGTAGTGATAAAGGCCGCCGGGGGTAATCGCTGCCTCGTGGCAGATCTCGTCGGTGGTGGTCAGGTGGAAGCCGCTGCGCAGGAAGCAGCGGCGGGCGGCCTCGATTATCTCCTGCCGCCGGTGCTCAACCTCTTCCGGCTTAAGCTTCGGCATGTCGGGCCCCGCGCGTCATAGCGAGCGCTCGCTATACTTATACCACGGTCACCGCGCTTGTCAACCACCGGCGGCCTGCCGCGCCTCGTTTGTCAGAGCTATAGCCCTTTGATACAATCGCCGTGACGCTGCGGGATAGTATAACGGTAGTACGGCTGACTCTGGATCAGTTAGTCTAGGTTCGAATCCTAGTCCCGCAGCCAACTGCGGCGCATTCGTCTAGCGGCCCAGGACACCGCCCTCTCAAGGCGGAGATCGCGGGTTCGAATCCCGCATGCGCCACCAAATCGCCAGTTGCCGGGGCGAGGCGCCCGTCGCCTCGCCCCATCGTCTACCAGCTCAGGCGATAGGCGGGGCCGCTAGCGTGCCCTGTGATATCCTTCCTCCCGAAAGGAGAGCCCGCCATGCCCAAGCTGACCGGTCGCTACGCCCTCCTGGAGCAGTTGGTGACCGATGGCGTCACCCACGTCTTCGGCAACCCCGGCACCACGGAGGAGGCGTTTATCGACGCTCTCCAGGACTACCCCCAACTCCAGTACATCCTCGCCCTGCACGAGTCCGTGGCCGTGGGCATCGCCGACGGCTACGCGTGGGCGACGGGCCGGCCCTCCTTCGTCCAACTGCACATCAACCCCGGCCTCGGCAACGCCATGGGTATGCTCTACAACGCCTACCGCACCCAGACTCCAATGGTGGTCTATGCTGGCCAGCACCCCCAGCGCGGGGGCACCCAGGAGCCGATCCTCTTCGGCGATCTTGTCCGTATGGCGGAGCCGGTGACGAAGTGGGCGGCCCACGTGGAGGACGCCGGCGAGATCCCCGTCCTGCTGCGGCGTGCCTTCAAGGTGGCCATGGAGCCTCCTCGGGGGCCCGTCTTCCTATCCATACCCGCCAACGTGATGGACGAAGAGGCAGATGCCGAGATCGTCCCGACCGTCTACACGAACACCCGTGTCCGGCCCGACCCGGAGGCAGTGGAGCGGACCGCCCAAGTCCTGGCAGGCGCGCAATCGCCGGTCATCATCTGCGGCGCTGGCGTCGCTGCGTCAGGCGCGCTACCGGAGCTCGTCCGGCTCGCGGAAGCGCTGGGGGCCCGTGTGCACGCCTCCTTCTCCCCGGAGATGCCCTTCCCCGCCGACCATCCCCTGTACGCTGGCCTGTTGAATTTGGTCTCGGAGCCTGCCCTGCGGGGCCAGATCTCTGGCGCCGACGTCATCCTGGCCGTGGGCACCCCTGTCCTCACCCTCCTTTTCCCCCTCCGTGAGCCGCCCTTCCCACCGCAGGCCTCGGTCATCCACATCGATCTCAACGCGTGGGAAATCTCGAAGACCTGGCCTGTCCAGCACGGCATTATGGCCGATCCTAAGATGGCCTTGACCGACCTGCTGGCCGCGCTCCAGAAGCACCGCACACCCCTCCACCAGGAAGCGGCCCAGCGCCGCGCTCAGGCGATCCAGGCGATGGCCCAGCAGCCACTGCGGGCGATGGACGCCTCCGCTCAGGCCAAGTGGGACAGTGTGCCCATATCCGCCGCTCGCATGGCCAAGGAGCTAGCCAGCGCCATCAGCCCCGGCACCGTCCTCTTCGACGAGTCTATCACGGCGGGCGGCCACCTCATGCGCCACCTGCGCATGTCGGAGCCGGGGACGCACTACCGGGCCACCGGCGGCGGGCTGGGCCCGGGTATGCCCAACCCCATCGGACTGAAACTGGCGCGGCCGGACCGGCCAGTCCTCTCCGTCATCGGCGACGGCGCTGCCCTATACACCATCCAGGCGTTGTGGACGGCAGCCCACCACAGGGTGCCGGTCACCTGGGTGATCGCCAACAACGCCTCGTACCGCATCCTCAAGTTCAACATGCTCGAGTACCTGGGTGAAGGGGCCGCTGGCCGCCAGTTCGTCGCCATGGACCTCACAGACCCGCCGCTGGACTTCTCGCGCATCGCCACCTCTTTCGGGGTCAAGGGCGTTCGGGTGGAACACCCTGACGAAATCGGCGATGCGCTGCGGGAAGCGCAGAGGGCGCAGGAGCCCCGGGTGGTGGATATCGTCATCGATGGCGATATCAGCTCCCGCTGGCTGTAGGACGGCTCTATCCGGCGCGACTGGCAGTATGTGCGTCCTTACCGAGACTCACTCTTATCAGCTCGACAGCAGTCACTCTTTCCTTGCGTGCCTTCGCTCTCAACAGTTACTATTGCAGAGCCCCTTCAGGCAAGCTTATGCAGGATCGCAAGCGGGAATACTTGAAGGCCTACGAGGCCTGGCAAACCCAGCTCCAGGCGGTTCACCGCGTGTTGCTAGAGGGAGAGCACCTGGAGGCGCCGAAGCTGAAGGCGCTGCTGAACCGCGAGGCGCGCGCAAAGGAGGGCTACGACCGCGCGCGGCGGGCGCTGCTGGGACTCTCCGAGGTCGAGTGAATCCTGATGATTTCAACCCGTATCTGTAGTCCGCGGCCGCACGTTCTCCTAGTGGTTGTGCGGCCATGTATGCAGAAGCCTTGTCGGGATTAATAGAGAAGCCCCGGGATCGATCGGCTGGCCCGCCAGCCGCTGAGGCCGCCAGCGACCACATCCTCCGGGAGTGGGAGCTGGTCCAGCGCGCCCAGCGCTTGGAAGAGAGCGCCCTGGCTGACCTCTACGCAAGCTACTATCCCAGGATCTACAACTACGCCTTCCTCCAGTTAGGGGACATTCAGGCCGCCGAGGATCTGGCCTCCGAAGTCATGCTCAAGGTTCTGGAGTCTGTCAGGAATTACCGGTTCAGAGGGACGCCCTTCTCGGCGTGGGTGTTCCGCATCGCCCGCAACAAGCTGATCGACCTGCACCGCCGTCGCAAACGGCGTGGCGAGGTGGACCTGACGCAGCCGCTGGCCGCCGTGCAGATCAGCCCTGAGGTCCTGGCTGAACGGGCCCTCGACCGCGGGCAGCTCCATCTCGCCTTGAAGTACCTGACGGACGAGCAGAGACAGGTGATCGTCCTCAAGTTCATCGAGGGGTTCGACAACGCTTCCATCGCCCGCATCCTCCGTCGCAGTGACGGGGCGGTCAAGTCGCTCCAGCACCGGGCACTGAACTCGCTGCGACGCATCATGTCGGGGGAGGGCCGCTGATGGCTCACGCCTTGGCCTCCATCCTCGACGAATGCCTGGCCGCCCTTAACCAGGGCGAAAGCCTCGAGGCGTGCCTGGCCCGCTATCCGGAGCATGTCGAGGAACTGCGCACCCATCTCCTCCTGGCCCAGCAGCTGAGTCGGACGCCGCGGCACGAGCCCCGCCAAGGCGCTCAAAGCGCCGCTTGGCAGCGGTTCCGCACACGGGCTGAGGACATACGGCTGGGGCGGGCGCCGCGCTTCTCAATCAACATTGGCTGGATGCGACCCCTGGCCATCGCCGCCGCAGTCGTCCTGGCGGTACTGGTCGCTGGGGGCGGCGCCATCTACGCGTCCCAGGACTCCCTCCCGGACAGCCCCCTGTATCGCGTCAAGCTGGCCACTGAGGATGTGCGGCTTTGGTTCGTCTTCGACGATGTCCACAAGGCAGAGATACTCCTCGATCAGTCGAACGAGCGCACCGACGAGATCATGGAGATGGTCCGGGACGGTAAGCCGGTTCCCGGTAATGTCCTCACCGTCCTCCGCGAGCGCAACGCGCGGGCGGTTCGCATTCTGGAGGATCACCCGGACGAGCTGACCGTGCTGGCTCGGGCGCGAGAGCAGTCGGCCGCCCAGGAAGGCCTGCTGTTGGCCTTGGGGGGTGACCTGGCCGAGTCCGCGGGCGGCGACTATGCCGAGGCGGTGGCCACTCTGCACAACGCCCAACTGAGAACCACCGGCAGGCCGGGGGCCGTGACACCGGATGATTTGGCTGCAGGGGTGATCAACATCGCCGGACTGGCTGAGCCCGCAGCCGAGGGGTTGTGGTTGTTCGGCGGCGTGGAGGTGCGGCTGGACCTCGGCACACTGGGAGAGGTGGACGACCTCGAGCCCGGTCAAGCGGTCAAGGTCATCGCTGCCAGGGGCGCCAACGGTCGGCTGGTGGCACTCAACGTGACCGTCACTGATGGCCAGCAGCCCGAGCAGGGGTATGTCGTCTCCGGTGCCCTGGAGAACGTAGGTGAGGGAGAAGTGGTGGTTGCCGGCCAGCGCATCGCCATTACCGAGAGGACGCTGCTCAAACTCAAACTGCTGCGAGGTCAGCAGGTAGAGATCGAGGTGGAGGATGTTGGCGGCGAGGCCGTCGCCTCCAGTATCGAGGGGCCCAGAGGCGACCCTGCGCAGGAGCCCCACCCTCTCCTGGCTTATGAGGGTGTTATCGAGACGGAGATCAGCACTGCCGACGCTACGGGTGATTGGGTTGTAGGAGGGCAGCGCTTCCTTGTAACCCCCAATACGGAACTGGACGCCCAAGCAGGGGCTCTGGTCAGGGGCACCCGTGCCCGTGTGGAGGCAGTGGCCGAAGACGGTGAGTTGATGGCCAAGAGAGTCGTGGTCCTCGCAGACAGGCCAGAGGCTGGGCCGGAGGAAGAGGACACCATCCGCGTGGAAGGGGTGTTCGAGGCGGGAGACGAAGAGAACTGGGTGGTCAGCGGTGTAGAGGTGGAGGCGCTTGCCCAGGCCGAGACCCCGGAGATCGGTAGCCTGGTCACCCTGGAGGGGCGTCGAGAGGGCGATACCTTGGTCACGGGCCAGCTTCTGGACACCTTCGCTCCTGAGCCCAAGGGCTTCGTGCTCCTGCGCGGCCAGATCGGCCGCATTAATGAGGACTCCTGGCAGGTCGGCCTGGCCCCCGTGCAGCTGGATGAACGCACGGTGGTCGTCGGGGAGGCCCGGGAGGGGAGCCGTGTGTTCATCTGGGCCAGCCGTGACAAGGTAGACTCCCTGCAAGCGATCTACGCCAACGTCCTAGACCCGCGGTCGTTGGTGACGCCGGGCCCTGCCTCTCAACACTGACTGTCGCCACCTCTCCCGTTTGTCAGTCGGGCCCGCCATCCCGTAGAATGCCATGGGGCCAATCCTCGCGCCCGCTGTGGCCTGGGGAGCGGTCACGTCGATCAAGGATGCCCCCATAGTCTAGAGGCCTAGGACGCCACCCTTTCAAGGTGGAGATCGCGGGTTCGAATCCCGCTGGGGGCACCAATAGTATTGGCCACAGTCCGCCATCAAGGAGAGGTCATGAGCGACTTTCAGGACATCCTCTATGAGAAGCACCACCGCGTCCGTGGCGCTGCCTGGATCACCATCAACCGCCCTCAGGTGATGAACGCTTTCACAGGCCAGACCCTGACCGAGATGCGCGACGCGGTGGAGGCGGCCTGCGCCGACCCCGAGGTGGGCGTCATCGTCATCACCGGCGCCGGTGATCGGGCCTTCTGCGCCGGCGGCGACGTGCGCTGGCTCCAAGAGGTGCAGCACGAAGGGGTCAGCGAAGCATCTCCCGTCGATCCCCACGTCGGCATCGAGGACTGCATGAAGCCGATCATCGCCCGCGTCAACGGCTACTCGATCGGCGGCGGTAACCACCTCGCCTACTTCTGCGACTTCACCATCGCCTCGGACAACGCCACCTTCGCCCAGGTCGGCCCCCGCATCGGCAGCCCAGCCGCTGGTCACTACGTTGCCAACCTCACGCACGTCGTCGGCGCCAAGAAGGCTAAGGAGATATGGATGCTCTGCCGTCGCTACTCCGCCCAGGAGGCGCTGGAGATGGGGCTCGTCAACGCCGTCGTCCCCTTGGACAAACTGGATGAGGAGGTGGACCGCTGGTGTCAGGATCTCATGCAGAAGAGCCCCAGTTGCCTGAAGATCCTCAAGGCCTCCTTCCGCACCGTCTACGAACCGCTGCGACAAGCCGCGCGCAGGGACTGGGTGCAGGAGCTGGCGCCGGACTTCTTCGCCAGCGGCGAGGCGGACGAGGGCAAGAACGCCTTCCTGGAGCGGCGGGAGCCCGACTTCTCTCGCTTCCCGCGGTAGGCCGACGTAGTCCGGTGACCGGCCCGAGATGGAGTCTCAAACGGAGGGGCCAGCCACGTGAGCGGCGTGAGGAGTCCGCGGCAGTAGGACCGGCGGGCGTGACTCCAAGACAGGAAAAAGCCGGGTTGAAGCAGTGACACCTCTCTGCTAGACTGAGCCGTCGGAGGTTAGTGAAAAATGGAACTAGTCTGGCTGATCCCAGTGTGCGGTTTCGCCGCCGTTCTCTATGCGTCCTGGCTCGTCTGGGACGTTCTCCGCCGCGATAGCGGCACCCCCGAGATGCGGGATGTCGCCCTAATGATCTTCGAGGGCGCTATGGCCTTCCTCAGGCGCCAGTACAGCACGATCGCCATCCTGGCCCTGGTCACGGGAGTGATCATCGCTGTCGTCGTGGGTAGTGTGTCCGAGGGCGTCAAGGAGATAGTCCAGGGCGAATACGGCGACAAGGTCGTTAGTCACTGGGAGGAAGGCCTGCTGACGGGCATCGCCTTCGTGGTGGGGGCCTCGGCATCGGCGCTCTCCGGCTTCATCAGCATGTTCATCGCCGTGCGCTCCAACAGCCGTTGTGCCTCGGCCGCCACGCGTAGCCTGAGTGAGGCGATAACGGTCTCCCTGCGGGGCGGCTCCGTCACCGGGTTCCTGGTGGTCGCCCTTAGCCTGCTGGGCGTCTCCGGCATCTTCCTCGTCTACAGCGAAGGGCTCGGCAAGCCCGACACGATAGCCCCCTTCCTCATCGTCGGCTTCGGCTTCGGCGCCAGCTTCGTGGCGCTGTTCGCCCAGCTCGGCGGTGGCATCTACACCAAGGCGGCCGATGTGGGCGCCGACCTCGTGGGGAAGGTAGAGGCTGGCATCCCCGAGGACGACCCCCGCAACGCCGCCGTCGTCGCCGACCTCGTGGGTGACAACGTCGGCGACTGCGCCGGCCGTGGCGCCGACCTGTTCGAGTCGATGTCGGCGGAGATCATCGGGGCGATGATCCTGGGCGTCGTCATCTACAGCGTCACCGGAGACCAGGAGTGGGTGCTGTTGCCGCTGGTCCTGGCCTCCTTTGGCATCCTGGCCACCATGGTCGGCGTGACGGCGGTGCCGTTCTTCGCCCGCTGGCAAGCCGGTGGCGATCCGATGACGCCCCTCAACCGCGGCTATTACATCGTCTCCGCGCTGTCTATCGTTGGGCTGTTCATCGCCACGCGGGTGATGCTGGGAGACGCCTGGTACTGGTTCTTCTTCTGTGGCCTGGTGGGCGTCGGCACGGGGATAACCTTCGTCTACATCACCCAGTACTACACGTCCGGGGCGTGGCGACCGGTACAGGAGATCGCCAACGCCTCCCGCACGGGCCCGGCCACCAACATCATCATAGGCAGCGCTGTGGGTTACGAGACAACGGCGGCGACGGCCATCACCATCGGCCTTGCCATCGTCGTATCCTTCGTCCTCGGCTCCAACGCCGATATCGCGGGCGTGCCGGAGTTCAGCAGCGGCGTGTTCGGCACCGCCGTGGCGACGATGGGCATGCTGATGTCCGCTGCCTATATCCTCGCCATGGATACCTTCGGGCCCATCACTGACAACGCCGGCGGCATCACGGAGATGTCCGGCGCCCCCGAGAGCGCCCGCAACGTCACCGACGCCCTGGACTCGGTTGGCAACACCACCAAGGCCCTCACCAAGGGCTACGCTTTGGCCTCGGCCGGCCTGGCCGCCTTCCTGCTGTTCACCGCCTTCTTGGATAAGGTTAAGGAGCGGCTGGACATCCCCCTGACCGCGCAGTTGCCCATCGACCTCTCCACTGTGGACGTATGGGTGGGTGGGCTTCTGGGGGTGATGCTGGTCTTCGTCTTCTCCAGCCTGGCGATCCGCGCCGTGGGCGCGACCGCCGGCGCCATCATCGAGGAGGTGCGGCGCCAGTTCCGTGAGGACCCCGGCATCATGAAGGGGACGTCCCGTCCTGACTACGGCCGTGCCGTCGATATCACCGCCCGCGCCGCCCTGCGGCGAATGGTGGCGCCGGGGCTTCTGGCCGTCGGCCTCCCTATAACCGTGGGTCTGATCTTCCGCTTCGCCCGCGACGCCGAGGTCACCGTGGCCGGGGTCACATACCCCGACTCGTCGGGCTGGCTGGCGGTGGCCGGTGTGCTGATGATCGGCACCATCGGCGGCATCATCCTGGCGACGTTCTTCAACAACGTCGGCGGCGCCTGGGACAACGCCAAGAAGTACATCGAGGCGGGGAAGCTTCAGGTGCCGGCGGCGAACCCAGGCGCTATGGAGACCCTGGGCAAGGGCACGGACGCCCACAAGGCGGCGGTGGTCGGCGATACTGTCGGCGACCCGTACAAGGACACCGCAGGGCCGTCCTTGCATGTCGTGGTGAAGCTTCTCGCCACCGTTACCCTGGTGATGGCGCCCATATTCATCAGCTAGGACTGCGAGTTCGTATCACGCGAGGGCCAGGCTTAGACCTGGCCCTCGGCCTGCTAAGCACAGCAGGGACGCGCTGCCGCAGGCGCGCAAGCGCCCGCCAGGTTCCGTGCCTACGTCTTCTCGAGCCGCTCTACCGCTACAACAAAGACGATGGCGCCGCCCATGCGCACCTCCACCGGCTCCGCGGGGTAGATGCTCTCAGGAAAGGGTAGCGCCTGGGCCGGCAGGAACTCTGTACGCGCCTGACACGCGTCGCGGATGATGGCCAGGACGTTATCGACGTCCTCGGCGTCGACGCCGGAGAAGATCGTGGCGTTGCCGCGCCGCAGGAAGCCCCCGGTGCTGCTGACCTTCGTCGCGGGATAGCCGCGCTGGACCAGCTTCTGGATGAGGACATCCGCGTCAGAGTCGGACGCTATTACGATGAGGAGCTTCTGGTCCGGTTGTTGCAACGCCTCCCGCCCAGACAACGCGGGGGTCTAGAGCTCTTCTTCCTCTTCGCCGTGCCGCTGCACCCGCTCGCGCAGGACGCGCCGGGTCTCGCTGCCAGGCTGCGGGGCGACCAGAAGGCCGAGGCTGACACCAAGGGCGATGCCGAGGATTAAGCCTAGGAGAAACCGCATGACCCGCCTCCGTCTAGTGAATCGAACCGCCCTTCAGGGTGAGACCGATCGGGTTGAAGTGTCAGCCCGATACTAGTCAACCGTAGTATCCTTGTCAAGGGGAATCGCCTGCCTGCCGCCTGCCCGCCTCTGGCGGGGTAGGCGCAACTTTGACTTTGCCAGCGCAACCTGCTACCGTCGAACGAAACATGGCGATTAAGCGTTTATTCGGGTGAGCAGAATGGCCGACGTACCGTCCATGGACACCTTCGTCTCGCTGTGCAAGCGCAGGGGGTTCATATTCCAGAGCAGCGAGATCTACGGCGGCATCGGCGGCTTCTGGGACTACGGACCCCTGGGCGTGGAGCTCAAGAACAACATCAAGCAGGCCTGGTGGCGCGCCGTCGTCCAGCAGCGCGACGACATGGTGGGTCTCGACGCCTCCATCGTCATGAACCCCCGCGTCTGGCAGGCCAGCGGCCACGTCGACACGTTCGCCGACCCGATGGTGGACTGCAAGTCCTGCAGGCGCCGCTTCCGCGCCGACGAACTGATGGCCCATCGCCGCGAGCCGGAGAGCGCCCACGGGCACACGGTGGACATCGGCATCGCCCGTTGCCCGGAGTGCGGCGGCGAGCTCACCGACCCGCGCATGTTCAACTTGATGTTCAAGACCTACGTGGGGCCGGTGGAGGACGACGCCTCCATCGCCTACCTGCGCCCGGAGACCGCCCAGGGCATCTTCGTCAACTTCGACAACGTGCTCACCACCAGCCGCCGCAAGCTCCCCTTCGGCATCGCCCAGATCGGCAAGGCGTTCCGCAACGAGATCACGCCCGGCAACTTCATCTTCCGCGACCGCGAGTTCGAGCAGATGGAGGTCGAGTACTTCGTCCTCCCCGGCACCGACGAGGAGTGGCACGAGCGCTGGATCCAGGAGCGGTTCGACTGGTGGGTCGGCCTGGGCGTCGCCAAGGAGAAGCTGCGCATGCGCGAGCACCCCCAGGAGGAGCTATCGCACTACGCCAAGCGGACGGTGGACATCGAGTACGACTTCCCCTTCGGCGACTTCGCCGAGGTGGAGGGGATCGCCAACCGGACGGACTTCGACCTGAAGCAGCACGAGGAGTTCAGCGGGCGCTCGCTCAGGTACTTCGACGAGGCGTCGGGCCAGCAGGTGATCCCCTACGTCATCGAGCCGTCCATGGGGGTGGACCGCTGCTTCCTGACGGTGCTGATCGACTCGTACGCGGAGGAGGAGGTGCGCGGCGAGAAGCGGACGCTGCTGCGCCTGCACCAGGACCTGGCGCCGGTCAAGGTGGCGGTGCTGCCTCTGTCCCGCAACGAGAAGCTGGTGCCGCCGGCGCGGCAGGTGTGGGACCTGCTGCGCCCCCGCTTCATGACGCAGTACGACGACGCGCAGAGCATCGGGCGGCGCTACCGGCGGCAGGACGAGGTGGGGACGCCGTACTGCGTGACGGTGGACTTCGATACGCTGGAGGACGAGGCGGTGACGATCCGGGAGCGGGACAGCATGGAGCAGGTGCGGGTGCCGATCGCGGGGCTGGCGTCGGCGCTGCGGGAGAAGCTGGACGTCTGATTGATCCGGGCGGACCGTATACGACGGGTCGATTGATTTAGCGAAGGCATCTCGCTTGGGCGGGGGTTTTGCATACGAGGGGGCGAGGAAAACGTTTGATTGTTTCCGAGAGCCGCGGCAGAGCGCGGGGGATATGGGGGCGTGGTAAGGTTCCGGCCGTGGCCAGGGCTTGACGGCAGTGGTAGGATATATGTTCGAGAGCGAAGGTGCTAAGGGTGGTTGTCACCTGTGTGGCGGGGCGTATGTGCGGCCCACCCGCCCGCCCTGGACGTCCCCCAGAGGGGGCAGGCCCCCTCTGGACTCCCCCATGGGCGTATAGGGCTGCGCTGGCGATAGCGGAGTTGGTGTGTCTAAGAGGCAGGCCTAAGCTGAGGAGTCACGGGGGTCATCTGTTTCACGCAGGGAGGGTGTAGAGTGTGGGGGATGCTTGCACGCCCGCAAGTTTGGGGAGCGGCCGTGGCGGCAATCGGGGCACCGTCGGTTCTGGCGGGGATTGGGATTCTGGCAGCTGATCCAGCACAGATGAACCACAACTTTGGTTGGGGTTTGCTCCTTTTTGGCGTCGCCGTAACCGTCGTTTGCGGCGCGAGGGCCCTGTCTCTATCTCTTCGCGAACCGGCTGAGAAGAGAGCCATCGCTCGCGCAGATCATGGGAGCGTTTCGATTGTTGGTGACAAGAACGTCACCATCAACATGCCGCAAGGCGGGAGCACTGTAGACACGACTGAGAAGGTCGAGCCTAACGTAGTCCTTGATGGCTTTGCGCCGGTCCGCGATCAGCCAATTACAGCGCCGCGACTGAACCAGCCTACTAAGGCGGAGTTTGCGAGGGTACAGTTCGTGAACGAATGCGAGAGGCGCGGCCCCAACGCCAATGTCGCTGACCTTCATGCCGCAATCGAGGTCAGGGATATTGCAGGCGAGCAGGTGATATTGATTGTAGCAGATGGCCGTTGGGCCGAGAACGTGGATAGGGGGATGGCACCAGGCCGAGATACGAAATCCGTTCCGCTTCCATGCTCGGGCGAAACACGCACGCTGGATATAGTGATGCGGCCCTACGGAGATAACAACTGTTATGGCTGGAGTCACAGCGGCTTTCAAATCCCGGAGCCGACTATCCCGACAGGTGAGTATGAGGTGAATGTTGAATTGGACGCCTCCAACATGGAGAAGCGGCACTTTCGCTTCATCCTGAGCAATCCGTTGGGGGCAGACAAAGGCGGGGTAGTCGAGGACAGTTGGATAGAGCTTAGAGAGGCGGACGGGTTTGCCAATCCGTGCTCTGCTAGATGGGCGAGTCAGCGAGATAAAAAGGTGAGTGGGGCCGAGAAGGAGCGAATCCGGCGGAGTATTGCAGCGATAGACCCATTGATTGGCGAGGCACAGGAGATTCTGGAGGCCTGCGGGCGGCCCCACGAACAGATGCGTGGAGCCGACCCTATGTACTTTCAAAGGGCCTGCATACCGCGCATCAATCGATTCGCGCATGATGCGATCACCACTATTCAGGAGGTAGCTCCTGAGTACATGGGGAGGTTTCAGAACATCGGGAATGTCTTTCGTGGTACAGACGATAAGCCTGTCATGATTCAACAGGTAGAAAAATGGGTTGAAAACCTCGGTAGAATCCAAGACGAGCTTAGAAGGCGGCTATAAGGTGTTGATATGGTGGGTTCTCCGTCCCAATGAGCTTGAGCGGCGTGCCCCTGAACACATACGGGTTCCTGCGGTTGTTAGAGCGGAAGGTCATCTCGTTAAGGTAAGCAAGCAGCCATGACCACCGTCACCATCTACGGCGGGGCGAGGATGATCGGGGGGAACAAGATCCTCCTGGAGGACGGCGACTCGCGGCTGTTCTTCGACTTCGGGACGACGTTCAAGGAGCGAGACAAGTACTTCGAGGAGTACCTGAACCCGAGGCCGGGGGCAGGGCTGCTCGACCCGCTGGAGATGGGGCTGCTGCCACCGCTGGAGGGGCTGTACCGACCGGACTTGGAGCCTCCGGGCGACGTCTGGGAGCGCTGCCGCGAGCGTCCCGACTATCGAGAACTGGAGCGGGTGGACGGCGTACTGGTCTCACACGCGCACGTGGACCACACGGGGTACATATCGTTTCTGAGGGAGGACACGCCGGTGTACGCCAGCGCCCTGACGGCGTTCATCGCCAGGGCGATGCAGGACTCCGGCATGGCGGACTTGGAGAAGGAGGTCTGCTACGTTAACCCCCGGGTGCCGGCATCGGAATCCGAGGGCGCGTATCTGAGGACGGAGCGGGAGAGCTACCGGCAGCGGCCGTTCCGGTTCATGGGCGTGACAGCCCTGGGCGCGGAGGCACAGGAGTTCTGGGAGGGCTCGCCACGGAAACGGAAGGGGCTGGAGCCCGCACCGTTCGCGACGGCGCCGGAGCGAGCGGGAGAGCTGCCGGTGCGCTTCTTCCCGGTGGACCACTCGGTGCGGGGGGCGGGGGCGTGGGCGGTGGAGACCAGCGCCGGCTGGGTGGTGTACACCGGCGACCTGCGCTGGCACGGATCGACGGCGGAGGAGACGAAGCGGTTCATCCACGAGGTGGCGTCGCTGCGGCCGCGGCTCCTCCTGTGCGAGGGGACACGGATTCCCAAGGAAGGCGTCGTGGCCGGTGCATTGGAGCTGGAGAACCATACCGAACAGCAGGTGCTAGACCGCGCGCTGCAGCAGATCCAGGCTGAACAGGGCCTCGTCATCGCCGACTTCGGGCCGCGCAACATCGAGCGACTGGAGACGTTCCTGAGGATCGCCGATCAGACCGGGCGGAAGCTGGTGGTGCTGGCAAAGGACGCCTTCTTACTGGAAACGATGCGCCTGGTGTCGCCGTCCGTGCTGGCCCCGTCCAACAGCAAAGAAATGCTCGTGTACCAGGATCGGCGGTACAGGGTCGAGCCATGGGAGGAGCGGCTGCGCGAGAAGCCCGAGAGCCGTCTCGTGTCGCCGCAGCAGGTACGTAGCTCGCCGGGCGACCACATCGTGTGCTTCAGCTTCTGGGACGCGAAGAATCTTATCGACATCAACGTGCAGGGCGGCCTCTATGTGTACTCGTCCAGTGAAGCGTACACGGAGGAGCAGGAGATGGACTTTGAGCGGCTTCGGAACTGGTTGGGGCACTTCGGAATGCATTCGGTGGGGCTACCGTACAGGAAGCGCCAGAGCATCGCGGAGCTACCGGAGGAGGAGCAGGGGCTGCACTCCTCCGGCCACGCCAGCGCCGACGACATCATGGAGTTCGTGCGGGAGATCGGGCCGCGGACGGTGGTGCCGGTGCACACAGAGAACCCGGGCTACTTCGTGGAGCACCTGCGTGACACGGACATAGAGGTGCGGGTGCTGGAGTACGGGGAGTCGTGGGCGTTCTGACAAGGAGGGGCAGATGATAGCGGTGATCGTCATCGCCATCGTGGTCATGGTGCTGATGGCCGGCTTCGTCCTGTGGGAGAGCCGGGAGGGCCGCCGCGCTCTGCACGAGCGGCTGGAAGAGCAACGGCGATCGCTGCAGGAGCGCGTGGACCGCATGGACGGGCGCCTGGACCAGAGCCTGGAGAACACGGCCAGCCGGATGAAGGAGATCGGCGAGGAGCTGCGGGGGATGCGCGACTCGGCAACGCAGATACTGGACGTTGGGCGGAGCATCTCGTCGCTGCAGGACATCCTGCGGCCGCCGAAGGTGCGCGGCGGGCTGGGGGAGATGCTGCTGGCGCGGCTGCTGGAGCAGATCCTGCCCCAGGCCAACTACCGGCTGCAGCACCGGTTCCGCAGCGGGGAGGCGGTGGACGCGGCGATCGACCTGGGGCTGGCCCTCGTCCCCGTGGACGCCAAGTTCCCCCTGGAGAGCTTCGCCCGCATGTCGGCGGCGGAGTCGGATGAGGAGCGGGGCCGCGTGCGGCGGGAGTTCGTTAAGGCGGTGAAAGGGCACATCGATGCCGTGGCCAAGTACATCCGCCCGGACGAGGGGACGTTCGACTTCGCGCTGATGTACGTCCCGGCGGAGAACGTCTACTACGAGATCATCATCAAGGGCGAAGGGGAGAGCGACGCAGGGCTGCAGGAGTACGCGCTGGAGCGTCGGGTGATCCCCGTATCGCCCAACTCGTTCTACGCCTACTTGAGGGCGATAGTGCTGGGGCTGCGGGGGCTGAGAGTGGAGCGGGAAGCGCAGCAGATCCTGGGCCACCTGGGGCGGCTCAAGGGGGACTTCGGCCGCTTCCGCAGCGAGTTCGAGGTGTTGGGGCGCCACCTGACGAATGCGCGCAACAAGTACGACGACCTCGACCGGACGGTGGAGCGGTTCGGCGACCGACTGGCGCTGCCGCTGAAGGGCGAGGAGCCCGAGCAGCTGAGTCTGCCCACGGCGGAGGCGGCGGCAGCCGAGGAGCAGCCGCGGGCACGAGGAGGCGGCCCCTGATGGGCCGCCTGGGGTGACGTGCCGGGAGTGGTGGCCGCTAGGCCGGGGGCTTCAGTTCGTTGATACGGGCGCGGACGGCGTCCTTGTCCTTGTACCACTTGGCGTCCAGCTCGGTGTACTCCTTCTGGTCGTCGGGCACGTCGTCCTCGGCGAAGATGGCGGTAACGGGGCAGACAGGCTCGCAGGCCCCGCAGTCGATGCACTCGTCGGGGTCGATGTAGAGCTTGCGGTCGACCCCCTCCTCTTCGTGGATGCAGTCGACGGGGCAAACCTCGACGCATGCCCTATCCAGGACGTCGATGCAGGGCTCGGTGATGACGTAGGTCATGGCTTCTCCTCCCGTTGCTGGCGCGCGCCTTTAGCCAATATAAGAAGCGTAAAGTTGGGCAATTCCTTACCCGTAGCCATGCTATCGCGCCGATGGTTGAAGGTCAAGAGGTGTGGCTCGCCCTTTGCTCCCTATCCCCCGAACGGTGGAACCAGCAAACCAGCAAACCTTGCCCGAACTGGCTTGGCAGTCTCGTGGTTTGTTGGTTCCGGAAGGATAGGAGGCGGCGCTCACTTCCTCCAAAACTGCCAGGGCTTCTTGCGGCTGCGCTGCGTCTGCTGAGCGGCGCAGCCTTCCTCCAGCAGGTCACGGGCGCGAGCGAGGGGTAGCTGGCGACGGAGCATGGTGGCCTCACCCGCGAGGTCGGAGGCGGCGGCAGGGTCGGCGGCGACCTCGGGGAAGAGAGCGCGCAGCCTATCGTCGAAGCCGGGAGCGGTGGAGCGGGGGCGGCCGCTGCCGCCGGCCATGGCGTCGAGCATGGAGTACGTCTTCAGCTCGTTGATGACCGACGAGAGGGCGCTCCCTAGGAGGGTCACCTGGAGGGGGTCGAGCTCCAGGGTCGGCGTCTCAGCGGCGAGGTGCGGCTCCAGGGCCTCGGGCACCTCCGCCAGGCCGTGCTCGTACTCCCGCATCGTGTCGTGGTCAAGCTCCGCGCCGGGCCGCGCTAGGTGGTACGCCACGGCCAGGGCCACCAGGCGGGCCTGACGCCGGGGCAGGCGAAGGGAGAAGCGCATCGGGGATTAGCTGGAGTAGTCGGCGATCCAGCGCACCCAGGGAAAGCGACGCGACGCGGCCTCGTACAGCGGACGGTCAGCCGTCCACAGGTCGACGCCCAAGTGCTCGGCGAGGGCCACGTAGGCAGCGTCGTATGCGGAGAGGCCTAGCTCCAGGGCCATGTCTAGGACCCGCTGCGGTGGCGGTGCCTGGAGATCGATCTCGCAGTCCAGCAGGTTCTGGAGAGCTTCTCGAGCAAGCTTGGCGGCCAGGCGAGCCTGTCGGGCCGCGTTGTAGATGGCATTGGCTAGTTCGTAGACCAGGAGATGCGGTGCGCTGACGATGATCTCCTCGGCGATCAGGTAGTCGTCCCGGAGGGCGATGGCGTTGGCGATGTGGGCCTCGTCGTGCAACTGCCACTTGAGGACGACGCAGGCGTCGACCACCAGTCGCCGCTTGGCCGAGGCTTGGGTCACCGGCGCCGACCTTCGTCGATCAGCTCGCGGGCCGTGGCCCCCACGTAACCGATCTTGGCGCGCAAGGCGTCCATGCGCTTCGCCAAGGCACGGCCATCGCGGGCGCCCTCTCCGCCCTTGGCCAACTTCCTCAAGTAGTCTTTGATCGTCACGATCTTTCCGTCCTCCTCATGGGGAAACACGTCCTGGGGCCGGCCGTTCTCCAGCACCACCAGGGCTGGTACCTCCCGTCCGAAGAAGGAGCCGGGGTACTTGTTGGTGCCGAAGATGCGCTTTATGCCGTACCGCTTGCGTACCGAGGGGGGCACAGCTAGCCGGATGTAGGTGTCCTCCAACTCCTCCCGGGAGAACTCTGACGGGTCTACTACCCGGTACTCTACCTCCGCTTCCTTAATCTGTCCCAGCAGGCTATCCGGCTCTTGGCCATATAACCCTTCGTTTTCGGGCCAGGACTGGACGTTGTCCGGTTCGTAGTACAACTGGATCTCCATACTCCCCCTCCTACTAGGGCTAGGGGGAGTATGCCACACGATGTCTCTGTTGTCAATCCCCTGCTCGCACCTTCTCCCGCTGGGCGTGGCGGGTGAGGATCGGGCGCAGGTAGCGGCCCGTGAGGCTGGCTTTGACCCGCGCCACCTCCTCCGGGGTGCCGGAGGCCACGATCTCGCCGCCGCGGTCGCCGCCCAGCGGGCCCAGGTCGATGATGTGGTCGGCCTGCTTGATGACGTCCAGGTGGTGCTCGATGACGAGCACGGTGTTGCCCGCGTCCACCAGCCGGTGGAGGACGCGCATGAGGGCGTTGACGTCCTCGAAGGAGAGGCCGGTGGTGGGCTCGTCGGGAATGTACAGGGTGCGGCCGGTGGCGCGGCGGGACAGCTCCGTGGAGAGCTTGACCCGCTGGGCCTCGCCGCCGGAGAGGGTAGTCGCCGGCTGGCCCAGCTTGATGTACCCCAGCCCCACGTCGTGCAGGGTCTGGAGCTTGGAGCGCACCTTGGGGAAGGCCTGGAAGAACTCCAGGGCCTGCTCCACGGTCATGTTCAGCACCTCGGCGATGTTCCTGCCGCGGAAGCTGATCTCCAGGGCCTCGCGGTTGTAGCGGGCGCCGTGGCAGGCCTCGCAGGGGACCTCGATGTCGGGGAGGAACTGCATCTCGATCTCGATGTAGCCCTGGCCCTGGCAGGCCTCGCAGCGGCCGCCCTTGACGTTGAAGGAGAAGCGGCCCGGCTTGTAGCCGCGCAGGCGGGCCTCCGGCACGGAGGCGAAGCGCTCTCGGATGGGGGTGAAGAGACCGGTGTAGGTGGCGGGGTTGGAGCGGGGAGTGCGGCCGATGGGTGACTGATCGATGATCACGACTTTGTCCAGGTGCTCCAGGCCGATTATGGCGTCGCACTCGCCGGGGCGGTCGCGGGCTCCGTAGAGGAGCTGGGCCGCCTTCTTGGAGAGGATCTCGTCCACGAGGGTGGACTTGCCGGAGCCGGAGACGCCGGTGACGCAGATGAACTGGCCCAGGGGTATGGACACGTCGATGTTCTTGAGGTTGTTCTCGCGGGCCGCCTGGATGAGGATGGTCTTGCCGTTGCCGGGACGGCGATCGGAGGGGAGCGGTATCTGGCGGCGGCCGTTGAGATACTGGCCGGTGATGGAGTCGGCGCAGGCGATGACGTCCTCCTGGGAGCCGGCGACGACCACGTAGCCGCCGGCCTCGCCGGCGCCGGGGCCGAGGTCGATGATGTGGTCGGCGGCGCGCATCATCGCCTCGTCGTGCTCCACGACGAGGACGGTGTTCCCCAGGTCGCGAAGCTGCTTGAGGGTGTCGATGAGGCGGGCATCGTCGGCGGGGTGTAGGCCGATGGAGGGCTCGTCGCAGACGTAGAGGACGCCCATGAGAGACGAGCCGATCTGAGTGGCGAGACGGATGCGCTGGGCCTCGCCGCTGGCGAGGGTGCCGGTGCGGCGGTCGAGGGTCAGGTAGTCGACGCCCACGTCTCGCAGGAACAGCAAGCGGGAGCGGATCTCCTTGAGCACCTGCTGGGCGATGGTGCGTTCGCGGTCAGTCAGGGGGGAGTCCTTGGCGGTGAGGCGCTCCACCCAGCCCAGGGCCTCGACGATGCTCATCTGGGAGACGCGGTGGACGTTCACGTCGTCCACGGTGACGGCCAGGGACTCGGGCCTGAGGCGGGCGCCCTGGCAGTCGGGGCAGGGGTTCTCCGCCATGTACTTCTCGATCTCCTGGCGGACGTAGTCGGA
>DAOUMF010000116.1:0-19793 GCA_034411955.1 Dehalococcoidia bacterium
TCCCGGTACTGGGCGTGAGGGTTGAGGGAGCCGTGGTAGTGGTTCTTGACGGCGATGCGGCCGAACTGCTCCTTGGTGGTGCCGTAGCGCTGCATGTGCTGCCGGGCGAAGGCGGCGTAGAAGTCCATGAACATGGAGCGCTTCTCGCCGGCTCCCTCGCCGATGGCGGCCTGCCCGCCGCCATCACCGCCGCTGGAGGCCTTCATGGCGGCCTGCATCTGCTGTATCCACTCCACGTCCACGGCGGCGCCGATGGCGGCGAACGACTTGCGTTTGTCCTCGTGGTAGAGCTTCTCCACCCCCACGGCCAGGGCCATGTCGTACATGCCGGAGGCGACGTACAGCCAGGCCAGGTGGAAGGCGGTGGAGGAGCTGGCGCAGGCGTTCTCGGTGTTGATGATGGGGATGCCGCCGATGCCCATCTCCCGCAGCACGACCTGACCGCGGATGCACTCCTGGCCGGTGACGAGGCCGGCGGCGGCGTTGCCAACGACGGCGGTCTCGATCTTGGACTTGTCGATGCCGGCGCAGCCGAGGGCGGCGTCAACGGCCTCGCGGGTGAGGTCCTTCATGCTGCGGTCAAGGAACTTGCCGAACCGTGTCATCCCAGCGCCGATGATAGCGACGTCCCTCATCGTCTCCTCCTTGACGGTTGCGTAAGGGTTACCCGCGCGCAGTATACCGCAGGCGGGCGGCCTTTACCAGGATAGCGGCCGGCCCTACGAGCCGGCGGAATCTGTCGTCTCGTCGCCCGACACGCGGGCGGAGGCGATCGCCTCCGCAACGGCCTCTTCCATGGTCTCCAGGCTGATGCGGCCGTTGAACACCTTCACCACCTTGCCGTTGGCGTCGACAAAGACGCTCACCGGCATGCCCAGGCCGCGGTACTCGTCGTACAGCGTGTCGTCGGGGTCCATGCCGTTCACGGTGAAGCTGATCCCCGGCTCGCCGTTGACCTTCTCTATCTCGGCGAAGAAGGCCTTGGCCTGGTCGAGCGGCTCACGCCTGTTGACGGTGATGATGGCCAGGTCGTCCTCGTGCCGGTCCAGGAGCTCCTGCATCTCGGGGAGCTCCTCTCGGCAGGGGCCGCACCAGCTGGCCCAGAAGTTGACGTAGACGGGCTTGCCGCGAAAGTCGCTGAGGCGGTGGCGGGCGCCGTCGAAGTCCGATATCTCGAAGTCGGGTGCCAGACTACCCTCCCTGGGCGCCACATCGAGGTCCTCCTGGCCGGCGCCCCGCGGCGGATCGAGAACAAGCGCGTCCTCGATCCGGATGCCCGTCTCCGTGGTGCCGCCTCCCTGGCTACCGAGCACTCCGGCCAGGAAGAGGATCGCCACCACGACGCCCACTATGACCACCAGGCCGGCCAGGGCCGTGAGGCGCCCCTGGAGGTTCCGCCCACCACTCCTGTGGTTGCCCTTCCCCTCCGCCACCCTACGCCTCCGCCGACAGGTCTCCCAGAAAGCCGAAGTTGAACAGGCTGTTGAGGTTGATCAGGCTGTTGGTGAAGATGAGGATGCCGACGATGATGAGGAGGGTGCCGCTGGCATAGTTGATTATTCCCATGTAGCGCTTCAGCCAGTTGAAGGCAGGCCTCACAGAGTTGAACGCCAGACCCATCGCCAGGAAGGGGATCGACAGCCCGGCAGAGTACACGGCGAGCAGGATCACGCCCTGCCAGACGCTGGCGCTGGCGGCGGAGAGGGCCAGCACGGCGCCCAGGGTGGGGCCTATGCATGGGCTCCAGCCCGCGGAGAACGAGGACCCGACGATGAAGGAGCGTGTGTAGCCGACCTTGTCGCCGGTCTTGAGGTTGAGACGGCGCTCCTGCTCCAGGAAGGGGATGGTGATGACCCCGCTGAGGTGGAGGCCCAGGACGATGAGCGCTCCTCCCGCCACCTTCAGGATGATGTCCTGCTGGTCGCGGATGAAGAACTCATTGCCGCCGCCCAGGAAGAAGCCCAGCAGCCCGATGGATGCCCCGAAGGCGATGAAGATCAACGAGAACCCCGTGACAAAGGCGACAGCGTGCAGGAACGGCGACGGTGAAGGTCGGGCAAGCTCGGCCGGGCCTCCTCTCATCGTTGCCACGGCGGTACTGCCCGAGCCGCTCCCCGTGGCCGCCGTCGCCGCCACCGGCGAATCGATCGCTGACCCCGTGAGGTATCCCAGATACGCCGGGATGAGGGGCAGCACGCACGGCGAGGCGACGGAGAGCAGCCCCGCCGCAAAAGCCACGAATATGCTAATGCCGCCGATCTCGAAGATGCCCATCGCTATCGTCTACGCCCTGCCTTCCATCATAGATTGCCCCGCTGAAGGGCCGCAACCAAGGCCTGTTGACGGGGCGAACCCGTCTGTGACGAGCGCTGGAAGCAGGTCCGTTCTCACGCTTTCACCTGTGTCATCCTGAGCCCTTCGCACTGTGTCATTCTGAGCGAAGCGAAGAATCTAGGCCCCGCTCAGGATGAACTCCGCGAGGAATCTGTCGTTGGCGCCTGCCGCCTCCTCAGGAAGAACACGTCCTGGAAGCTGAGACGCATCAGCCACACCGCGGCCAGGCCGCTGGCGCCCACCCACAGGATGTTGAGCAGGTGGCTATCGCTGGCGACGCTTGGGGGCTGCCCGGCTCCCCTTAGGTGATCTCTCAGCCATGCTCGCCTTCCCAGCCGATCTCCACATCCCCCTCGCCCCAGATGATGATGGGCACGGTGAAGGCGTACTTCAGGGCCTCTTCCCACCACTCCTCGTTCTCGTCCACCTGCCTCTCCTCGAACCCGATGCCGCGTTCGGTGAGAGCGGCGCGGGCCCTGTCGCAGGTAGGACAATTGCCGAGGGTGTACATTATGACACCGCTCACGGGGGCCTCCTAGCTGCCTATTCTAGCATCGATGCCGCGCGTCCTGAAGCGAAACACCGCCGGGCCGCACCCGCGCCTCCCGAAATCAGACCCCGATGCGCTTCCAGCGTCCCTGGCGGAAGCGGAGGAACATCAGCAGGGCGCGGCTGTTTATGTCCATGACGGCCGCAGCCCAGGCGCCGGGCACTCCGAAGCCGACCACCATTGCCAACAGGTAGGCGGGGACGAGGCGGACCCCCCAGACGCCCGCGGTCATGATGGCCAGGACGGAGCGGGTATCACCGGCGCCGCGCAGGGCCCCGCCCAGCGACAGGCTCACCGCCATCGCTGGCAGTGCGAACCCAAAGATGAGGAGCAGCTTGCGCCCGATGTCCACCACGTCATCGTCGTTGATGAACAGCCGGGTAATGGGTCCCCCGAAGATCATCAGGAGTATCCCGGTAGCCGTCATGAAGACGAAGGCGATGCGGGCCGCCGAGGCGGCCGCCTTCTCCGCCAGATCCGCGCGCCCCGCCCCCAGGCCCTGCCCCACCAGGGTGGCGGCGGCGACGCCCAGGCCGAACCCCGGCTGGAAGCTGAGCCCTTCGATACGCAGGGCGACCTGATGGGCGGCCAGGGCCGTCGTCCCCAGGGTGGCAATGATGCGCGTGTAGAGCAGGAAGGCCATCTGGAACTGGAGCTGCTCAGCCCCCGATGGCACGCCGACTATGAGGACGCGGCCCGTCTCCGCCCGCTCGACGGACAGCGCCTTGGACAGGTGTAGGTGAAGGGCGCCCCTTCCTCTCATGAGGAAGCCCAAGACAAGGGAAACACCGGCCAGGGCGGCGGCCAGGTAGCCCAGTCCGGAGCCGCGCACGCCGTACTCCGGGAACGGTCCGGGGCCGTTGATCAGGACGTATGCCACCACGCCGTTGACGAGGTTGACCACTAGCATGATCAGCATGGGGGTGCGGGTATCGCCGGCGCCCTGGAGGCAGGCGTTGCCGGCGTACAGGATGGTGTAGAAGGGGATACCGAAGGCGGCGGCCTGCATGTAGAGGACTCCCTCGTCCAGCGCCCTGGGCTCCGCCCCCATGATGCGGAGCATGGGAGCCGCCGCTACGAAGAACACCACTGCCATGACCACTCCCCAGATGAGAGCCAGCATCTGAGTAGCGCGCAAGGTAGCGTTAGCCTGCTCGGGACGGCCAGCGCCCACGTTGCGGGCCACCACCGCGGTGCCCCCTATGCCGATGGCGAACATCCCGGATAGAGGGAACCAGTACAGTATCGACGCCAGGCCCACTCCGGCCAGGGCGTCTTCCCCCAAGTGGCCCACCAGGAACGTGTCCACCAACTGGACGGTGGTGAAGCTCACCTGCTGGATGACCACCGGCCAGGCCAGGCGGATGACGGATCTGGTCAGGTTCGACTCATCCAGTACCGCGGGTGCGGGTGCGGCTACATCATCTTCGGCGTCGGCGGACATACTCCCTCTGCGATGTCGAAACGGGGGGCGCCTTCATTATGGCAAACGCTTCCCTTTGCCGGAAGGCTAGTTGGCGTGCCTTCGCGCGTCTCGGCCGTGCTATTATGTTTTCTGCCCTGCGCCTTTGGGAAGATGGACTCGATGGACGTTGTCGCGGAGGAGGTTCATGCGCCCCCACGCCGCCCGTAAGGTCCGCGGAGGCCAGGGACGCTGGCGCGAGACGGAGTAGCCAGAGAGAGGACTGATGGCCAATCAGCGGCGGGGACACAGGTGGTTCGCTTCCATCTACGACTGGATGCAGGCTTCCGCTGAGCGGTCGTACATGAGGTCAATACGGGAGGAGATCGTAGGCGGAGCCAGGGGCCGGGTGCTGGAGGTGGGTGCGGGCACCGGGGCCAGCTTCCCCTACTACAACGATCACGCTAAGGAGATCATCGCCACGGACCCGGACCCCTACATGCTGGAGCGGGCCAGGCGGCGCCTCAAAGAAGCCGGACGCCCCATCGAGTTGCAGAAGGCCTGGGCCGAGGAGCTGCCCTTCGATGATGCCTCGTTCGATACGGTGGTGAGTACGGCTGTGATGTGCACCGTGAACGACCCGCGGCGAGCGCTCTCGGAGGTGCGGCGCGTGCTGAAACCTTCGGGTGAGCTGCGACTGTATGAGCACGTCCGCTACGACAACCCCTTCGGCGCGTTTTGCCAGTATCTGGCCACGCCTCTGTGGCTCTGGTTCGGTGCCGGCTGTCACCCCAACCGGGATATCGCCCGCCTGGTCCGCGAGGCCGGGTTTGAGTTCCAGCGGCTGGAGCTCTCCAAACCGGAGCCTCCCATACCGCCGATGGTCATCACCCGCCCGCGCATCGCAGGCGTCGCCAGGCCCGCCTAGGAGGGGCCGCCCTTGGCTGAGCTTTCGGGACGCCACGTCCTCCTGCCGCAGTCTCGCCTGGCCATCGTGGCCGAGCCCGACGTGCTCGTGGTGGGTGGGGGCTCGGCCGGTTTGGCCGCGGCCACTGCGGCCGCCCGCAGCGGTGCCGACGTGATGTTGGTGGAGCGCTTCGGTTACCTGGGGGGCCTGGCCAGCGGCGGCCTCATCATTCTCCTCCTGACCATGGACGACGGTGGCGGCCGCCAGGCGGTGGCTGGCCTCTGCCAGGAGATCGTCGACCGGATGGAGCGTCGAGGCGCCGTTCACTACCCGCCCAGGGATCAGTGGAACGACCGGGACCCGCAGCTCGTGGAGCGCTACGCCCGCTGGGGGCTCGTCTGGGGCCGCGGTCCCCACCGTGTACGCTACTCCGTGGCCTTCGAGCCCCACGAGTTCGTCTTCGCCGCCGACGAGATGCTGCGGGAGGCCCGCGTCCGCGCCCTGTTCCACACCTGGGCCTGCGAGCCGGTGGTGGAAGACGGCGCCGTCAAGGCGGTGGTTATCCACAACAAGGCTGGCCGGCAAGCCATCGTGCCTCGGATGGTCATCGACACCAGCGGCGACGGCGACCTGTTCGCCGCCGCCGGGGAGCCGTTCGAGCTGGAGCGTGTCCACCCCTGGCTGTGGTTCCTCATGAGCAACGTGGGCGACCTGGAGGAGGCGTTCCAGGGACACAAGGGGCTCTTCTTCCACACACTGGGCGATGGACGCGTCCTGGTGCCCTGGGGCGGCGAGGCGCGCACCCAGCGCCGCATCGACCCCACCGACCCGCAGGAGGTCTCGGAGGCGCTGACCGAGTGCCGTCAGATGGTGTGGGAGGAGGCGGCCCGACTGCGGGCATCGCTGCCGGCTTTCCACGACGCCTACGTCTCCCTCATCGCCGACCAGTTGGGGGTCACCGAGTCCCGGCGTCTCCAGGGCGAGTACGTCATGTCCCGCGATGATCTGGACCGGCATTTCCCGGACGTGGTGGCGCGTACCGGCCACTGGACCAAGTACGAGTGCGTCTACAACATCCCCTATCGCAGCCTGCTGCCCAAGGGGCTGACGAACCTGCTGACGGCGGGTCGCTGCATCTCCGTCGACCACCGGGTGCACCACGCCACCAAGGAGATTCCAGCCTGCATGGCGACCGGCGAGGCGGCGGGGACTGCCGCCGCCATGGCCGTGCAGGCTGGCCTGGGGGTGAAGGATATAGACGTACAGGAACTCCAGCAGCGCCTGCGGCGGCAGGGGGCGATTCTGGAGTGAGGGAGAGCTACTCCGTGAGGCGCTCTTCGAGCTCACGCAGACGGCGTACCACGGTCTCCAGCACCGCCATGGCGATCTCCGCGTCCGTGCTGAGCTCGGCGCGGAAGTCCCAGCCGGTCATCGCCAGGCAGTCTGTGTCCGCTACTGCGCGCACGGTGGCCGAGCGGGCCTGCCCCTCGAACAGGGCCATCTCACCGAAGAATTCGCCCGGGCCCAGGGTGGCCAGCACCTGCGGCTTGCCGCCCGCCTCGCCGCGCACTACCTCCACCTTCCCCGACGTGATCACGAAGAAGCCGGCCGGCTGGTCCTTCTCCTTGACGATAGCCTCCCCCGCCCTGAATGAGCGGGGCACCATCAGCTTGGACAGCCGTTTCAGGTGCTTGCTAGCCAGGTCGGAGAAAATGGGCACGCTTGCCAGGATCTCTTCTCGGTTCATTGGGGGCCTGTCCTTCCGGCGGATGAGCTCGTCAGCTTACGGCATTCTAATCAACTCTCGTGAGCTCGTCAACAGCAGGTAGGAAAAGTGTCCCCGGCGTGGCGCTGGTGCTGGGTGGTGGGGGCACCAGGGGATGGGCGCATATAGGCGTCCTCAAGGTGCTGCATGGGGCCGGCGTCCGTATGGACCTCATCGTAGGAGCCAGCGCTGGGGCCCTCATCGGCGCCCTGTACGCCGCTGGGCGCGACTTCGCGCAAGCGGAACGCGTGGCACTGTCCTCCACCCCGACCGACTTCCTGGAGTGGTTCATGCGCGACTTGCGCCTATCCCCCCGGGCGGGTCGGATGGGCCACAGGCTCTGGCAAGCCTGCGGGCGGCTGGACTTCCGGGAGCTGGCGGTGCCCTTCGCCGCTGTGGCCGTGGACGTGGGGAGCGGGCGGCCTGTGCTTCTGCGCGCGGGGAACGTGGGCCGTGCCGTGGAGGCCAGCATCCGTCCGCCGCTCGTCGGCCGCCCGGTACTGCTGGACGACCGCGCTCTGGTTGACGGCGGCCTGCACAACGCGGTGCCCGTGTGGGCGGCCCGGGAGCTGGGCGCCCAGACCGTGATCTCCGTGACCGTGGGGGAGTTACTGACCCTCCCGAAGGCCCTCCGGCCGCTATCGGCCCAGGTGGGCGCGGCCTACCGGAGGCATTCGGCGGTGCCGGCCGATGTGAACGGTCAAGTTGCTTTGCTGGCGGAGATACTGTCCAGGGAGCGCCCGCGGCAGGCGCGGGCCGATATAGGGATACGTCCGAACCTGCAGGGGATCAGTCATATGTGGCCCTGGCACATCGGGGCAGCGGTGCGCCGGGGCGAGGCCGCCGCTCGCCGGGCCCTGCCCGCCATCCGGCGCCTGCTGGCCGCCCGCGCGCGTGCCTGCCGGTAGGCAGGGCCTAACCGCCCTGTCGGAGGGGCAGGGTCACCCAAGCCTTGCCGGGGGTGGTCACCCCTTCCCGCTCGTTCTCCGCCCACACGTCCAACTCCACCCAGCCCTCACCGTCCTTGCGGTAGCGGTCCCTGATTTTGCCCTTGCAGACCATCGTGTCACCCGGGCGCTGCTGGCGCCGCATCTCGAAGTAGAGCTTGCGCAGGAAGCCGGCGTCGCCCATCCAGTCCGTGACGACCCGCACCAGCGCCGCCTGAAGGAAGCCGGTGTTCATGAAGATGTCCTCGTGGCCGGCCTTACGGGCGAAGGCGGGGTCGAAGTGGACGGGGTACCAGTCCTGGGAGCCGCTTATCTGGAGGAACACGCGCCGGGGACTTATGTCGAGCTGGAACCCCTCGAGCTCGACACCGATCTCCGCGTCCTCCCAGTAGACCTGCGGCCGCTTCATGGCTGTCCTCCGCTGTGCCCCTCCGACTCCTTTGCCGCCGCCACCTCCTCCGGCGTGCGATGGGTGAGCAGAGTGTTGCGGATGATGCAGACCGTTTCGTCGCGGTGGTTGGTGATGATGGCCTCTGCGACGATCCAGACTGCTTGGGGGTCTATGGAGATGCCTTTCTGATAGATGTCGGCGACGCGGCGGGTGACGGAGAGCTGGTCGCCCACCTTGATGCGCCCGGACCACTCCACCTCCTGGGCCATGTTGACTATGCGCTTGCCGGGGGTGGGCACGATGGGGAGGATGGGCTCGAAGACGGCAGGCCAGGGCCCCAGGCTCGCGAAGTAGAGAGCCAGCCAGCCGGAGGGGGGGCAGAGGACGGCGCCGTGCTCCGTTCCCTTGGCGTATTCCGGGTCCAGGAACAGGGGGTTGTTGTCGTCCACCATGTGGCAGTGGCGGCGGATGGCGTCGTGCTCCACCGGGAAGCGGCCGCGGGTCTTGGCTATCTCGGTGCCGATGTACTTCTGGCGGACGGCCTCGATGTCGTAGGGCTGGGCCACAGTCTAGCCTCCGGCGGCGGCTACCCCTTCGTGTACGCGTGCGAGGAACTCGCTGAGGATGCGGTTGAACTCGGGAGCATTCTCGATCTGCGGCGTGTGCGCCGCGTTGCGGATGATCGCCAGCTCGCTGCCGGCGATGCGCTCGTGCATCCGGCGGGACGCTTCCGTCAATAGGTGGTCGTTTTCGCCGCAGATGATGAGGGTAGGCACCTCTATGGCGTGAAGCTTGTCCAACAGGGGCTCGCGTCCGACAATAGCCCGCGCGCAGTGGATGTAGGCCTCGCGGGAGGTGAGGAGGAACTGCTGGCGCCAGAGGGCCAGGAGCTGCGGTTGACTGCGTATCTGGTCACTCATGGGGTTGACGCGGACTTGCTCGTCGAACACCGCCTCCATCCCCTGGTCGCGGGCGATCTCTACCAGACGCGCCCCGTCCCGCGTGCACATCGCGCTGGTGACCTCGGCGGCGGTGTCCACCAGCACCAGCGCCCTCACCGGCTCCGGGTGGGCTAGGACGAGGTGCTGGGCCACCATGCCGCCCATGGAGTGCCCGATTAGGTAGCATCCATCGATCCCTAGGTGCTGAAGCAGGCCGTAGGCGTCCTCCGCCATCAGCTCGAGGGAGTAGTCCTCCGGTTGGGTGGGCTTCTCGGAGTGGCCGTGACCGCGCTGGTCAATGGACACCATGCGGAAGGCGCGGGTCAGGACAGGGGCCTGGAGCGTCCAGATGCGCAGGTTGCCCGTGAAGCCGTGGATCAGCAGAAGGGGGAAGCCCTCTCCGCTCTCCTGGTAGTTGATCTCGATGCCGTTAATCCTGGCCTTGGGCATATCTCTGCTCGCTGGCACAATCGAGGGAAGTATAGCACGGGTGGGCTGGCTGGGGGCGGAAGGCTAGCCGTCCTGGCTGGTGACCAGCGTGACGATGGGCCGGTGTGTGACCCTCAGGGTCACCTGGCGGGCGCTGAAGGCGGTTACTTCCTCCTGGGGCACGCCGTCCTCCAGGAGTTGCTCAACGAAAGTCTGGGCCTGCGAGGGGCCGTCGAAGCGGTGGATCTCGGCCTCGCCGTTCTTGGCGACGGAGATGAAGAAGGCGTCGCCCTTGGGTGGCTGGGTCGCCGGTGCCCGTTCGCCGGGCGTATCCGAATCCAGGAACGATGGCCGAAAGGCCATGGCGTCACGGCTCTCCTCGTGCGGCTGGCGCACGGCAGGCGATTCGTCAGCCGGGGAGGGGTCGCCGTCTTCGGTGTGAGCGGCGGTCCCGCCCGGGCTGTCCTCCGGGTCGCCTTCGTGCTCTGGCTGCTTCTCTGACTTGCCCAAACCGAACGCCATTCCTTTCTCCTCTGCTGATTAGATGCATTGGCTAGCTGGCTTGTTACAGGCCGTCGCGTCTTGTTGACACGACCGAAGCACAGCCGATAACGTGGGCTTGGGCGGCACTGAAGATTCGTCAGCGCGTTGAGTGCGTGGCTTCAAGGGATCCGTAGGTTCGGCTGCGAGGCACGATGGTGTATCCCTGGCCCCGGGTAGCGTGTGGGATACGCGGCAACGCCTCAGGCTGACGCCATTGGCCCCCAACATCACGGGCGGCTGGAAGGAGGAAGCATGACGCAACTGCCGGAGGAACTCCCCCGGAGTGCGCTAATGGATCTGATCGGGGGCGAGCTGGGTGGATGGGAAGAGGGCCGGGTCGTGATGTCGATCAAGCTCGAAGACCGGCACATGAACCCGGGGGGCGTGGTGCACGGCGGTGTCTTGACGACGCTGATGGACGAGGCCACGGCGCACACCATCGCCACTGTCCGCGGCCTCGAATCTCCGCTCGCAACTGTTGACATGAACGTAAGTTTCCTCTCGGCCGCGCGCCCCGGCGACGAACTTCAATGCGAGGCGCGTACTCTGCGTGTCGGCAGCGCGGTCGCCTTCGCCGAGGCGGAGGTACGCCGCAGCGGGCGCGGTGACCTGGTAGCGAAGGGCCGCTTCACGTACGCGATTCTGGGGCCGCGTGGTGCCTGACCAGGAAGCCGTGACGCGGCCGGCGGGAACATGGACAACCTACCTCACCCCAACAGGGGACTCGCCGGCCATGACCCCCGGTCAGCGCAGGCGCTCTTCACAATGGCGACGAATAGGGCGTCTCTGGACTTACGAATCTTCCCCTCGGTGATTGCACGCTTCCCTAGGTTGAGGGCGGCGAAGTTGGTGTCGCGCCATGTTAGTGCTATCGCCACTTTCAGCCAGCACACTGAGCGAACCTTACGTACTCCAGGTCCGATAACGAGTGCTGAAGGGGCGCAGCCCAGCCAGCGTCGGTTCGTCTAGTCCGTGTCGGTGAGCTCGAAGGCTTCCAGTCGGCGGACGGCGAGGACAAGGGCGGCCGCTGTGGCTACGGTGGCGAGTATCAGGCCTTCGGGCCCGCCGAGGTTGGCTTCGAAGTCCCCTTCGCTAACCGTCGAGATGAGGTCGGCGATGCCGAGGCAGTACTGACGGATGCTGAGGTAGCGGGTGCCGGAGAAGAGCTCGGTGACGAGGCCCTCCCAGATGAAGACGTAGGCGAGGCCGAAGAGGAGGGCGCGGCTCGTGGCGACGCTGAGCAGGATGAAGACTGCGGTGTAAGCGAAGACGCCGAGCAGGGTGGCGACGGCGAAGCCGGTGACGATGCCCTCCTTCGATACACCCTGGAGGGCGATGAGACCGGAGACGGCGGCGGCGGGAACGACAAACGCGGCGGTGACAAGGGCGGACGCCGCGAACTTGGCCGCGACGGTTTGGCGGCGGGGCACGGGCTTCGCGAGGATGTACACAGCGGTTCCGTCCTCGATCTCGGAGCCCAGAGCGGACGTGCCGAGGATGAGGCAGGCGAGCGGGAGGATAGTAGTGACGACGATGCCGTTCAGGAGGACGTTCGCGGTCCAGTCGTGCTGGTCGAGGTGCTCGCCGAGCCGGTAGATGATGGCGACGGCGATGGGGACGAGCGCGAGGCCGAACATGAGGAGGGAGCGGCGCCGCCCGGCGAACTGTCGCACCGTGAGCATGAAGACGGTCGTGTTCATCGCTTCACCAAGTAGGAGAAGACGCTCTCCAACGACTCGTCTGTGGGCAGAATCTCCTGGAGGGTGATGCCCTCCGCCTTCGCAATTCTGGGTGCGGCACGGGTAAAGTTGGCGAACTCGGATGTACGGACTGTCAGGTGCTCGTCGTCCAGCTCGACACCGAAAACGGACTCGTCGGCGACTAGCGCGACAGCGAGGCGGCGATTGTTGCTGGAGTGAACAGTGAAGGTGTGCGGGCGGTCGGTCATCAGGCGGCGGATCGCGCGGAAGTCGCCGGAAGCGACGAGCCGGCCAGCAACGATCACGAGGACGTCTTGGGCCAGGCGCTCGACCTCGTCGAGGATGTGGGAGGAGAAAACGATGGTGCGACCTTCGTCGGCCATGCGGCGCAGGAGGTCCATCATCTGGAGTCGCTGCGCAGGATCGGTGCCGTTGAACGGCTCGTCTAAGAGGAGCACCTGCGGGTCGTGGACGATTGCAGCCGCGACTTTCATGCGCTGCTTCATGCCTTTCGAGTAGCCGCCGAGGCGCCGGTTCTGGGCCGCTTCCATGTCGACGGCACGGACGGCGCGATGCGCGGCCGCGGCGGGATCGCTGAGGCCGTAGAGCTTCGCGCTCAAGAGCACGAACTGGTAGCCGGTGAGGAACGTGTAGACGGCCTCCTTCTCCGGTACGAGGCCGACGTTGCGGTACATCTCGTGGTTCCGCCACGCGGGTCTTGCGGCGATCCGGACCGTGCCTTTGGATGGGCGGAGGAAGCCGGCGACCATGTGGAGGATGGTGCTCTTGCCGGCGCCGTTGGGGCCGAGCAGTCCGGTGATGCCGGGGCCGAGCGAGAATGACACGTCGTTCACGGCGACGACGTTGCCGTACCAGCGTGAGACGTTGACGACTTCAATGGTGACCGCCGGGGAAGGCGAGCCAGCGAGCCGCGCCTGAGAGGCTGTCTTCATAGCGAGATCTTCTCGTAGCGGCGCAACAGCAGGGCGAGCATGAGGAGCGTGACCGCGGCCGCGTCGATGGCGTACATGACACCAGGGAGATCGGCCTTGGCTTGCTGCATTTCGGGATCGAACGTGGCGCCGAAGAACCAGAAGGTAAGACCCTGGACGACGTGACCCGGACTGAGGAGCAGGACGAACCGCCCCACATCCCATTCGGCCGCTTCGAAGATGCTCGCCCCGACAACGGATGTGAGAACGAACGCGGCCAGAATGCCGACGGTGGAGTACGCGCGCCGCGGCGTCTGCGCCGCAATCACGAGCCCGATGCTGGCGACGAGTCCTGACAGAAAGACGGCGCTCCCGAGAATGGATGGCAGGTCTGCCCAATGGTCCCGTAGGTAGTCGCCGAAGTCGTTCGCTGCCAGCCCGTTGCCGACGAACATGATCACCTGCGGAATCACAGTGATCGCGAGCATGCCCGTCACGAGCGCGGCGAACTTCGCCAGGGCATAGTCCTGCCGCCTCAGCGCCCGCGAGAAGTATAGCGACAGCGTCTGCGTGCGCTGGTCGCGGCCGACGAGTTCAGGCGCAACGACGGCGCAGAAGACCGCGAGCACGACCTCGATTATGTTGTAGTAGTCCTCCGGTCGGATGACCTCGATGTCCGCCGGGGCGATCGAGGCGACCCCGAGCTGGAAAATGGCGGGAAGCAGCGCGATCACGGCGAGACCGATGGGCCCCACTTTGCTCGAAAGAGACCGGCCGATGCCGAACACGCCGCGAAGGCTGTGGACATAGAGCGCCCAGATGGCGTGCCTCCGCCCCAGACGGACGCCTTCGTACCGCTGATAGCCGACATCGTAGATGCTGCCAGCTGTCATGTCAGGCACGCGAGTCCTCACCTTCCTCGAGGCCGGGCCATGACTGGAACAACTCCTCGAGCCGGCGGCGGCCCTGCTCCAGCCGTACCAGGCCGAGCCCGAGGTCGACGACGCTGTCCCGGATGAGATCGAGCAGAGCGTCCTCTTCCTTTCGCACCAAGAGAAAGCGCCCGCTTCTGCTCACCGCCACGCCTTGCTCTCCCAGACATTCGGCGAGTCGGCCGCCGTCGCCGTCAACCTCGATAGCGAGGACGCGGGTGGGCGCGGTGAGTGTCGTCATGGGTGCGGACCGGACGAGGCGTCCATCTTCGATCTCCACGAGATGGTCGCAGACCCGTTCGATCTCGCTGAGGAGGTGGGACGAGAGGATGATGGCGATCCCGAACTCGGCACCGATGCGGCGGATGAGGCGCAGCATCTCGTCGCGGCCTTCAGGGTCGAGTCCGTTCGTTGGTTCGTCGAGGAGCATCAGCCGAGGATCGTGGACTAGCGCCTGCGCGAGCTTGACGCGCTGCTTCATGCCGGTGGAGTACCCGCGCATCTCGCGGTACCGCTCCTCGAAAAGGCCGACGTGGCGCAGGGTCTCAGCGGTGCGCTCGCGGGCAGCGGCGCGCGGGAGGCCGCTGATCTGCGCCATGTGGGCGACGAACTCGGTGGCGGACACGTCCGTCGGTAGGCATTCGTGCTCCGGCATGTAGCCGACGAACTGACGTAGCTCCGAACCCTGGCGGAAGACGTCGAGCCCCATGACTTCGCCGGAGCCGCTGGTGGGTTCCAGCAGACCGAGGAGAAGCTTAATGAGGGTGCTCTTGCCGGCGCCGTTGGACCCGACGAGGCCGATGATGCCCGGATCGAGCTCAAGGTCCAGCGCGTCGAGGGCTGTGACTCTCGCGTAGCGCTTTGTCAGGCCGACCGTGCGAATTAGCGTCAAGTCAGAGGTCCGTTCCGCGTCTCGACGTTGGATGTCCGGCAGGTTCGCCGCACTCCACTTGTAGACGGGTGGCCACGGCCAGCATAGCATCCATGCCTTGTTCAGAGATAACCCCCTCATGCTGGAGCTAGAGCGGGGCGAGGCCACCATGTGCATGTCTGCGGAGGACGCCGGCGCGCGGGAGATAGCAGACGGGGATATGGTCAAGGTCTACAACGACATAGGCCAGTTCCTTGTGCGGGCCAGGGTGTCACCCGCGGTTCAGCCTGGACAGGTGATCGTCTACAACGCCTGGGAGAACTTCCAGTTCCCGGGCGGCATTGGCCATCGAAACGTCATCGCCAGCGCGATCAACCCCGTAGAGCTCGCCGGGGACTACTTCCACGTCCGACCAGCCCCCGGCATTCTCCAGCCAGGTCAGAACGATAGAGAAACAAGAGTCCAAGTCGCTAGAGGCTAGGCCGACTCAAAGGCAACGGACGCTGCGTTTGGACGCGCAAGCTCAACTCGCAGGGAAGACACACTGGCGCAGGGGAGATAACGAAGATTATCGACCTAACAGGGATAGTTGCCACGTGGATTTGGGCCTTGTTATGCTAGCTCACGAGACCGACAAAGGGTAACGACCGATGCTGGTGACTGTTCACCTTCAGACCTATCTGGAGCAGTACGCCCCCGACGGGCAGCCGCTGTTCGAGTACACGCTGCCGGAGGGCGCCACGGTGCTGACGCTGGTGCGCCAGCTCAACGTGCCGGAGGAACTGGCCGGCGTCATCGTCCTCAACGACCGTGTAGGCGACTTCTCTGACCCTCTGCACGAGGGCGACCGGGTGACGCTGATCCCGCCTCTCGCCGGAGGGTAACGGGCCCCGGCACGGCGTTTGCTGCCGCAAGATTGACCGGATGCAGTAGGACCGTCAATCCGTATCCAACGTCCGCTGACGGGCGGCCGCCTTTGGTGACGTTGGGAAGCAGCGCTCCTTGCAGTCTTCCTTATTGACAATCGGTTGCAGCAGCAATACGATGTTTCTTGCAACCAATTGCAACTACTCCCAATTGCGATAATGACAGGCCACGGCGCTATCATCGATTCCCTACGCGAGGTGGGGTACCGCCTTACCCCCCAACGCATGCTCATCATCTCCATCATCCACGGCGCCAAGGGGCACATCAGCGCAGAGTCGATCCACGAGCAGGTCGTGGAACAGTACCCCTACGTGGATATCTCCACCGTCTACCGCACCCTCCAGATCCTTAAGAAGCTTCACCTCGTGAGCGAAACCGACCTCGGCGAGGGGCACGTGGAGTACGAGCTCACGGAAGGGGCGTGCCATCATCACCTGGTCTGCCGCCAGTGCGGCCGCACCCTGCCCATGGACGACGAGCTGATGGAGCCGCTGCGGGCCCGCCTCCTGGAGAAGCACGGCTTCCGTGCGGACATGGAGCATTTCGCCATCTTCGGGCTGTGCCAGGAATGCAGCCGCGAAGAGGCCGGGCATGACAAGAAGGGAGGGCAACATGGCAGCCGTTGATCCATCCGCCCTAGGCGCTATCGAGGCACCTGCCATGCACATTCCCGACGGCTTTGTCAGCGGCCCCGTAGCCGGGGTGGGGTTCGCGCTCTCCGGTGTAGCCATAGCTGTGGCGGTGAGGGCGACGAACCGCAGCCTGGGCGAGCGAACGGTGCCCCTTATGGGAGTGATGGCTGCCTTCATCTTCGCTGTCCAGATGATGAACTTCCCTGTGGCTGGTGGCACCTCTGGCCATCTGCTGGGAGGCGCACTGGCCGCAATCCTCTTGGGCCCTTGGGCGGCAATCATCGTGATGACCTCTGTGGTGGGGCTCCAGGCACTGCTGTTCCAGGACGGAGGCCTGGCTGCCCTGGGGGACAACGTCTTCAACATGGGCATTATCACCATCTTCGTTGGGTATGGCGTGTATTGGACCTTCGCCCGCTTTGCCTACATCGGACCCTGGGTGCGGCTGGCCGGGGCCTTTGCCGCCGCCTGGCTATCGGTCCAGATCGCGGCTCTGGCCACAAGCTTCGAGCTGGCACTGTCTGACACCTCGCCCCTCAGCGTCGCTCTGCCAGCCATGATGGGCGTCCACACTCTCATCGGGATCGGCGAGGGGCTAATCACCGTGGCTGCCGTTGCCTTCGTACTGGCCACTCGGCGTGACTTGCTGGAGGCCGAAGTCGCCGTTAGCGAGGTGTAGCTGACGATGAAGAACTGGCGCTTCTACGTTGCTCTTGTGGTTGTCGGAATGTGTATCGCCCTGGGCGTCGCCTTCCTCTCTCCCCTGGCCTCGCCCGATCCCGACGGGCTCGAGAAGGTGGCGGAGGACGAGAAATTCCTTGACGAAGCCAAGACTCCGCCTTACGAGGTCATTCCTGATTACGTGTTTCCGGGGGTCGAGAACGAGGATGTGGCGACCATCCTGGCCGGGATAGTCGGAGTGCTGATCGTCGCCGCGCTGACCTTCGTTGTCGCCTTCGTTCTGCGGAGGACGGGTGGGCAGGCGCGCGCCAGGCCGACCTCAAGACAGGGCGGCGGAACGTAGCCGCGTCTAGATCGGACCGCGGACTGGTGGGGATCGCCCTGGAAGCTCTTTCGAAATAGTGTGATGGCCATTCATGTCAGCGCCCTTGAACGTTACGAGGCGGGCCGCAGCCTCCTCCATAAGGCGGACGCCCGTGTGAAGCTACCGGTGACGGTAGCCTACATCTTCGCTGTCACCCTCACGCCCGTCGGCCACTGGCCGGCGCTGGCCCTGATGGCGGCCCCCTTGCCTGTGGTCATCGCCTCTGGTGGCCTATCGCCCCTGCTGGTGCTGCGCCGCTCGGCCCTGGCCCTGCCCTTCATCCTGGCCGCTGTCCCTCTCATGTTCACCAAGCAGGGCGAGACGCTGTTCACCCTTCCTCTCTTCGGCTGGGACGCCTCACGCCAGGGGCTCGTGGCCGTCATCACTATCCTGGCCAAGTCATGGCTGGCGGTCACGGCCGCCGTGGTGCTTACGGCGACGACCTCGGCCGTCGATCTGGTGCGGGCTCTGCGCTTCGTGGCCGTGCCCCGCATCTTGGTGGCGACCGTATCGTTCATGTACCGTTACATCTTCGTGATCGCCGAGGAGGCGTTGCGCCTCATGCGCGCTCGCGACAGCCGCAGCGCTGGTGTGGAGGGCCGAAAGAGCGGCGGGACGACTTGGTGGCGGGCAGGCATCCTGGGGAACATGGTCGGCTCGCTCTTCCTCCGCAGCTATGAGCGCAGCGAGCGCGTCTACGCGGCGATGCAGGCGCGGGGCTATGACGGTGAGCCCAGGTTTCTCTGGAACCCGCCTTGGCGGGCAGCGGAGATCACGCTGGGAGTGTGTGTGGCCCTCTACGCTATGGGGATCCAGGCCTATGCGCACTATTGAGGCTAGCGTCGCCGTCCAGACGGCGATGCAGATCGCCGACCTGCGCTTCACTTACCCAGATGGGGTCAAGGCCCTGCGGGGCGTAAGCCTTACGGTGGGAGAGGGAGAGAAAGTGGCCCTGCTGGGGCCCAACGGCGCCGGCAAATCCACCTTCCTCATGCATCTCAACGGCATCCTGCGGGGGAGCGGCAACATCGAAATCATGGGGCGGCGCTTGTGCAACCACAACATGCGTTTCGTCCGCGCCCAGGTCGGCTTGGTCTTCGAACACCCGGACGACCAGCTCTTCTCCCCCACCGTCCTAGACGACGTAGCGTACGGGCCGCTGTATATGGGTCTGCCCAGGGACGAGGTGTTGCGTCGCGCGCGATGGGCGCTGGAGCAGGTGGGCATGGAGGGGTTCGAGGAGCGAATGCCGCACCGCTTGAGCCTGGGCCAGAAGAAGCGGGTCGCCATCGCCACTGTGCTGTCCATGCACCCACCCATCCTGGCCTTGGACGAGCCCACCTCCAGCCTCGCCCCGAGCGCTCGGCGCGAGTTGATACACCTGCTACGGGAGCTGCCTCAAACGATGATCGTCTCCACCCACGACATCCCGATGGTGCGTGATCTCTTCCCCCGCACCGTCGTCATGGACGAAGGGCGGGTCGTGGCCGATGGCGACACTCAGATCATCCTCTCCGACACGGCCCTCCTGGAGGCCCACGGCCTCGAGGTGTTCTGATCCTGCCCGCGTAGGCCTGACCTTCCTGTCCCGCGCCCGCGGCTTCCTGCCTGATCTCGATTCGGCGCGAAGCACGCCTAGCCCTTGGCGATGCTGATCTCTTCTCCCTCCACCTGCACGTGGTAGGTTGGGAGGGGACTGTCGGGCGGCGCGTCGATCACCTCGCCGGTCTTCACGTCGAACCGGCCCTGGTGCCAGGGACATTCCACCGTGTCCCCCTCCAGGATCCCCTCGCCCAGGGGGCCGCCGCGGTGTGTGCACTCGTTGCCGAAGGCGTAAATGTGGCCATCGACGTTGGCCAGGACCACATCGTCGGCGCCCACCTGGACGACAAGCATCTCGCCCGCGGGCACATCCTTCATGCTCGCCACCTTCACAAAGTCAGCCATGGTACCTCCTTGGAATTTGGGCAGTTGAGACGCATTTGTCATGGCAGGCGCGGCTTGTTGCCGACACGCTGTGCCCCGTGATAGCATACGGGAGACAGCAAACTTCGGTTTTCTGCCTGGCTTGAGCGAAGCCGAAGGGCCTGCCCTGAGCAGAGCCGACGGGTCGAGCCTTTAAGTCGGTCCCGTGAGGCCGACAAGGAGAGACGGCCGGTGGCAAGCGAGTCCGGTCAAGGAAAGACCGCAATATACGGAGCGAACTGGAAGCCCTCCCGTCGCTACGGCGGGAGGGCTGTTTGCTGCCTGGAAGGAAGAAGGAAGGAGGAAGCAGGAAGGAGCGGGCGCGGCCTTTTTCCCTCTTCCTTCTTCGTTCTTCCGGCGGGGTGGGGAGGTGTGGGGTGAAGACCGTCCTAACCGCCGAGGACATCCGCCGCGCCGTCCGCCGCATCGCCCACGAGATCGTAGAGCGCAACCGCGGCCTGGACGGTGTGGTGCTGGTGGGGATGCGCACCCGCGGCGTGCCTCTGGCGTCGCGGCTGGCGGCGGCGATCCAGGAGGTCGAGGGCGAGGCGGTGCCGGTGGGCGCCCTGGACATCGGCCT